>JACQXV010000027.1 GCA_016208715.1 Candidatus Woesearchaeota archaeon | reverse complement strand
GTATTTGTTTAGCTACTCACATCGCAGCGTCGCCACGACGCTCGCTGTGTAAGTTAAGCCGCTTACCGAACCGAGAATCGTGCGAGACGATGTGAAAGCCGTTAGCTCGCAGGTCGGTGGCGACGCTGCTAAACAAATACTTTTTTATTATTAATTGCATTCTTGCCCAGAAGAGACGTATTCCAAACAGAATAATTCTTGCACAAGTATTTATAAAAGACGGGAAGAGACCATCACAAAAAATCTAAAAGTCTAAGAAACGAGCAAAAGCGGGGTGCAATAATGGTACATACAAAAAAAGGGCGATACTTATTCACAAGCGAAAGCGTGAGTGAAGGACATCCAGACAAAGTCTGTGATCAAGTTAGTGATGGAATCCTGGACGCGATATATGCACAGGATCCATACGGACGAGTTGCGATCGAAACACTCGTCAAAGACAATCGCGTCGTCGTCGCGGGAGAGGTCACGACGAAGGCGGCAATCAATTTCGAACAAGTCGTGCGCAATATAGTAAAAGGAATCGGGTACACGCCAGATACAGGATTTGACGGTGACACGTGCGATGTCCTTGTCTTCATCCGCGAACAAAGCCCAGACATCTCTCAAGGAGTCACCGAAGGCGAAGGGCTCTTCAAAGAACAAGGAGCGGGTGATCAAGGATTAATGTTTGGCTACGCGACAAATGAGACGCCAGAGCTCATGCCATTGCCTATCATGCTCGCGCACAAAATCCTACTAAAATTGCGCGAATTGCGCCGGGACGGGACCCTGCCATACCTTCGTCCTGACGCCAAAAGCCAGGTGACTATCGAGTATGACGAGGGAAAACCACTGCGCGTCGATACAGTTGTCGTATCAACACAGCATAAAGATAGCGCGACCCACGAAGAAATCACAGGCAGAAAAATCATCGTCGACACGTACGGAGGGCACGGCAGTCATGGCGGAGGAGCGTTCTCTGGAAAAGACCCGACCAAGGTCGACCGCAGTGCAGCGTACGCTGCACGGTACATCGCAAAGAATATCGTAGCATCGGGCCTCGCAGATAAATGTGAAGTGCAGCTCGCGTATGCGATCGGCGTTGCAGAACCTGTCTCGATCCTCGTGCATTGCTTTGGCACGAATCGCGTGGATGAAGATGTCATTTCGCAGCTGATACGAAAACACTTCCCGGTGAAACCAGCAGACATCATCACGAAACTTGACCTTCGACGGCCTATCTACCGCAAGACAGCCAGCTACGGGCACTTCGGCCGCAATGATTCGGACTTCACCTGGGAACGCACCGATAAAGCAGTGATGCTTGCCCAAGAAGCGCAGAAACTGCACGCGCTGCACAAACCAGAGCACGTCGGCAGTGAAGTTCCTCTTGATGCGCAATAAACGTCAGCATTTGTTTAGCGATTCTATCGCAGCGCCGCCATGACGCTCGCCGTGCATGTTACGGCGAGTAAATAACCTAGAATGCTGCGACTTATGCGACTTGATTTGATTTGCCGTCAGCCAAGTCGGTATCGATGCTGATAAACAAATACGAGCAAACAAGAAAAAATGTATTTGTTTAGCTACTCACATCGCAGCGTCGCCACGACGCTCGCTGTGTAAGTTAAGCCGCTTACCGAACCGAGAGTCGTGCGAGACGATGTGAAAGCCGTTAGCTCGCAGGTCGGTGACGACGCTGCTAAACAAATACGAAAAAAGCAGCCAGGCATCAATTCCATTCGGAATATTTATATAATGAACTTATTCTGCTCCTGCTATGCAAACTGATCTTAAGCTGCTTGGAGCAATACGAAAACAGCTTGGGCTGACGCAGACCGAATTCGCAAAACAAGCAGGCGTAAGCCAGTCTCTCATCGCAAAGATTGAAGCGGAAGCGATCGATCCAACCTACTCGCGAGTCCAGCAAATATTTGCAGCGATCGAGCGGCTCTCAAACACTCCGCAATTGTGCGCGAAGGACGTCATGAACACGCACGTGGTGACTGTAGACCCAGGGATGCTTGTATTTCAGATTGCAAAGCTCATGAACACCAAGTCCATCTCGCAGATTCCAGTGCTAGAACACCGCCAGATCATCGGTATGATCACTGAACGCGAGATCGTCGAAAGCATCGCATGCGAAAACTTCAAGACGCTGCGGGCAAAAGATATCATGACTGACACTCCGCCGATCGTTTCGGAGGAAACCCTCCTCTCGGTTCTTCATGCGCTTATGGTCCAGTACCCGATGGCGATCGTCGCCAAGAAAGGGGCAATTGTTGGCATCGTCACAAAATCAGATCTTATCAAGCACGCGCTTTAGCCAGCTCAGTCATAAATCTCGCTGGCACGCGGCGCTCGACGCGCCACTCATCACCTCCGCAATAAGAGCATAGCTCTTATCAGCTCAAGAGCAGGCATGCCTTCGGCAGCCCACTTACGTAATCCCGAGGCAGCCTCCTTGTCGGCGCACACGTGTCACTTCTATCTCTCGCAGAAAGGCGGTGGTGCTGACTGTGCTGGTCGAGCTTTTCAATAACGCCATTTAGAGGGCTCTGTCCCGAATGTGCCGCTGCCACCCTGCGAGCTGAAACGATAAACAGGTTGCTTAAACATCCTCTCGGCGACAAGATCGCCGGAGATGTTCACAGCGAGCGGTGCAGCGGCCGAGCGTAAGCGAGATTCGGGACAGAGCCCATTTGGAGGCAAACTTTATATACCGACACGCCAGAAGTATATACGCTAACAAAATACACTAACAAAAGAAAAGAGGTTCAGAAAAGAGAGGTTAAATATGCCAAGTTCTAAGCAGGCAAAAAAACGTATCTTCTGGTTCAAGGAGATCGCAAAAGACGACATCCCAATCGCAGGAGGCAAAGGAGCGAACTTGGGAGAGATGTTTCGGCTTGGGCTGCCTGTACCATCGGGATTCATCGTTAGTGCACAAACGTACAAAGAATTCATTGATCGCACAGGGCTCTACGACAAAATCAAAAGCACTCTTGTACAAATTACCGATTACGAAAACAACGACCTTCTTCAGGCAAAATCAAATGAAGTGCAGCAGCTTATAATGTCGGCGCAGATGCCGGACGACATTGCAACGGATATCAAGAATTCATACAATGAGATCAAACTGCAGGGGGACATCAGTGTAATGACTCTGCGGCAATCCGTCGACCCCTTTGTCGCAGTGCGCTCAAGCGCTACCGCTGAAGACCTTCCGCAGGCAAGCTTTGCGGGACAACAAGCAACCTTTCTCAATGTTAGAGGTGACAATGAAGTAGTTCAAGCAACACGCGCCTGCTGGGCATCGCTCTTCACGGCTCGCGCGACCTACTACCGCATGAAGAACAAGTTTGACCATATGCAAGTCCTCATCTGCGTAGTCGTGCAGCGCATGGTCAACTCTGAAGCGTCGGGAATAATGTTTAGCGCAAACCCCGTCTCGAACAATCTTGATGAGGTCGTCATTGAAGCCGGGTACGGCCTTGGTGAAGCAATAGTGTCTGGCGCGGTCAACCCCAACCTCTACATCGTTGACAAAGACACGATGAAAATTACCAAAATCGAAGTCAAGAAGCAACTCTGGGGGCTTTTTCTCGATCCACGAACAGGACAAAACGTCAAAAACAACATAACTCCGGAGATGCAAAGCAAACAAATCCTCTCTGAACAGCAGATCCTCACCCTCGCGACGCTTGCTAAAAGAATCGAAGACCATTATGGAAAACCGCAAGACATTGAATGGGCGATGGAAAACAAAAAAATATTCATCGTTCAATCACGAGCAATCACCACGATTAAGAAACTGGCGGAAAAAAAATCACAAGCGTCTGATCCCTTCTTGAGCGCAAAAATAATTCTCCATGGGGACTCCGCATCACCCGGTGTTGCCTCTGGAGGCGTCGTCATTGTCCACGACCCAAGCGAGTTAGGCAAGATCAAGAAAGGAGACGTCCTTGTCACAACTATGACCACTCCCGACATGGTCCCTGCAATGGAACGCGCGGCTGCGATCGTGACCGACGAAGGGGGCATGACGTGCCATGCTGCGATCGTCTCACGCGAGATGGGAATACCCTGCATAGTAGGCACTGAAACAGCTACCACAACACTAAGCGATGGACTTATGATAACTGTACATGCCACGCGCGGTATTGTATACGAAGGAGTAATCACGCCACCGCAAGAAGCAGTCACGGCATACGTGCCGACTAAAGAGGAGCACATTGCTCGAGAAGAAGAACTCACCGCAACCCAAGTCAAAGTTGTCATGGATCTGCCCACGCACGCTGAACAAGCAGCAGCAACCGGAGCGGATGGCGTGGGGCTTGTACGGCTTGAAATCATGATCGCCATGAACGGCGTCCATCCAGCAGAGTACATCCGGCAAAACAATGACGACGAATACACTCAGATGCTTGTCACAAACATCGAAAAAATCGCAACTGCATTCAGGGGAAAACCAGTCTGGGTGCGCACCTCGGATCTTCGCAGTGACGAATATCGAAACCTAAAAGGAGGAGACCACGAACCGCACGAGACTGACCCTATGATCGGGTGGCACGGCATCCGACGATGCCTTGATGAACCACGCATACTGCGAGCAGAATTTAAAGCAATCAAACAACTCCGTGAACAAGGGCACACGAACGTGGGCATAATGATACCATTTGTCATTCGTGCAAGCGAAGTAGCACACGCAAAAGAAATCATGCGCGAAGTGGGCATGGAGCCCTGCGTCGACGTCGAGTTCGGCGTAATGTGTGAAACGCCTGCATCCTGCTGGATCATGGAGGACATCTGTAAAGAAAAAGTGTCATTTGTATCATTTGGAACCAACGATCTGACGCAGATGACGCTTGGGCTGGACCGAAACAATGCACGTGTTTCCAAACATTTTGACGAAATGCATCCTGCTGTCCTTGGAGAGATCGCGCAAGTCATCTCCGTGTGCAAAAAATACGGCGTGACGACCAGCATCTGCGGACAAGCCGGCTCCCGGCCAGAGATGGCCGAGTTTCTCGTCAAGCAAGGCATTGATTCGATCTCGGCAAATCCGGATGCGGTGCATACGATACGGCAGGTTGTAGCGCGTGTTGAAAAGAAACTAATTCTTGAAGCTGAACGGCGGCGGCCGTGATACTGCTGCTATTTTCTTACTGCTTTCTTACTACTGGTGCTTTCTTGAAAGAAGAACAATATATCTCGTAAGGCCTTTGTGCACAGGAATCTCAAACTCCTTCTCAAGTAATATACCTGATGCACGAATCAGCGAACGACGGTCAACGAAATGTGGAAACAGCACTACTGCTTTAAACTTGAGATGCAAATTAAGAAACCTCAGAAAGTCCGCATACATGGCTTCGACAGAATTTGTCGTTTTTGAATGCCGGCCATACGGAAGATCCGTCACCACGTACGGTACATCCTCATCAAGTTTCAGGGCGTCACGCTGCTGCAACGAGAAACGCTTCACCTTGAAAAACTCAAGATTCTTCTGGCATTTTTGAAGCATAACCTCATCAATGTCGTACCCAATCGCCTTGAAACGCATCAGACCTGCCTCGATGAGGATGCCGCCGGTCCCGCAGAAAGGATCGATCACTACACTGCCGGTCTGGATTCCAGTAAGGTTCACGCACGCGCGTGCAAGCTTCGGGTTCATCGTCGTAGGATGACTAGCGGGGCGCAGATGACCGCGGCGCTTTGAGAACTCGCCATTCACTTCGTGCAGAAGAAGCCCGCAGAGGACTTTCTTTGGCGTCACTATCAATTCGACAGGGGTTTGCGAGAACTCCAGATCCACCTTTGGGACATCCACCTTTTTCCAAATGTACTTCGCAAGCTCCGCTTCCTTAAACGAAACCTTCTTCTTCGTCAAGTTCGTGATGCGCACAGAGAAACTCTTCTCATATACTCCATTCCATTCAAAATCTTCCATCGCGGTTTCAATATTATCGAGCTTTGATTCAAAGAGAAACCGATACACTTTTTTCGTCAGGCCTAACCGTTTCCACTTGAAGTTCGCATCGCAGATGAGGACTCGGCCAATCAGTTCCGCTGGCTCTGTTTTTGCAAGCGCGAGAACCTCTTCTCTTGCAAGTTCAGGATAGTCGCCGCCCAACAGAAAGATACATCTCATGCGCCTAATTGACGAAAGTGAGTATATAAATTTTCGTTGATGCAAAAACCAAGCAAGAATTATTTACTCAGAATTTACGTGGAAGTGCGGGCCAAACCCACTAACGTCACTACTTTGCGCGTTGACGCTTTTCAAAATATTCTTGGATCGCCGGATTCTTTAACGGCATAGCAGCAGGACCAAGACCAAAATAATTCTTGTCTGCATTCGAACCCCACGAGTAGTTTCCCTCTTCTGTCTTGGTGCCTTTGGCGACAAACTCTTTGAGATCTGTTCCTTTCTTTAAATGATAATATATCAAGCGCGTAGAAACCTTTGGAAACAAGTCCATGTATGTCTTTGCGATATTGTAGGCATACCCCTCACCAAGCACTGCAAGAATATTGACAATGTTTTGGCGAACAGCACTCCTTGTGGGCCTGCCCTTGATTTTTTGCATATTTAAGCAGAGAAGAACACAGTATAAATAATTTTGTCATCCGCGCCAAACAGGGACAGCAGCAAGCAACAAATAATAAATACTCGCTGGTGCGATGCCGTATCAGCCTGCGGGGCTGTAGTGTAACTTGGTATCACACAGCGTTCGGGACGCTGTAATCGGGGTTCAAATCCTCGCAGCCCCATGTTCTTTGAACAATATGTTCTCCGGACATTTGTTCGGAAATTAGCGTTCCCGTTCTCAAAAAACAAGTAAAACAACTGTTTCGTCAAAAGCTCGCGACCACTACCCGGTCATACATACTCACTGGCGTTCGTAGGTTTGAGCATAGCTCAAACGACTGGTGGAATTTTAGCGCATTCAGGGGCGCGTGCACGTTTGGATAGGTTTGAAGCTTTATGGACTGCCATTTATACTATTTATGCTGCCAGTTTTCGCACGTTCTATACTAAAATACAGATTTAAAAGTATTATTTCAAAGATATTATTATTTAAAGATAAGATAAAAGTATATAAATAGTAGAACAATCTGAAAAAGAAGAATGGCAGTCACGCTGAAAGAACGCATTCTGGGAAAGCTTGCAGACGATCCAAGCAAACTGTACAGCATCAAGGATCTTGCAAAAACGCTCAATTCCGCGTATTCTCATACCCACGGCTTTGTCCAGGCGCTTGCCAAAGACCGCATTGCCACAATCCAGAAAGTTGGCAACGTGTCGATCGTCAAACTCAACCCCACAGAGCCGCGCACACTTGCGTCACTTGCACTAATCTCATACCAGAAGACTGCAGAGTGGCAGCAAAAGGACGCGCGTGCAGAAAAGATCATGGAACGGCTTTGGGTTGTAAGCGACCACATCCATTGCGCACTCATTAAATCAAACAAAGTCGTCCTCGTCACCCCTGAACACATCAGTGGAGTCGACTTTGGAGTATTCCAAAACCGAAGCGTAATCAAGGCGACCGATTTAATCAAGAACAAACAATACTATACGGATGCGGTTATCCTGCACGGAGCAGAAAAGTACTGGGAAATAATATTGCGCAACGCGCAATGAATGATAAGAATTCAAATAGAAATGTTGTTTGGCAAGAGAGCATAAAAAAGAGGAACCAATAATGCCAGAAATTGAAAAAGAGGAGATGAAACGCCTTCTCTCTAAGTATCAGTCCAAGCTAGCGGTCACGCTCACACCTGAAAACGCAGAAGTGCAAAGCATCGGAGTCATCCGCACACGCGAGTATCTCGACTTCAAGAAAGAATACCTGCCAAAGCACATGGGGTATTATGAGCAGGCGTGCAACCAGACAGAGAAAATCATCAAAATCGTACCGCCGGCAAAAGCCGCAGCAGCACTGCAAGAATCCATCGAAATCTGCCACTTCAATACAACGCCTACCGGCGTGTACAGCCTTGCGCTAACAGCACCAATCGCAGTCGCTCTCGTCGGCGCTCTTCTCTCCTTCGTGATTACCAAAGGCCTCTTCTTTCCGCTCTTCTTCATGGGACTTGGCGCAGCGCTTATCGGCCCGCTCAAGAACTATCCCCACCATCTCGCGCAGAACTGGCGCATGAAAGCATCAAACCAGATGGTGCTTTCCATCTTCTACATCGTGACCTACATGCGTCACACGTCGAACCTCGAACTCGCTGTCGACTTTGCTGCCGAACACCTTTCACCGCCGCTCTCACTGGATTTCAAACGCGTTATCTGGAACATCGAGACAGAAAAATACGGAAGCATTCGCGAATCCCTCGACGCGTACCTTGAGACGTGGAAGAAATACAACATGGAATTCATCGAATCCATGCACCTCATCGAAGGAAGCCTGCTTGAATCCGCAGAAGAAGCGCGCGTTGGGATGCTCGACAAAGCCCTTGATGTCATCCTGCAAGAGACCTATGAGAAAATGCTGCATTATGCGCACAACCTCAAATCTCCAATCACGATGCTCAATATGCTCGGAGTTATCCTCCCAATCCTTGGACTCGTCATCCTGCCGCTCGTTGTCTCATTCATGGAAGGCGTCCGATGGTATCATCTTGCCACGCTCTACAACTTCATCCTTCCTGCTGCAGTCTACTATCTCGGGACCCAGATCCTCTCAACACGACCCACGGGCTACGGCTCAGTCGACATCTCAAAAAATCCAGAACTCGCAAAATACCGCAACTTCCTCGTCAAGATCGGCGGCCAAGAGATTGCAGTCAATCCAATCTACGTCAGCATCATTGTGGCGTTCGTCTTCCTCTTCATTTCATTTGTTCCCATCATCATCCACATCATCAACCCGGGATGGGACATAGCCACGATGCAGGACGGCAGCGTCCAATTCCTTCCGCCCGGCACGTACCAGATCGAAGGGCAGAAATTTTCCCTTGTAGATTATCATCCATCGATCAAAAACTCAGACGTGATGCTCGGGCCATTTGGGCTTGGAGCATCGCTACTTTCTCTAGGCCTCCCGCTTGCTGCAGGAATATCAGTAGGATTGTACCACAAGACGCGCACGAAGAACGTTCTTAAGATCAGGAATGAATCAAAACGCCTTGAAGCTGAATTCGGCGCAGCGCTATTTCAACTCGGCAACCGCATGGCAGACGGCTTTCCTGCAGAGATAGCGTTCGGAAAAGTAGCAGACGGCATGTCAGGAACCATCTCCGGAGAATTCTTCACGCTCGTCTCATCCAACATCTCGCGTATGGGCATGAGCGTCGAACAAGCGATCTTCGATCCCGAAAATGGTGCCATCGTTCAATACCCTTCAGATCTCATAGAGACAAGCATGAAAGTGTTGGTTGAGAGCGCGAAGAAAGGACCCATGGTAGCTGCGCAGTCTCTCATCAATCTTTCACGCTACATCAAAGAAATGCACAACGTCGACGAGCGGCTGCAGGATCTCATGGCCGACTCCATCTCATCAATGAAATCGCAGGTGTCTTTTCTATCTCCCACAATTTCGGGCATCGTCATAGGAATCACGAGCATGGTGACGACAATCCTGGGAAAACTTGGAGCGCAACTAACTAAACTAGGACAAGAACAAGGATCAGAAGCAGCAGCAGCGGGAGGCGCCGCAGGACTTACGCAGCTATTCGGTGACGGAATTCCCACATTCTACTTCCAAATCATCGTTGGATTCTACGTCGTACAGATTGTCTACATTCTCACCGTGCTTATCAATGGCATCCAGAACGGATCAGACGACCTGCAAGAACAATACCTGCTCGGCGTAAACCTGTATCGAAGTACGCTCCTCTATTGTGTTATCGCTGGAGCTGTGATGCTGCTTTTTAACTTGATTGCAGGAAATATAATGGGAAGCGGGATTGGAGGATAATTAGCATGGAAATCAAAATCATTTTCATTTATGTAACTAATCCTGCGCGGCGGGTTGCGCGGATGGTGGCAAACACATTGATCGGCAAGAGGCTGATTGCGTGCGCAAACATCTTTCCAATTGAGAGCGTGTACCGCTGGAAGGGAAAAGTTGTGCATGAGAAGGAGTGGGTGATGATCGGGAAGACGCTTGAAACCCATTACAACAGCATCAAGAAAGAAGTTGAGAAAATGCATCCATACGATATCCCCTGTATCGCGAAAATCCCTGCGCAGGCAAACAAAGCGTACAAGAATTGGGTTGCAAAAGAAATAGCTAAAAAAGAGCAGCTAGAAAACAGCTAATACAATGATTGAGCCATTCACAGCAGCACTCCTCCTTGCATTCGTATCAGAGATCGCAGATAAGACGCAGCTAGTAATCCTCGCGTTGGCGATTCACACAAAAAGACCGTTCAGCATCTTCTTCGGCGCATTGACTGCACACGCGGTCATGGACACTCTAGCGATCATTGCGGGCGCACTGCTTGGCACCTCTCTAGCGCCGCAGACAGTAAAATGGATCGTCGGCCCGCTTTTTATCATTGGAGGCATCTGGATTCTTGTAAAGTTTAGATTCAAGAAGCAAAAACGCAAAGAAGCATCGTTTCTAGGAAAGCAGCCATTTGCCATAGCATTCTTAACAGTTGCCGCAAGCGAGTTCGGAGACAAAACTCAGATAGCGTCCGGCCTGCTTGCCGCAAAGTACGGCACCATGGTCCCGGTACTCTTGGGATTCGTTATCGGCCTTGCAGTAGTCATAGGCCTAAATGTCTTTGTCGGCAGCAAATTAGCAGAGAATATCCCTAGAAAAACCATCAAAGTGATCAGTGCAACACTCTTCATACTTTTTGGCGTCGTGACGCTGATCAGGTGAATTGTCGCGAGGACGACTAAAACCATAATCGAGCCTCTTCTATCCGCATTTGTGCATCAATTGTTTTCATGCATGACAAGCGTTATTTCAATCTTTTCTTCCTTTCTGAGTTTTTCTACTTCCCGCTTTAATCCATCAAAATATGCACGGCCATCTTTCTCGATTGCTTTATAGGATGCCACAAGGTCGGGCCGCCGCGCGCGCAGTCGTTCATAGAAGAACCCTGTTTGGTGCGCTGCCTTAAAGTTCATTGCCTCAACCCAGACCTCGCTAACGTAATCCCTGATCTTTGATATGATCTCAGAGACATTTGTGATGCCAGGCAGAACCGGACCGATGAAAGCGTACGTTTCTATCTGTTGTTTGTGCAGCACTTTAAGCGCTTCGATTTTCTCATGGACGGTGCTTGACGCAGGCTCAAAAATGATTCTATCCTTATCACAGAGAGAACTGATGGAAAAACCCACCTCACACGTTTCAAATTGCTTTAAAACATCGATATCGCGCAGTACAAGATTACGTTTTGTAAGAATCGAAACAGGCCATTGATGCTTACATAAACAATGAAGAATTTTCCGTGTCAGTTCATATTTTTTTTCTAATGGCTGGTAAGGATCAGTAACCGAACTGAGTAACACAATCCCTTTCTTTGCTTTCTGAATCTCACGCTCAAGGACGGACGGCGCGTTGATTTTGACGTCGACAAATTTCCCCCAAGGCTCAGGATGGTTCGTGAAGCGCCTCATGAATGCGGCGTAACAATACGTGCAACCGACATGGCAACCTACATAGGGATTGATCACGTAATTGGCACCGGGCAACCTTGTCTTTGTTAGCACGGATTTTGCATAGATTTCCCTGATAGAACTTGTCATCGTACTTGTCATCGTTTTAACGCCCAGCCACGATCTCGACAACATCACGATGCTGAAGTTTATGATCTTTTCCAACCGTCTTCTTCGTCTTCACGTCGATGGCGCGGATGAAGTTCTTGCCGAAGTCAGTGTGGAGACGGTACGCGAAGTCAAGCGCTGTCGAAGCAGCAGGCATCAAAAAGCAATCCGGCAAAGTGTTGCCGTGCTGGTCTGTCAGCTTGTTCACGCCGCCAGGATAGATTGCCATGTACCCAAGAAGCTCAAGCACTGCCTTGTTGAGGACGTCCTGGACACCCGTGGTCTTGAACTTGTCAAGGATATTCTTCTGGATGAAGGCAAGCGCGTTCTTCTGCACGCCTGACAACGCGGAATCATTCCTGATTGTGAATGAGGCGTCGCCTGGAATGTAGGATATCCATTCCTTCTTTGCGGCCTCACGCAGTGCAAGCTCGGACTCCGCAGAGCACGAGATGATCGTGTATTCAGGGAACTTCTCCCGCAACCGCTCGAAATTCTTCTCAGCGCCAGAAATGTCAATCTTATTCGCCGCAATGATCATAGGCTTAGTCCTCTTGCGCAGGGCGACCGCGATCATTAGCAATTCATTGTCAGACCAATCAACCGGCCGATCGACAGCGAGATTTTGCCGCTTGTGCAAGTCCTCAACAACCTCCCCGACCATCTCCTCAGTCACCTTCAGGCCGGACAGCTGCTTGCCGAGCGCCCTTGCGATATCACCCTTCTCCTGCATCACGGCGCGCGCGAACTTCTCCCAACCCTTTTTGATGATGCCGAGATACCACATGTCAAGCTCGACTTCCAAAAACTCGATGTCTTTGACAGGGTCGTACGAGAGCGCGGGGACTGGCTCGCCTTTTTCATTTACGCTGCCAGAGATATCGACCACGTGCACCAGGACATCTGCCTGACGCAGGTCATCCAGAAACTGGTTGCCCATCCCAAGACCCGCGTGCGCCCCCGGAACAAGGCCCGCGACGTCAAGAAGGTCCATAGGGACGAAACGGTAATGCTCTGTGCAGTACCCTTCCCGCGGGTTGCACTGCTTGCCGAACTCGACGTCGACGCAAGGGATCTTGAGAAACGCTACCGCGTGATTGGGCTTGATGGTCGTGAAGGGGTAGTTCGCGATAGCGACGTTGGCAAGCGTCGCTGCCTTGAAGAAGGTCGATTTTCCGCAGGATGGTTTCCCGACAATGCCAACTAACATGGGATCACAAAATAGCGGGGTTTGCGAAGGTATAAAAAAGTAACGTTAAAAGAAGGAAAATATAACGCAGAACATAAATAATTAATGGGTTTTGTTATGTTCGGCGAATATAATGCCGACCAGAGTTATTAAAAATTTAGGGTCTTCATTATCATAAAAATTATCATAAAAATCGGTCGCAGACGTCATATTCCGCACTAAAGTGCGGAGTTTGAACGGACGCCTGCAGATATAGACCGATTTGTCAGAAACCTTTGGTTTCTGAGCATACTCAGAAATGCTTTGCATTTCTGACATTTAGGATGCCAAAAATGTCGCCCTAAAGGAAGGGGTTGTCAAAAGCTCGCGACCACCACAGGTCATACATACTCACTTACGTTCGTAGGTTCGAGCATAGCTCAAACGACTGGTGGAATTTTAGCGCATTAAACCCCACACCAAAATGTTTTGGCGACATTTTTGTGCATAAAAAGAAAAATCAGCGTTCCGCCAGCTGCTTGACTGCCTTAAGCCCAACAACGACTGCCGCAGGTGCAACAAACACCTTGATATACGTGAGGACCACGTGCAGGATAGTGCCAAACGGCGCGGCAACAGTATTCAACACTAGAACATTTGCGGAACCAGCGAGGAGCAGTGCTATGACTGCAACCAAGAACTCTGTCACTTCCTTAGCCTGGACATTGAGAACTCCTACCAAAACACCGAGCACAATCAATGCAAGCACAACCCAGGAATTTACAGCATCAAACAGCGCAGAAACAACTCCTGCAAGAACTGCGAGCACGACACCTCCAAAGAAGGCATAATGACCGACTTTGTGTTCCACGATTATCACCTCACTCATATGACGCGAGCACAATCACAGCTTGCGATCAACATCACGGATGCTCTTGTTTAGTTCTTCTATCTGCGCGTTCAGCTTGCTCAGTTCATCAAGCGCGACTCTAGTTCCGCCAGCGTGTGACCCTGACGATCCGCGCACGCGAGTCCAAACCGTACTTAAGACGGTAATGAGTATTCCTGAAAGGATAAACGTCAACAGCGCAACACCGACTACTTCAAAAAACGTTGAAGACTTCTGGTGGTCTGGCAGCGAAGCGTCACTAACGCCAACCACACTGCCGCTCAATGATTTTTGAAAACCAAGCATCAGTGCGCCAGAGAACGCCAAAAAAATCACAACCACAAAAGCCACAGCGGACCAGTTACGACCAAACTTACCAAGAAATGACATAATGACTCACCTCTTCAGGACTCACACTCTAAATAGATCACGATACTCCTTTCTTTATAAACATTGCTGTAAATAGGCTCTGTCCCGGGTATTGCTTTTGTGCTGCCGCTGCGCCACTCACGCTGCACCGCTCGCTGTTGATGTAACCGGTAATATACAGGCAGTGCAATCAAAGGATTTGCTGGTTATTTTGTATTTCTTTAATTTTGTATTTGTTTAGCAGACCACTTGACGGCGCCGCCACGACGCTAGCCGCGCAGATTTATCTCACGTAACGAGCCGAGAATCGTGCGAGACTACGCAAGAACCGCAAGCTCGCAGGTCGGTGGCAGCGCAGTCAACAAATACGAACATTATGCTGTTTGTTTCAGCTCGCAGGGTGGCAGCGGCACAATTCAAGACAGAGCCCATTGTTGCGTCAGATTTATGAATAACAGAACGCTCCCGCCAATGATGATGCGTGCACTAATCTATAAAGATCAAGAACTGACAGCGCTCTTTGGTTCCAGAATTCGTGCACTTGAAGTGCTGTTCGTCTTAGAAGACATAAAACCCGTGTGTCGCTTCGAGCTGCAACCGCAACAACTCATGGATGTCGAACCGTTCTTTCAGTCAGCAAACCTCACATATCTCGCATCGAGCATACAGCCGTTGATGACACCAGAACAAGATACGCCAGATGCGCAGCAGCAATCACAGCTGTCGGAATTAACACTAGTGTACATAAGCAAGAACAGATCGCTAGCGCAAGAAGCACGCATCGCAGAGACCCGCTTTGACCACCGACGTTTCGGCACACTGCTCGGGTATCCTCAGTGCTGCATACAGTTTTTTTGCGAGCATCTTACAGAAGCAGAAGAACTGCACCACGACCACACACTGATCACGGCACGCCAGAGCACCACTTTCAATCCTCTCCTAAACATCTCACTGCAGTTCTTCGACTGGCGCATCATCAGCCATTACCCGTGCCACTTCAACTGCCCTGCAAGCATAGATCAGGCACAGAGGATGCTCAAAGCCATCGCGAAGTACAATAAAGATCTTGTTACTGAGATCGAGCAGCACATGCGTTCGCTTGTGCTGTATACAAACGAGACAGGAGTACACGTGTTTGAAGGCGCAAAGAAAAAAGGAAACAACTTTTACTATAAGAGTGTCTTACTAACGTCAACAAATCCTGTGCATGATCTGCTGATGAAAGGAGACACTATCAAAAAAATATCAATCAATCATGTCTAAATACTTTTCAAAGAAGAAAAAAAAGGTGAATTGAGCGGAGCAGCGTGTGCGCTGCTGGATTTTGGGGGCTGATAATGCGGGCACTGGTTCGCAGGCTTCACGAACACAAAACAAACACCCTTTTCGTATTTGTTTAGCTACTCACATCGCAGCGTCGCCACGACGCTCGCCATACACGATGCTAGCTGTGTAAGTTAAGCCGCTTACCGAACCGAGAATCGTGCGAGACGCTGTGAAAGCCGTTAGCTCGCAGGTCGGTGGCGACGCTGCTAAACAAATACCCCTTTTCTATTATTTTTCTCTTACTCATTTGACTTATAATTGATGAGAGAACACCTGTATCCGTAACTGTTCGAGACCCTGCATCACGGCTACATTAGTTACGAGTGCAAACTCGTGCTTTGCTGCGTGCATGGTCATATCTTGCCCCTCCTTAACAAGGATCGCAATCTTGCCCTCCTTTTTGAGAATGTACTTTGCACTGTAAAAAAGTTCGGCAAGCAACTTGTCTTCCTTTTTTTGTTCCTGCAGTCTGAGACGCGACGATGACTGCCAGTTTACAGCAATACAATCAAGAGATTCCTTATCAAATTTTGTGTCGAGCCACTCCATATCAGTCCTACTGAAATAAATCTTCTTGTTCACGCCCGCTATCTTCGCATTTCTCTCTGCGGCCTTCACATTGCGAGCGTTGTCGTCATATGCGAAAATGTCTCCAACTTCAGCCTCCTTATCAACAGCGTTTTCAAATGCAAAGAATTCGCCCTCACTAGTCGCGTCTTTGAAGGCGTCCATCTTGAGGAACGCAAAACGCTCCTTTTCGTACTGGTGGGGCGACCTACCGAGAGCATACAGCGCAGCCTCAATCGGAATGCTTCCACTTTTTGTTCGCGGATCCAATACTTTCTTTTTTGAAGAAAAACCGCTCAACCTCACCAGTGCGTACGCTACTGTTGCTTTGATGGAATCGGCGTGTAAAAATATCTTGTAATTTCTCTTGCCGAGGTCAAACCCTGCAAGATCGATTCCAAAAAAACAATTCTGCTTGGAAACGTGCACAAGAAACGTGATGGCTGGATTCTCGAGATCAACTGTTGCGTCCTGCGAAGAGCACGACGTAAAGATCAGTTCTCCAATAGCTCTCTCCTGCTCCCGTGTCGAAACGTCCAAACCCTGCTCCTTGCGCACACGAACTGCAAATGATCTCTTTGCCACGAACTGCCGAATATTCCGCAGTATCGATTCTTTCCCGAGCTCATCGCGCAGCTCTTCAAGCGTCCGTATCGAAGTTCCTGAAACCAGCAAAACGACTGATGACGCGATCTGGGAACGATACGTAAGAATGCATAAATCAAGAAATGAGACATTTGTGCACAACACTACTCCTGAACCAATAACGGGCGTAGCCACTCGACCTTTCGTTGGCAGAATCTCAGAAATTTCTTGTGCAGCCAGTTCCTCAAGGCCTACGTGCGTGAAGAGGGCTCCATCGCATGCACCGGCCGCAACAGCAGTTCTATGTTCACCACCTTTATGTTCACCGCCCTTCTTAATAGTCATAGCAGCCTCAGCAAACAACAGGAATACTTGCGGCCATAGGAATACTTGCAGTCATAATGCGTATGAGCTGCCACGCTCTCTTCTTCCTTAAGCAGTTTCCTGCAAGACCGCCTCGTCTTCGTTGACCACTTTTGCCGCCGCAACGACACGATCCTCGTGATCAAGTTTCATCAAACAGACTCCTTGCGTGTTTCGTCCTATCTGTGAAATACCTCCCGCCCGTGTCCTGATGATGATTCCATTCTTGGAGATAAACATAAGATCATCGTCGTCTGTCACTTCCTTGACTGCAACCGCGCTCCCATTACGATCGGAACAGACTATATTCTTAACTCCGACGCCTCCGCGCCCAATGATACGGTATTCTGCCATCGATGTACGCTTCCCGAAACCCCGCTCCGTTATTGTCAGCAGGCTTTTGGCGTCGTCGGCAATAACCATGCCGACCACTGTGTCGCCATCCTTGAGGGTGATGCCTCGCACACCGACGGCGTTGCGCCCCATGGGACGAACTTGGGTTTCCAAAAAGCGCGTCGCCATGCCGTGCGCGGTTGCGATAATCAAACTCGCGGATCCCTCCGTGAGCACCGCTTCTATAAGCTCATCGCCTTCGTTGAGTTTGACGCCTACAATGCCCCCTTTTCTTGGATGAGAATAATCAATGAGTGGTGTCTTTTTTACTACCCCGCGGCTTGTCGCGATCATCACAAAATGGCGATCATCAAACATTGTCACAGGAACAAACGCCGAGATCTTCTCCTGAGGTTCAAGTGCCAGGAGATTCACGATCGCCTTGCCTTTTGCCTGACGAGACGCTTCAGGAATCTCGTACACTTTAAGCCAATGAACTTGACCGCGATTCGTAAAGAAGAGAACTGTTGAATGCGTTGAAGCGATAAATAGATTCTCGATCACGTCGTCCTCTTTCGTTGCTGCGGCCACGATTCCCTTGCCGCCGCGGCGTTGCTGACGATACGTGTCAATCGGTAAGCGCTTGATGTATCCTGCGTGAGACATGGTAACAACCACATCCTGCTTTTCTATCAGGTCTTCCTGCGTTATCTCCTGTTTTTCCCCATCAATCTCAAGAATCCGCGTCTTGCGATCGTCACCAAAACGTTGACCAATATCAGCAAGCTCTGACTTGATGATGTCCTTGATCCGCTTTTCTGACGCAAGAATGTCCTCAAGATCCTTGATGAGTTCAAGGGTCTGCTTGTGATCTGCACGTATCTTTTCCTGCTCGAGTGATGCAAGGCGTTGTAAGCGCATGTCCAAAACTGCTTTGACCTGCAACTCGGACAACTTGTAATCACGCACAAGCATCTCTTTTGCCGCTTCACCGTCCTTTGACTTTTTAATCTTTGTTACTACATCATCAATGTGGTCGAGCGCGACGATCAGCCCTTCCAAGATGTGCGCCTTCTCTTTCGCCCTCGTCAGATCAAACAGCGTCCTTCGGCGCACAACTTCCTTTCTATGGTCGACAAACACCTGCATAAGCGGCTTGAGCCCCAGGAGTTTTGGCGTCTTGTCAACAAGGCCCAGCGTGATAACTCCAAAACTTGTCTCCAACTGCGAGTGCTTAAAGAGCTGATTTATCACAAGCTCCGCATTCGCGTCTGACTTCAGTTCAAACACGATTCGCATGCCATCTCGGTCTGACTCGTCGCGAATGTCATGTATTCCAAGAACGACTTTATCCCGCACCAGATCTGCGATCGCTTCAATCAGCTGGGACTTGTTCACCTGATACGGAATCTCTGTAACAATAATATTTTTGTGATTTTTCTTCTCTTCAATCTCGTAGCGCGAACGGATTTTTATACTCCCGCGGCCAGTCTCAAACGCGTTTTTAATTCCTGCCGTTCCAAAAATACTTCCTCCCGTTGGGAAATCCGGACCCTTAACAAATTCCATGAGATCAGAAACAGCCGCCTCCGGGTGGTCAATAAGATGGACCAAGCCCTCCACGATTTCGCGAAGATTGTGCGGTGGAATGTTCGTTGCCATTCCCACAGCAATGCCGGATGAGCCATTCACGAGGAAATTTGGAAATTTCGACGGCAGCACGACTGGCTCCTCTAGCTCACCGTCAAAGTTGGATTGAAAGTCGACCGTCTCCTTCTTGAGATCTGCAAGAATTTCCTCTGCGATCTTTGAAAGACGCGCTTCCGTGTAACGCATCGCTGCAGCATTGTCACCATCTATTGAGCCAAAATTGCCTTGTCCGTCGATCAGAGGGTAACGCAATGAGAAATCTTGAGCCATCCTCACGAGTGTGTCGTAGACGGCAGTATCTCCATGTGGGTGATACTTACCAATGACTTCGCCAACGATTCTTGCTGACTTTTTAAAAGGCTTGCCTGAAAGCATTCCAAGCTCGTTCATTGCAAAGAGGATGCGGCGATGCACAGGCTTGAGCCCATCGCGCACGTCAGGCAATGCGCGGCCAATAATGACTGACATCGCATAATCGAGATAGGATTTCCGCATCTCGTCTGCTATCTCGCGTGCGACAACGCGTTCGTCCGCTTGCGGGGGGCTTTGCGTGGAGGCTACTTGATCCTGCTGCGATCCCGCTTGTGATTCCTTCTTATGGTCGACTTTTTTAGGTGACATAGTTGAAAATCCCAGTTGAAAATCCTCTCATCAAAAAGTACGCAATTCTCGGCGAGAAAATGTCTGCTTTCCCGAAGCGTGTCGAACACCATCTTCTTTTTAAATGTTTGTGTGAAAAGTACGTGTTGTGTGAAAAGTACGTGGAAAGCTTAGACGAACTTCACCTTAAGCTTAACGACCAGCACAATTTCCGCCACCGCCCTTTTGCGAGGGATGAAAGTAACTGTATGGGTGCTGACAAGGGGGATGCCCCATCGGGGAATGTCGGCCTTAGATGAACTGTATCCGCTCACGAGCTGGCTGTGGCGGAAAATGAGCGAAGATGCGCGCAGCGCGTCTGAGCGGTGCTGGTCGTACATATGTGGCGAAGTTCGCTTACCGACAAAGCTTTCCACGTACTGTGAAAAAGCTCTGTCCCGAATCTGCCGCTGCCACCCTGCGAGCTAAAGCGATGAACATGACATTCAGCATCATCTAGCCTACAAGATTACATTCATATTCACAGCGAGCGGTGCAGCGAGAGTGGCGCAGCGGCAGCACAAAAGCAATACCCGGGACAGAGCCTATGAAAAATGCGTTTTGTAAACACTTTCTACTGCAGGGAGAAGCCATCAAGAGAGCACTTCGCTAAGTTCCTTTGTTTGACTGCTGGAGGTTCTTTACGACTTGATTTTTTACAGCAAAGGATGTGCCACAATACACGCAGGACTTGCGCTTATTTCCCACTGAAGAGGTTTGTGTGTGATACTGCTGTTCGTGGCCGCATTTCGGACAACGGAGTAAGAAAAAGAATGCCACAATTTCCACCCATTATACATCCTTATATTTGCTGTCTTCTGAAGAGTTCATTTTCTGTCCAGGATACTCTTCAAACTCATCAACAGTTGTCTCTTGCGCTTCCAATTCTTCTTTATCTTGTTTTGAACGAGATTCCTTCTTTTTCTGTTCTTCTTTGGGAAGTTTAGAAAACAACTCGTGTTTTTCATCAAGCAATTCGCGCGCAAGCCGGTGGGTTTTTTCTGCTTCTGACTCTTGCAACATTTCCTGAGCGGAAGTAGCTTTCGCTTGAACTTCTGCGCCCTGTTCCTGAACACGTGGCTGCTGCGCAAGCCCTATTTCTTCTTCTCTTACAATTTCTTCTTCAGGAACTTCGAACACTTCAAGACCGCCCGACCCTGCGCCACGCGTTTTTTCCTGTGTCGAGACTGTCGACGTCACTGTTTGTGCTGCAGCATCATAGACCTCGAGTTTCAATGCATCAGACTTTGATCTCTCCTTTGAGAAGTCTTCCATTTTCTTCTGCGGCTCAAGATCCTTGAATTCCTTGAATAGCTCCCTCACTGCTTGTTGATCGGGAAGATCAAAGTAATCATAAAACTTCTTGGTGGTCTTGATCAGGTATGTTTTGCCGCGCCTTTCCTTGCCGATAAATCCTGTTTCTTCAAGCTCAGCGATATGGTCGTATGCCTTGTTCGTGCGAATATGAATCACTTCCGACTGCAGAACTGGCGAACGCCATGCGATGATCGCAAGCGTCTCCATCGTCGCTTTACTGAGCTCAGTTTCGGGATTAATGCGTTGCACGACAGATAGGAATTTCTCTCGTACGGTAAGTTTCCAACCCTCAGCTTCATCAACGATCATCAGCGGACTGTTTCGCCCGTCGTACTCTTGCTTGAGTTCATTGACGGCCTCCTTGATAATCCCGGGAGTCTTCACTTGCGCGAGCATCTCACACTCGCCGAGTGGAACCGCACGGCCTGCAGCAAAGAGGATCGCTTCAATTTTTCCCTTAATCTCGTCGAGTGCTTCCGTGGCCACATTATTCGCCTCAGCGTGCGAGCCGATAGACGCCTGCTTCCGTCGTAAGAATGCCGCGCTCCTGCAGGGGCTTGACAAACACCTCAAGATGTTCTTTCGGTATGCCCACGCGCGTTGTCATTTCATCAAGACTCATACTTTTTTCTTTGAGAAGCGAGACTAGAAAGTTTCGAACAATGAGGGCGGCATTCTTGTTGATTAGTTGATTTTCTGCGTTTGTGACCTTCAATTGCAAATCGATCTTGTGCAGCCTGTTCAATAATTCGTTGAGGATGCTTGACACCTGATACGTCTGCATGCGCAATGCATCGGGCTGCAGAATCTCAATCGACGCAGGCATGTAATCAAACGCGAAGCCTAACAACGAATTCACATCAGAAAACCACAATTCCAATTCTGAAAATGCTGAAAACAGCCCTTCATTTTCGTCCTTCTTTTCAGCTTCAAACGTTTCTTCTGCAACAACCGTAAACTTTTCACTTGCGGCGACGTAATCGACGATGAGCTTGATGGACTTGTCCACGTGCTCTTTGGGAGCGCCTGCAATCTCAAGAATCACGCGAGAGAGAACCTGCCCTTTTTCAAGCCGCTCCTTGTCTGACAACTGTTTTTTCATTGTCTTTGCTTGTTCCGGAGCAACCGGTGTTCGCGACTGACTTTGCACTTCCATCGCACCAAAAGAAACGCAGATAATTTATATATCTTTCTGTACACCAAACACACGAAAACTGCGTTTATAGCGAGTATACGGCAGGTATAAACGGTTTTTGCTACATCCTTTTGAGCGCAACCATCCCAAAGAGAACAAGAAAAGTTCCAAACAAAAAATATACGATCAGGTGCCGCGACTTTGCTGTACTTGATTCATAGACTGTTGCCCCGCGGTTCTCTGCATCTCTTTCATGCTGGTCCGGTGCGTTTCTATTATATGTATCGTATGAGCTGGTTGCACTTTGCTGTTGCGAAGCGCTGGCGAGCCTTTGTCGCTCCTGAATTTTTGAACTCGTCTCTTTCAGCTTGGACACGACCTGGATGGGTGCGGCCAGGATGACTGGTCTTTTGCGATCGCTTCGCAAGAAAAAGACGCGAACAGTTTGGTTGGGAGCATCATTGCGGGCAACAAGTTTGAGATCAAATGTCACGTTTGCTCCAGAGGCGACAATAAGTGAAACATTCTCTGATTGATCATGGCTGCGTGACGAAGAAGCGATCTTGGCCCACGCAGTCATCTGTAAATCTTGCTGCGAAGGATTTTGCACCAGCGCACGCACATCAAACGATTTATTGTATTCTACTTCATTAGGGTATGAAATGATATTGTAAGAAATTTTGTATTGGTTCAATTTTTTGTCAATCGATGCAGTTGGATCTTGTTCATGCTGCGCCTGGCTTACTTCTTTGGTGTCTTTCTCTACAGAGTTCCGCTGTCGCTGATTTCCTTCTTGTGCACTCAAGCACTTTTCTCCGCCATACCCAAATGTCACAGGCACTGTTACGTTTTTGTCCAATCCTGTTACACGAATGGCTCCTTGGTCCCCTTCCTTGAAGCACTCTTGTTTCATACGCATCACCATCAATACATTTTTGATTGTAAACTGTGCGTCTACTGCTGTCCTTGCGACGGAAGAAACTTTCTCCCCTTCGAACTCGATCCACGCATACACCGTGCGCTTTCGGGTTTTTCCACGATACAGCTCCATTGCAATCGCGGCATCGCTACCGGATGCAAACATCGTGGTTGCATTAAGCACTACAATGTACGACTCGAGTGGCAATTCGTTCCCGGTGCGCGTCACCGTATGCGTCCCCGTGCGCGTGATACGCGAGTCGTTGGCGTCCGGTGTAAGCATATTTGTGGTGTTTGTAATGTTTTCATAGCGTGAAAGAATAAGAACCGACAGATTTGCCTCATTATCGGTTGCATTGACATCGATGCATGACGGAATCACTCGCGCCATAATGACGATCGCCGTCGAATTTGTGATTCCAGCAGGTACAAAAACTTCAGAATTAACATTCGTCCTATTCGCCGGTGCTTGGACGCTGGTTCCATTCGCGTATTGAATCCCATATTCAATGATGAACTCTGCTGCATATTGATCGTTGCTATCGTTTGCGCCGTTGCGGCGAGAGACAAGAAATTTATAACGCAACGATTCGTTAACGGACAGCACTGCCTGGTCCGCTTGTATTGCTATACTCATATCACAGAGGGCTTGCGTTGTATTTGCGGTAAAATTGTTAGAAGCATTTTGTGATTCATTTTGGATCACAATCGTTTGGCTGCTGTTCGTTGCGACGATGGCCGTGTCGACAGAAGTTTCTTCTGCCGCAATCATCGGTATGGCCATCCGTACGGCTGCAGTCTCATTATCTTCGGAGTCGAGCGCGAGCGCGGAGGCAAAACCAATCGAACACCACGCGTACACGCTCGTTATTAAGCTCACGATCATTATCCAGTTACTCTCTTTCAAATAATGCAATATGCTGCGAACCATCCCTGCAGCGCGGGTCACAATTCATCATAACACTATTGCAAGAAAACCGGTTCTTTTTTCAGAACATCTGAAAAAACAACTTGCTGCATGAAACTTTTTCACAAAATAACGTTTGAAACACAACTTTCTCCATAAAAACTGAAAATATGAACCACCGAAAACAGAACAGACCGCTAACGACACAGGGAAGCAGGGGCATCGCTGCGTGCTTTCGATAGTGTTACTATCCTTCGATACTCATATAAGTTTAAATAAACAATAAGGGTTGTTGTCTGTATCTACTGGTTCATAACAGCCTTCAACGGCCAATCTTTGGGGGACAAAAAAGAGAGATGAGCTTTTTTAACTTCTTAAACAAGCAGCACAAAGAAGGGGAAGAAACGCAGAGCATGGAACTTCCTCCACTACCTGAGTTACCTTCCTATACTGGCACTCCATTTGGCGAAATTACACCATCAGAAGCGCCGCATCTTGAAGAAACAGGGCTACCGCCACTTCCTTCACAACTTTTGCCAGCACAAACACCCATGCCGCAGACCCCGGTGCAGCCGCGGATGATAGCCCAACCTACTCCCTCTCCTACAGGATTACCACCGCTTGAAGAAACACTGGGCCTCTCGCCCAGACCAAGAAAGATCCTTGACGAACTTCCACCCCCGCCAGATTTCGAAAAAAGCACAGCCAGATTCTCTGAGGAAGAAAATGTCCCGTCCAGAATCCCCGGTCTTGAACTACACGGAATTCCTTCTGTTCTGATGCCCATGCCTGCTCACGTACATATCGCGCAGGGACCGCTCTTTGTGCGCATGGATCAATACCGTTCAGTATTACAATATATCGAAGAGATCAAAGTCACCTTTAAATCAGAAGAAAACTTTTTTTTACACATCAATGACATGAAAAATTCCCGTGACCAGAAATTCGAAACATTGCATAACGCGCTCGAAGATCTTCAACGCAAGCTCTTGTTCATTGATAAAACCATTTTTGAACGCTAAACCGGACGAGTGTGAATTCCATGGAAGAAAAACAAACAGCAGTCTTTGTCAAGATCGACGACTACAAAGATGTTCTTGACGTCGTTGACCTTATCAAGAACAAACTCACAGAAGCACGAGCAACAATCAGCCAAATAAACGATCTCAAGGCGCAAGAAGACCACGAACTCGAACTCTGGTACAATGAGATTACGGACGTAGAACATAAAGTGGAGTTCATTGATCATGCGCTCCTAGAACCAGAGAACCAATAATACTAAAACCATGAGCGATCAAGACCTCCTTTTCATCCAAGTTCACGATCCAGTGGCTCTGCGACGAACACTTTTGGGCTGCTCGAAACAGATCGTCGTTCTATTACAGCGCTACGAACGCTTCAAGACCATCCGTGCAAAGAAACTTGAAACCATCGTGAAACTGCGAGCCCTCAACCGAGACATTACCTTGCTGATGACCAAACTCCACACCTACCTTCCTGCAGCACAAACCAAGCTTCCTGAAAAACACGAGCAAGGCAAGAAACATGCGACACAACAACTCGTTGCAGAAAAAATTAGCGTAGAACACGTGACAGACCTTGACAAACTTGAAGCAGAGCTTGCGCGCATCGAATCCAAAATGAAAAACATCAGTTAAGGCGCTGTTTTCTTAAAACATGTTATTGAATCGATAGCTGCTTTTATCGCGTTTTGTGTGCGTACAAAGATTTAGAGCCTCTCGATAGGTGCTCTCATCGCCTGGCAAACAATCCGCAGCGCATTGCTGCGTTGCTTCGTCAGTCACATAGCCTCTGGCTATCTCCTTCCTCGCGCCTTGCACTGCTTGCATCTTGTTTCCCATGTTCGATCCGACCTACCGAGATAGACTCTTAGAATAAACTCCAAAACGGCTCTGTCCCGAATTGTGCCACTGCAACCCTGCGAGCTGAAGCGATAAACGGGTTTGTTAAACATACTCTCAGCGACAAGATGACAAGCATATTCACAGCGAGCGGTGCAGCGTGAGTGGTGCAGCGGCAGCGCAAAAGCGATATTCGGGACAGAGCCCTCCAAAGCGTGAAATTTATATACCGTTATTCTGTTGTGAAATCCGCGAGAGGGGGTGCCGGAGTGGCCAAACGGGTTCGCCTCAAGAGCGAATGGCTTAGTGCCTACTAGGGTTCAAATCCCTACCCCCTCATTTTTTATTATAGAAAAACCTTAGAAGAGCACAACCGCAGAGAAAACACAATCAGTTTACGTGAAAAAGGAGATGAATGATATGGGCATCGAAATCTGCACCGTCGGCGGCTACGACGAAGTCGGCCGCAACATGACTGCGATCAGGGTCGATGATGAGGTCGTCATCACAGACATGGGCCTGCATCTTGACCCGTATGTCAAGTACACGGAAGGGGAGGAGAAATGCGATCTTTCTGCAGCAGCGCTCACGCGCATCGGAGCAATCCCTGACGTTAATCCAATGAAGCACTGGATAAATGAGGTGATCGCGATCATCCCCTCGCACGCGCACCTAGACCATGTGGGGGCAGTGGCATTCCTATCAAATCGATTCGATGCGACCATCTACTGCACGCCATTCACCGCAGCAGTCATCAGGGCGATCTGCCGCGATGAGAAAATCAAGCTCAAGAATGACATCACCGTCCACGATGCAGGAGCGCGATTCAAGCTGTCAGACAAGATCACCATAGAATTCGTGCACATGACACATTCGACGCCACAGACTGTCATGGTTGTCGTGCACACGCCATACGGCGCAATACTCTACTGCAATGATTTCAAACTTGATGATCACCCGCTGCTTGGAAAGACTCCGCCGTACGAACGGCTGCAAAAACTCGGTAATGAAGGCGTTCTGTGCGCTATCATGGATTCGACGCGTGCGATGTTGGCACAAAAAACGCCATCAGAGAAGGTCGCAAAGGAAATGCTCAGCGATGTCCTTATCGACGTTGACAGCACAGGCAAAACAGTTGTGGTGACTACCTTCTCGTCCCACATAGCGCGACTCAAGAGCATCATTGAACTTGGACGCAAGATGAACCGCAAGGTCGTATTCTTAGGCCGCTCGCTTGGAAAATACGTCCTTGCTGCAGAATCGTGCGGCATCGTCAAGTTCACTGATCAGGTGGAACTTGTCCAGTACAAAAAAAAGATCAAGAAGAAGCTGCGCATCATAGCAGAACATCCTGAAAAATACTTAGTAGTATGCACCGGACACCAGGGAGAACCGCAATCGGTGCTATCTCGCATCGCAAACGGAGAGTACGACTACAAATTCCGACGTGAAGATCATATTGTCTTCTCCTGCACAGTCATCCCTACACCGGTGAACGCGTTCAATCGACAACATCTTGAGAAAAAACTGCACGAGATGGGCGTACGCATCTTCAAAGACATCCATGTCTCAGGACACGCATCACGTGAAGACCACCGCGACATGCTCAAGATGCTACGACCAAAACACATCATCCCATCACATGGCCCGCTGTTGATGACGAAGAACCTTGCAAGTTTGGCGTACGAGATGGGATGGGACCGCAAGAACGTCCACATCATGAGGAATGCAGAGTTTGTGAAGCTCGTCTGACGTAAACGGGACCCATCCGTCCGAAGAGCAAGTAATCGAGCCCGCCGCCGTACCGCTGTAGGTGTTGTATCTTCCCAAGGATCTATGCATCGCTCAGCAGTTACATCCAACGGTCATCGCCTTTCGGCTACCTTGGTGTTCACTTAATCATCGCTATGTTGCACTCCTTGGCTTTACTGCCTAAAAGACAGGAAAACACCAGGCATTTAAATATGTTGCTCGCGTTTTTGTCACTTCCTGATGAAAATATTTATAAGGCTCATACTATTCGTGGGAGGTTATGGCAACCAGTCCAACGCACGAATTCAAGAAACTCAATGATCTTCTTTCGCAATCCTTCAACAATATCAAACATGATGTCAGGGAACTGAATGCGCGGATGGATACGCTACGCGGGCACCTGGACAAGATCAGCACGGATTCGCTGCACACACAGCTTGGAGCGCAGCAAAGAATTTTCCTAGCGCACCAGGAGACTCTCAACTACCTCAGTGAGCGAATCAAAAAACTTGAAGAACGAAAGATTCCTGAACAAGCATTACGGCTTGACCCCACAATTGGAGCAAGCAAAGCGTTCACTGCATCGCTTGAAGAATCAAATGTGGCAAAACTAAAAGAAACTACTGCTCCTTATTCCATCTACAATATCCCGCAAGGCCAAGTGCGCATCACAAAAGTGAATTTCCAAAGCAACGGCGGACGCGAGCACCTCAACGGAGAATGGGTCGAAGTCACAGGATTTGGAGGAATCGATCTTACAGGGTACACGCTGCACGACAAAGGAAAAAAGCACACATTCAAATTTCCGCAAGAATTCAAGATCTTCGGGCCGACAAAGATATTCACAGGCAAAGGAAAAAACACAAACTCAAAACTTTACTGGAAACACCATAGGCAGGTGTGGAACGACGACCACGACGTCGCGACGCTGCGGGATGCAGCGAAGAACGCGGTGAGTCAGGTTCTCAGCGAGAAGGTGCATAATTTCAAAATCCTTAAATAGGCCAAAAGATAATTGGAGAATCTTGGATGACTGGCACACGCCGAGTCATTCAACCACAAAATCAACGCAGACCCGAAAGGTCCTCGGCGCGTGCTGACCGCACTTGACCGTGCGCAGGATCTTGCATGCGACTCCATGTTCTTTGCACGCCTGCCTGATCTTCTTGTGCGCTTCTTCAAACTCTCCTTCCTTAAGAAAGTCATAGAGGTGGATGACCGCGCCTTTCTTTGCGACAAAAAGTGCGCTGTCCAGGAAATCCCCTGCAGACTTCGGGAGGGGCATAACGACGCGATCAAATTTTTCTTGAAGTTCATGAGCCACTTTTATTACGTCCCCTTGGAGGAGCTTGACATTCTTCACCTTGTTGATTTTTACATTCTCGAGGCCATACTCGTGTGCACGAGGATTCATTTCAATCCCAACTATACGCACAGCTTTACTTTTCTTTGCAAGAACAAGCGGATATGGGCCGCACCCTGAGAACATCACGAGAACGGACTCGCCGGGCTTGACCTCCTGCGCGATGCGCAGGCGCTCTGTTCCCAGCCGTACGGAATAGTACACTTTTTCAACATCGAGTTTAATACGCGTGCCACTTTCGACGTGTATCGTTTCCCGTGTGTCGACTCCTGCGAGGAATTTCATCGGCTGCGTGCGAAACTCGCCTGCGTGCGCTCCGGCCTTGCAAAGGACTGTCTTAATGTTCTTGTGTGACTCAAGAATCGACGAAGCGAGCAAATGCGCCTTTTGCTCAAACTCCGGCGGAACCTCCAGAATCGCGATCGAACCGACCACGTCATACGCGCGGCGAAGACGCATCAATTCCCGGGAAGAAAGCTGCTTGGCAAGCGCCTCTTTGAGCGTTCCTTTCTTTACACGCTGCGATTTCACGATCAAATCTCCATTCTCAACCCTGACAAAAGGGAATTTCCTTTTTACCACGTCTACTGCCCGAAGGACGGGAAATGAAATGGAGTCTTCATTCTTTTTGAACGCCGAATCATGATCCAATAAATTATTCTTGATAAGAAATTCTTTTACCGACTGAGCCTTCTTGAGAGGAACCACCACATATGAAACAAGCTTCGGCATAAAGAACACGCTCCAAAATTACATCCACCCACCAAGACCCTTCTGCGCGATAGTCGACTGATCTTTCTTAAGCTTTTCAAGAACATCCTCAACGCGTTGCTTGCTAAAATCATGGCGATCAACAAGAATCTTCAACACTTGCTCACGATTAACTGGCTTCCACTTCAGCTCATAATCGTCTGTTGATGGTAATTTGGTGAAAATGTCAAAAACTTCCCTCCAATCATGATCAAAATGCTCGCTCCAATGAACATCTGAGAATAATTTTTCAAAGTCTTCGCCGTGCTCCTTGACCAGTTTGAGCGCGTTCTTCGGACCGATGCCCTTTATGCCGCCCGGATTAAAATCAGTCCCCACAAGAATCCCCAGCGCAATCAACTGCGTATGTGAAATGCCCAATTCTTTCAGATTCTCAGCAAGATCGATCTGCTGCGGCTTGACCGTCTCAAATGAGAGTTTGTTCGGCATTTTTTTGCGTTCAGATATCGTCAAGTTTTGCACGAGGCGCGGAACACCGAAGAGCAGACAATCGTAATCCTGGCTTATTTCTGCATACACTTCTCCTTTTTTTACCATGTATGCCGCCTGCGCTTCGCCTTCGGATGGCGCCTGGATGACTGGTAAGCCAAGCGCTTCGATGAGAGATTTTGCCTCCCGGACCATTTCGGGAGTTAGTCGGGATGTCCGCATCGCATATTTTTTCATCGCCTCAACGTCTCCTGCACGTTCGGCATCTTCAAACTTACCCTGCGCTTCTTGCTTGAGCTGAGACCGGCGCTGCCGTTCTTTACTTTTTAGCGCGGGGGGTTCCCCGTCAAAGACGAAGGCAAGTCTCATACCCTTTTGCATGAGGCGCGTCGTCCGATGGAGAAGGCCTATCAGATGCGACGTGACCTGCCCTTTCGAATCCGTCAAAGGCGTTCCATCCATCTGACGGATAGTCGCAAGAAATTGATACAGAATATTATACGAATCGACCACGAGGCGTTTTCCTCGCAGGTCTGCTATGCTGATCTCTTTTTTGACAACAATGTCCTTTAAGTTCACTCCCATAGGTTTAGAAAACCCCGCAATTATGCTGCAGGCGCATTATCAGAATTATTTGATGCACTTTTCTTCTTTTCAAATTCCATGTGCTTGATAAACATGCTCTTGAATTCACGACTCGCGAGATCCGCTGCTTTCTTTGAGAGTTCACCGGTCGTCAAGAACAAAACCGGCAGTTTCTTCACCTGTCCCTGCACATACGCGCTCGACAAGTCCCCGTCGCTTATCTTCTGTTTGTTCTTTGCCCTGCAATAATAATTCAGTAAACCAACCCGGCTTGGAAGCGTGATGAGAAAATCGATCTCTGAATTCTTCCGCAACACTTCGAAGTAGACGACGCCGATGTCATTTCCAGCAAAGAACGCCGCGACTTCATCAAAAAACGCATCATTTTTAGGAGGAACGGGCGGCGCCAACGGCTTATTATCGAGAGAGTGCATTAGACTTTCCTGAATCTCTGCCTTCCTGGTGGCCCGCTTGTCGGCACGCCCGGTAGATGTCTGCTCTGTTTTTTCGCCGAACTCGAGATGAAAACTCACACTCTCTACAGAATTCACGACACCGATTCCCGTCTCGTTTGACAATTCAGACGTGACCGGCATCAACGATTGCATATGTGCGGCAGATGAGGCGGGGTGCAGTTCCCCTTGCGCCGCTGGTTGCCCGCCAGTTGCAGTTGACGCATCTTCTACAGCACATGCTTGCGGAGATGCTGATGGTGAACTCAACTGCAGTTGCTGCTTGATCAAAGGTTCTGCCTCCTCGTTTGAAATTAGGTACCATTTCCAGAACAACTCCACTTCTGCATCATAATTCACTTCAAGCGGTATCGCAAAATCCTTAATCTGACGCAAGCAGGCGCGGATCACCGGATCTTGGTCGATGTCGCGCAACACCTTTTGATCACGCAAAAGATGAAAGGCTTTCTGTTCCTTCTCGTGCATCTTGTTTGCCCAGTTCTGCAGCGAAACCTCTTGGCCAGAAACGTAATACAATGGAGAACCGCCGATCTTCAAATTCGAGAGGCACAGAATCTTGCTGTCTACAAGCTCTGACAGCATCGCAGACGCAAACAAAGTGTTTGTCTTGAGTTCGCGATGAACGTCGTTTGGAAGAACCGGCCCCCTCTCTTTCACAATTTGAATAAGCTTATCGCGATAATCAACATCCATAGAGCGACCGATGTCTGGAAGGTATATAAAGTTTATTGTGCTATTTAATTTGGGTTAAACAGGCTTAAACGGTTTTTATGCCAAGAAAACTTCGATTGCTCTGCTGCTCTAGAGGCGCACCTTCATAAAGTCGTAGGCGCATACAACGTTGGGAAAATACGTGCGAGCGTCTTCTTCAATAACCTGTGTGGTCTTATAGCGCTGCGAGAAATGCGTGAGCACGAGCTTCTTGACGTTACATTGGTTTGCAATCTGCGCCGCCCAACTCGCAATCATGTGCTTGTACTCTTTTGCCTTGTGTTCAAACGAGCTATCGTAGGATGCTTCACAAATCAAAAGATCCGCTTCTTGTGCAAGCGCAAAGCAATTGTCAGAAAGCAGGGTGTCTGTCAGAAGCGTGAGCTTCTTCCGTTGAACCGTGTAACAAATATCTTCCGGCTTGATTGTCTTGCCATCGAGCGTGATACTTTGGCCGTCCTTAATCTTACGCAAGTACGGCCCATCAGGAATGCCAAGCTTCTTTTGCTTTGCTGTGTCAATATTCAAACGTTCTTTTTCAATTATACTATATCCAAGACAAGGGACCTTGTGAACCAGATACGCGCATTCAACCGCGATATCTTCGTCTTCATAGAAACGCTCAACGCCTTTCTTTGGATCAAGCTCGTGCACGCGAAGATCGATCTGCACATCAAAGATGCAACTCTTAATCATGTGCTCCACAAACTGCTCGCTCTTGGGCGGGCCGTAGATGTCGATCTTTGGATTCGTTTCCTTGTTCGCGATCGTCTGGATGAGCCCCAGCATGCCTCCCACGTGATCGCCATGCCAGTGGCTCACGAGAATCTTCGTAACACGATTACGATTGATGCCGCAGATATTCATCTGTCGCTGCGTGCCTTCACCACAATCAAAGAGAATGCCTTCCCCCTTATACTGTATGAAAAGGCCTGTAACGTTGCGCTCCTTCGTTGGCACCATGCCGGACGTTCCAAGGAATGTCAGTTCAAAGTTTGCCATGGTCGTTGATATCCTCCTGAATTTACCTCTTGAATTACCGCCGTTTATTCGTAAACAACCGAAGATTTATAAAGTATTTTTAAATTCTACCTTTTATGACCCTCCAGAAGATTACTGGAATGCTTGAATATGAACGCGTGTTAATTGAAAGTAGCGATCCTGCCAGAGACATATATAACCAGAACCGGTTCGGCGCCCTTCTTGAATCAGGCGATCTTCAACTCTCTCTGCTTGAGGCGCTCTATCTTCTTGAGAAGAAAAAGATCGATGTTGTTGAACGTAAAAAGAAGCTTACTCTAGAACAGTTTGTCCGAAAAGCAAAGAAGGTAGAACCAAATTTCTATGTCAGATATTGTGTGTTTAGAGACATCCGAAATCGAGGGTACATCATCAAGACAGCACTTAAATTCGGAGCAGACTTTCGTGTGTACGACCGCGGCGTTAAGCCGGGGGAGGATCATGCAAAGTGGATTGTATACCCTGTGTACGAGACTGAACATCTCACGTGGTACGAATTCTCTGCCAAGAATCGAGTCGCGCACTCAACCAAGAAGCGATTATTGATCGGGATTGTCGATGATGAAGGGGACGTAACTTATTATGAAATAAGATGGATGAGACCATGAGCGACTTCACAATGAAGAAAACGTCCCGAATCCAAAATTTGTATTTGTTTAGCTACTCCCTTTGCGGCGTCGCCACGACGCTCGCTGTCAGCTTCGCCTTCAACTACCCGTTTTTAGACGAATTTTGAATTAATGTGTAAAGGATTAATGTGTAAAGTTTTAACTCACGTAACGAGCCGAGAATCGTGCGAGACACTGTAAGAACCGCTAGCTCGCGGCTAGCTGGCGACACTGCCAAACAAATACCAAAATTTTAAATAGTTCTATCACAGATAACACATTATTGCATCCGGGAAGTTTTGTGCAAAAAGGAGGCGATGTCGTGGCTGAAGTAGTCTACCGCAAACGCAGAACAACTGACAAGAATGAGCTGGCATTTGAGGAAAAAGTACGCACACTCATGAACAAGCAGCGGATCACGTACCAAGAAGCAGAACGGCTCACTAAGGCAGGACAGAAATCGATTTTTGAGTTCTGATCATCAACCGATTAAATTCTTTGAGCTTCTTTTCACAACGTATTTAATCACGAAAGAGACCTCCTAAGGCATGCGCGTAAAAAGCAAAGGAATCAATGCGGAACGCGAGCTGATCCATCTCTTTTGGAAGCATGGATGGGCCGCAATACGGACTGCCGGAAGTGGATCAAATCACTATCCAAGCCCGGATATCATTGCAGGGAACGCGATACGAAGGGTGGCGCTCGAGTGCAAAGTTACTAAAGAAATCAAACAATATTTAACAAAAAAAGAAGTTACTGAACTCCAAGAATACTCTAAAAAATTTGGGGCAGAGAGCTGGATTGCGGTGAAATTTGACCACGTAGACTGGTTCTTTGTGCCTACAAGCGAATTAGAATGCACTGGTGAAAGCTTTGCTCTTGGACTTGAAGACGCCAAGATGAGGGGATTACAGTTTGAAGAATTGATCGGGAACAATTCATAGAAAAGACGTCATAATTTGCGGAGTTCCTCAACGACTTCCGGACGCCAGCCATTATTCGGTGGCCTATTTCTGTCTACTTTCTCCACCTCTCTTTCCACATTAAGAATTTCCTTTTCCTCTTTCTTGAAACCTCGTTTCTCTTCCTCTTCCACTTTTTCAATCGCTTCCTTTGTCGTCTCCTCGGACATCACCTGAGCACTCGAAACAAACACCAAAATGATCGCGATGAATAGCACGTTCACCACGGTGCTCAAAATGATGTGCGTGCCCGCGACTACCCTTGCAGCCGTCGACAGCGGTGTGATGTCACCGTATCCAACTGTAGCAAACGTCACTACGCTATAATACACAAACGTCCCATATCCAACTTCCTTTTCAAAACCAAAATTAAACGCCTTGGGATTTGTTTGGTCCTGATAAATCGCGTAGTATGTTGCAGCAAAACCAAAAATGTACAACAGCGTAATCGTGAGAAATACGGCAACAATGTTGAGCTGCTTATGATGCTTAAACCATTGCTTAATGTTTTTCTCGATACCCAAAACATCAGGACTCATGAAGAACGTAATGATCGTGTAACTGCCAAAATAAATCAACAGATTTGAAAACAGCGAAAAATCCCCTTTGAGCATCGATGGCAGCGTGACCCCGACACCGACCAAAAAGAACGCTAGAATCGAGTAACGCACGCCCGCGAGCTTTTCGCGCTCGCGTATGAACGGCACGATAAAAAAGAAGATAATTATCGTGAAGTAAATCATCAGAATTCGCACGGTCACCGCTACAGAAGCCTCAAAATACGCGTGGTACGCTTTCCCAATCCATAAAGCGAGTAGAAGCGAAAGCAGGATCGGGATGAAGAAAAGCAGATTATAGTTAACTAACTTCAAAAGAGAAATGTCTGTTTTACCTTTATCATTCTTCATTACGGAGAGCGACAAGACCCTCTGCAGCCTCTTTTTGAAATCCATCAGACTAACGTGGTGCAGATGAGAACTACCTATTTAAATCTTTTTTATAGGTTCAAACCAATGCTGAAACCATTGTAGAGCGGTTTTAAACATCCACGCAAGATTAATAAATCCAAGAAAACACGAATACCACATGAAAAAGTGGTACCATGATTTGGAGGTCCTCGTAGATCATCTCATCCCGTATCTGCTCATTATCCTGCTCAACATAATCATCATAGAATTCTTCTTTAAGGAAGCAGCAGAAAAGTATCATACTCTAATCGTTATCACAGACGCGTTTATAGTCACCGTCTTTTTTGTTGACCTGGTGTTCAAGTACCTCCGTACAAGAAACGTCCCGCTATTTGTTAAACACTACTGGCTTGACATCCTAGCAGTGTTTCCTTTCTTCTTAGTATTCCGACTCTTTGAAGCGCTTGGCCTGCTTGGTGGCGGGGTGGAAACAATATCCGCTACGCAAAAAGTCGTGCACGAGGGACTTGAGGTTGAAAAGGAAGGAGTGAAGATCATTAAGGAAGGAGAAAAACTCACAAAACTCTTCCGCGAAGGCACCGAAATCGAGAAGGAAGTCGCATATGGCGCGCAAGAAGCAGAACGCATCGTGAAAGCGACACGCACGCAGCTGTTCGCGAGATTTATTAGGCCACTGTCACGAGCGCCAAGGTTCGCAAAGGTACTCCATTTCTTTGAGAAGCCGCACAAGCATCATCATCATTGAAACGCAAAGTGCCAATGCAATCCCCCACATCAGCTCTTCTTTCTCTCGTGCATCAGATCCTTGTACACAGGGACCAGAATCTGAAGTAAATTATCCGAAGGCACACCGATATTCGATAAATAATAAGGCATGGGCGGATCGAAGCTCTCTCCGTCCCGCAGAAACTCCCCTTCCAGTGAACAGATCAGCCCTCCATTGTCCCGCCGGAACTCGACCCAATCAGCACGAAAGGCGACGCGGTCGTCTATGGAGATTTTCTTTGAGTACTCTTTCATCATTACCACAAAAAGCCCCTGGCGCACTTAAACCCGTAGGTGTATGTTGCTAGCCGAGGGTTTAAACCCCTGCCCTTTAGGGCGCGGGAGGAGGTCATCTGTCTTGAACACCCCACCCCAAAAGTCGATGACTTCTGTATTCGGGCATTGCCTCTTTCTAGTTGCTACCTAATCTTTCTTTGCAAGTTTTTGAAAGAATTCCATTATCTCAACCGGCAGTGCTAGTACCACGGTATTACTCGCTGTAGGTCCCAGCCCGTCGAGTGTCTGGAGAGTTCTCAGTTGCATCGCCCCTCTTGAGGTTGCCATTGTCTTTGCGGCGTCAGCGAGGTTCTTTGCTGCGTCTTTGTCCCCTTCGCTCTTGATAATGACCGCTCTCTTCTCTCTTTCTGCCGCAGCTTGCCTGCTCATGATCCTCTTGAGATCGTCTGGCACTTCGATGTCTTGCAGTTTTATTACCTGAACATCAAGCCCCCATTGGTCTGTCTCTTTGTCGACTATCTTTCTTATCTCGTCACCAATCTTTTGCCTCTCTGCCAGTATTGTATCCAGCGTCATTCCGCCAATAACATCTCTTAAAGCTGTCTGCGCGTATTGTGCTATTGCATATTCATAATCCTGAACTTTGATGACTGCGTCCTGCACTTTTGTGACTTTGAAAAATACTACTCCGTTAACATTCACAGGCACGTTGTCTTTTGTCATTACTTGCTGTTTCTCTATGTCTAGCGTCCTGACTCGCATATCTACACGGTCCATTTGTTGTATAACGGGTATAACATATCTAAGGCCTGGCTCTTTTACGCTGGTGAATTTTCCCAATGTGAATATGACTGATTTCTCGTACTGTTTTATCACCCGCAGGCCGATAAATAGAATTACTAATACAACGACAATTACAGTAAAGACTATTGCGACTGCCATTTTTAACCACCTATTTGATAACCATAGATATTAGTTGATAGTACACACTAAACCTATATTAATCTTGCTTGACTCAAGAAGACAAAGAAAAATCCCTCGACGAGAATTGCACCCAGCGCAAGGGTCTTGTTCCTTGATCCCGCCATCAAGTACCATCTCACTACGTTCGATGGCACGACAAACCACCAACTGCACAAAAAAAGCCCTCGACGAGAATTGCACTCGCGACCTTCTGCTTACGAGGCAGACGCACTAGCTACTGTGCTACGAGGGCGATGATCATGAATGCCATCAGATTTTTGCAAGCAGTACATCCTTGCTGTGCAGGCTTGATTGACATTTAGCGCAAACCCAGTGCTTCTTGCCCTTTGCGTCCTTCACCACTGTGCCGACCGCTTTCTCAAGGAAGGTCTCCACTATTTTGTTGCCGCAAATCTCACACTTCATAGCCGGCAAGAAAAGCCAAATGTATTTAAAGCTACCTCCGACAGAAACCCGCAAAGCTTTATAAACGCCCACGTGGCCTAAACATCCATGAAACGCATCGCAATCGTGGATAAGGATAAATGCAACCCGGCAGGCTGCGGAAATTACCTATGCGCGAAGCTTTGCCCAATCAATCGCGAAGGCACAGACTGCATCTTTGTTGGCGACGACAAGAAAGCCAAAATAGACGAAGCCCTATGTATTGGGTGCGGCATCTGCGTACACCGCTGTCCGTTTGGGGCAATCGAAATCATAAACCTTCCAGAGGAACTTAAGAAAAACCCGATCCATCGCTATGGACAAAACGAGTTCGCGCTCTATTCGCTTCCAACTCCGATCTTCGGCAAAGTAGTGGGAATCCTTGGAGTCAACGGCATAGGAAAATCAACAGCGATCAAAATCATCGCAGGCGTACTCAAACCGAACCTTGGTAACTTCGACAGCGAAGCAACATTTCAGGAACTAGTCCAGTACTTCAAAGGTACCGAAGCGCAGAACTTTTTTGAAGCAGTACGCGACGGAAAGATCGTCCCGGCGTACAAGCCCCAAGCAGTTGATGCGATCCCAAAACAGTTTGCTGGCACTGTACGGGAGCTGCTCACCAAAGCGGACCAAAAGCAGAAGCTTGCTGAAATGTCCGCCGCGCTTGACCTTACCAAGCTCCTCGACCACAACATTGAGCACATCAGCGGCGGCGAGCTACAACGTGTCGCAATCGCAGCGACCGCCCTCAAGCGCGCAAACCTCTACATCTTTGACGAGCCCGCATCATATCTTGACATTAAGCAACGCTTCAAGGTAAGCGATCTCATCAAGAGCCTTGCTGACGAGAACACAGCAGTTCTCGTGATCGAACATGACCTCATCATCCTTGATTACGTGGCTGATCTTGTACACTTAATGTACGGAAAAGAAGGAGTATTTGGCGTAGTGAGCCTTCCAAAGACTGCGCGCGTTGGGATCAATGTATTCCTGTCAGGCCATCTTAAAGAAGAGAACATCCGGTTCCGCGACCACGAGATCCGCTTCGGCTCAAAACCTCCAGACCACAAGGAAGGAAAAGCAGCCATCAGCGCATGGAGGGATGTCAGCAAGAAGCTTGGCAACTTCACGCTCGCTGCCGCACAAGGAGCCATCAACCAAAACGAGATCATAGGAGTGTTGGGAGAGAATGGCATCGGAAAGACCTCTTTTGTCAAGCTGCTTGCCAAAGTCATGGACCCTGATTTCGGCGTCATCGATGAAAAGATCGTAGTCGCATACAAACCACAGTACCTACAGCCGAACGAAGAGCTTGTCATGACTGTTCTTCATGACGCAATCACCAAATACGAAGCGCAGCTTATCAAGCCCCTCAACCTCAAGGGGCTTTTCACTAAGCAGCTCAATCATCTCTCCGGTGGAGAGCTACAGCGCGTCGCAATCGCCAATTGCCTCTCACAAAAAGCAGACCTGTACTTACTCGATGAGCCGAGCGCATACCTCGATGTAGAACAACGCCTGCTTGTCTCACGCATAATCCATGACATAATGGAGCTGCGCGGCACAAGCTGTGTAATCATCGACCACGACCTGCTCTTTGTTGATTATATCTCAAAGAAGATCATGGTATTTGATGGGGAACCTGCAGTGCGGGGTAATGTCCACGGACCATTCAATATGCAAGATGGCATGAACAAGTTCCTAACCATGCTGAACATGACATTCAGGCGCGACCACGAATCTAACCGCCCGCGGGCAAACAAGCCAGGAAGCCAGATGGATCGGGTGCAGAAGGCTGGGAAGAAACTATACTACATTTAATTTTTAGCCTAAAGCATATTTCGTTTCTTCAGCAAAGCATACTTTTTATCACGCTTGATCGAGTTGAATTCAGTTTGTATCATCTTCTCGTCATTTTCATTGAACGGCTTGAATCCTTTATAGAAGTTATCGCCCTTCGGAGGAAAATACAGCGCCTCACCATGCTTCTGTTTCTTTGCGTCCCTTGCCCTGCCGTACAGATGAAGATGCAAGTGCGGCCCGCCAGGACGATCGACACCCCAGTTGCCATTCTGTTGATAATTGATTATCGCTAGCTTGATTCCACGACGAGGAAGCGCCTTATGCATAGCACCGCCGACCGCCATTGATAATAGGATGAACTCCTCTGCTTCCTCACTGGTGAACTCGTTGCGGTCAACCGTGTGGCGGCGCGGCAGAATCGCGAGATGCCCACCATCCTTACGGTCAATGTGGGGCTTGAAGAGCGGCTCATCAACTATGAATGCTCCAAATTGCTTTGATAGGTAGAGCAGACGAGCACCCTTTGATTGCGGATCTTTGAGTAGACCGCATGCGTGGCACGCATTCTTGCCTTTGTTGCCGCTTACGCTCTTTGGTTTTGTCATTTTCATCGTTGGTGACGACTCTGTCCCGAATCTCGCTTACGCTTGGCCGCTGCACCGCTCGCAGTGAATATCTCTGGCAGCGGCAAACCTTCGGTTTGCTGGTCTTTTTTGCGTTGCAAAAAAGGCAATCTTATCGCCGAGAGGATGTTTAATGCGCTAAAATTCCACAAGTCGTTTGAGCTATGCTCAAACAACAATATTCCACCAATGTTTCACTGGTGGTTTCATGCGCGCCCGCTGATCATGGAATATTGTTGTGCTCACAGGGTAGCAGCGGCACAATTACGGACAGAGCAGTTGGTGGCAGCTAATTTGGTTTTTTCCATTCTTTCTCAAGACGCTCCTTGATCTTCCCAAGCTCGCGCTCGAATATCATCATCTCCTTTTTCGACAATGTCCGTGGCGTGAATGGCTCCTCCTTTTTTGGAAGAACTGGAGGATTGCCATAATCAGGATCTGATTTGAAGCGAGGATAGACATTCAAATGCACGTGGCTATCCCAATTATCAAGATATTCTAAATTAAATAAGTCCGGCTTGATTGCCTTCTCCAGTGCCTTCATAACAAGCACAGTGTCGTTAAAGATCGAATCGAGTGTCTTCTCGTGCAGACGTAGCAGGTTCTCTTCGTGATGGCGAGGCATCACGACAAGATGCCCCTTGTGGTGAGGCCTGCCGAAGACGACAACGAGATGCTCGTTCTCAAAGATGATATCTCTCTTTTCCTTAATCTGCCTGCAGAACTTGCAGTCTACAATCTTTTGGGTGGTTCCCTTGCGCCGACGCTGTCCTTCCCGTTCCATGTGCGTACGTGCAAGCAAACTTTTACGAAAAGATTCAACATTTTGTTTCAATCTCTCACGGATAGTTCCCATACTGCATCACACCATTAAGCTTTTCCTTTGCTCTCGCCGAAAATGAGCGCTGCGCCTATCAGGTGCGAAAGGCGGACCGGCTCGGGAATGAACGAATGCGTGCACACGATCTTCAACAACGGCCCGATGCGATCATCCCTGATCCCCGTCGACTGGATGTACAGATTTCCTACCTTTCGAACCGGCCCTGCCCGTTCGATGAGTGCCCACTTATCAAGCATGCCAATCTTCTGCATTGCTAATCTCATCTTCTCAAAATCAGGATAATCACGTATAACATTCACTACTGGCAGACCCGTCTTCACCGACAATTTCTGCACATCAATAAGATTGAACCCTGCAACCGCAATACCATCCAAAAAGACGCATTGCAGCTGATGCTTGAACCTTGAGCGGTTCACGCACTCGATCATTCGGTCTGTCGCCTCATCCCCATCAACCTTGACTTTGAAAGACATGAATCCGTCAACCTGATCCCCTCCGCGCGTGACTGTGCCTATCACCCACGTCTTGTTGTCAGACCTATCGCTGTCTGCGCTCTTCTTGAAAGGTGCATCGTCAAAACCGACAACGCGGATATGTTTCTTGATCTGCACCAGTGGATTCTTTGCAAGCAATGTACGAACCAATATAATCAACCTCTATGACTGCTCTCAGTGCGGATCAACTTGTCCTTAAATCATAATCTTCGTGCGAAGGACAAAAATCCACTGTGAATAATCGATTTTGACGTAGGCCTAACTTTTCGTCCATCAATCTCCCACTCACGTTCAATCACTTCGACTGTCTTGAGATGAACAAAATCAGGATCACCGGCGACCGCATTCACAAAATCAGCAACTTGTGTAATAGCCGGGCTGTACGACACCAAAAAACCTCCCTGCTTGAGCGCACCTTTAGCTGTCACAACCGCACTCCACGGCTCAGGGACATCGAGACATACCAGGTCAACATTCTTCTCATCAATCTTTTCGTAGATGCTTCCTGGCTTAAACGTGATGTTGACTATTCCAAGACGAGCCGCATTCTGTTTTGCAACATCTTGATGATCCGCCTCGATATCATAACTGATGACGTGCTTCACGTGGCGGGCAAAAAAAATCGAAAGCGCACCTGAACCAGAACCGGCTTCCACAACAACTGACTTACTCCCCACACCTGTTTTTGCGAGAATGAATCCTAAGTCCTTGAGCGGAATAATCTGCGCCAGTCGCTTGATTCTGCGGTAGCTGTCGATAAAGGAAGCGTCAAAGACAGAAAACTCCTTGCCGCGATCGGAAAGAACACGCCCCCCTTTCTGCAAATCCATCTTCTTGATTATACCATGCTGCGTATGAAAATCTCTTGAAGTGTCATCAACAAAATAACTGCCCTGTTTCAGGACACGGACCTCGCGGTCAAGATCCTCGACGAACTGCTTCTTTCCCTTGATGAAAACAATCTTTGGGGTCTGTGTCTTCTTTGCCGCAGCAATTGCTTTTCTTTTTATCATCCTGACTTCGCCACCTACATCTTCCATGACAAGCGGCCCCTGCACCGCGAGTGTTGATTTTGTTCACGAGATATTCTTCATCAATTGATCGACGACTTCCGACTTCCATCCCTTGCTCACAAGCGCGGCTGAAATTTCCTCTTTTGACGTGCCTTGTGTTCTGAGTTGCTTGATTGCTTCCATTGCTTGTGTCAACTGAATATTCTGTGAGCTGAGATCTGCAGACTCTATCTTCTTGTCCATGCGGCGCATACGTTCAAATGCATCAACAACAACCTCCTTGGGCCATCCATGATCTACGAGAACCTCGCGAATGGCCGGTTCTTCAAATCCGGCGCCAAGAGCACGATAAATGTACCGCTGCAACTCAAGACGTTTCATCTCTGAAATCACGACATGCTTTTTCACAACCTTCCTCGTGTTTTGTGTTCTTGCTGTTGACTGCAGTGCTGCTTGTGAACGCATCTTTTGCTGATCTTCGAAAGAAGAGAGAACGGGTCTGGAAACTTCAGAAGACGCTTGAGGTAAACCGGTTTCAGAAGTCAGATCCAAACCCGTCCTGATTTCAGTTGGGGGTTTGTCCAAGGAGAGGTGGCGATAGCGCGCGAGCGCCACGCCGCCAACAAGGACTATGACAAAAACAGCAGCGAACACTCCTGTCCACATCGTTGCCGGGGCGGCACTTTCACCGCCGTGCGCGGCTCCACTCATCGATGCGGCAGACCCAACAATTCCGTTCTCTTGCGGGCTAGAGGATAACGCCACGACCCCTATCAAACCAAATAATGCGAGAACTACAAGAACCACTTCGCCCTTTTTGTTGACTACGCTACTCATAGCTCTTCGAGTTTTCCGAATTTCTTTTTGTGTTGCTCAACTGCCTTGTCGATGTTTCTGGAGCTCATGCCAATCTTTGTAGCGTGCTCTTTCACTTCAGAAACAATGTGATCGTGTGGCGAGAGCTCTTCGAGCGGAATCTTTTTTAGAAGAATGCCTTCACTCGTTACAGTAAACATCCAGAAGCCGGTGCCTGCCTCTATCCCTAACTCTTGGCGAACGTCCTTTGGGATTACGATCTGTCCGCGTGCGTCACACTGGACGATCTTGGGATATTTCTTCAAGCAGATGCCTCTTTTCCAAAATGCTGAGTGAATATTTTATATTCATATAAATAATCTTATATTCAGATTATTTTTTTGAAATTATCTATTTTTTCTGAAAGTCTCTAAATAATTCTGATTCGCGTTGATTAGTTCTGAGAATAAGAATAGTGTTGTATTTAAGGATTGTGGTTTGAGGTGCAAATCCGCTCAGACCGGTCAGAAGGTTCCACCCTGCTTGAAGCCACCCGATAGTATATAAATAGATAAACTCGCCCAAGAGTCTATGGCAGCTAAACAAACATTCCTCCTCGTATCTCTTTCAGACAGCAAGGCAAAGAAGCTGGCAGAAGTCATCCAGAACAACACCTGCAGAAAGATCCTCGGCCACCTCTCAAATAAGAGTTGCACAGAGTCAGAGCTCTCAAAAGACTTAGGAATCCCGTTACCAACAGCACACTATAATCTCAAACACCTAGTTGAAGCAAAACTAGTGAAAGATGACGAGTACCACTACAGCACAAAAGGAAAAGAAGTAACGCATTACTCACTTGCAAAACAGTTCGTGATCATCGCGCCACAAGGCTCCAAAGAGAGCATAAAAGAGAAACTCAAGACACTGATGGCCACATTCACAATCATAGGCGCAGTCACAGTCGCGATCAAACTCGTAACGAGCAATCTCTCAAGAACAACTCAAGAGGCACCGACGCTAATGATGAAATCAACAGCACCTGTCGCGGGAGCGGCAAGCCCTATGATGGAAAGCGTTGCAGACACTGCAGTAGAAGGCGCAAGGATGCTCGCAGCAGCTCCAGTAACACAACCAGAGCAGGTACTAACCGCAGTTCAATCTGTATCCGCAAGCACTCTGCCGACTTGGGCATGGTTCCTATTAGGCGCGATCAGCGCACTGTCAGTATTTTTTGCCGCGAATTTCATAATAAAAAAGATACGTGAAAAAAGAAGATGAAAAAGCAAAACACAAAGAAAAAGAACACAAAGAAAAAATTCTTCACGATAGCAGTGAGCGGAACACCTGGGAGCGGAAAGACAACAATCGCGAAATTTCTAGCGAAACAAACATCCGGCAGATATGTCGACGTGGGAACATTCATAAAAAGAAATAATCTTTCTGAAGGATATGACAGGAAAATGAAATGCCTCATAGTAGACGAAAGGAAACTTGCAAGAAGGCTCGAGAGAGCGATCGATGAGGAGAAGAAGAACGGATCACGAGGGATAATACTTGATTCACACATGTCGCACTATGTTGACCCGAAAAAGACAGACTTCTGCATCATAACAAAATGCGACCTGAAAACATTAAAGAAAAGGCTCCATATAAGAAAATACACGAAACAGAAGATAAGAGACAACCTGGACGCAGAGATATTCGACGTCTGCAGACAGGAAGCGATTGAAGAAGGCCATAAAGTGATGACGATAATAACAGATAAAGAAAAAGAATGGAAAAAACAGCTCCAAATTCTGCAAAAAGATATGAAGAAAACATTTGTTTAGCGGCGCCGCCGACCTGCGGGCTCGTGGTTCATACATCGTCTCACACGATTCTAGGTTCATGTTCAGCGACTTTAATCAGTTTTACGTGCGCAGCGAGCGTCGTGATGACACTGCGATTTGAGTAGATGATCTCCTCCCACGCCCTAAAGGGCGGGGGGTTTAAACCCTCAGCTCGCTACGCTCGCTCTAAACAAATACAAGAAAAAGAATTATTGCAGATTATCCGGTGTAAGGATCGTCAGACGTGCATCTTTCACAGTCGAATCCATCGCAACAATGTATGCCACATTGATGCGCTCTGCGACCGGAACGAGTTCCTTATCAACAGAACCGTCCATAACAATCGCATATACGCCCGTCGTCAAACTCTTCACAGTTGGCACCAGTTCTGATGTCGGAACCTTTCCAAGAATATTGAGCTTCTGATCCAAAATATACGCTCCGCGCGTGCCGATCATGCCTTCCAGCATCACCTTGAATGCCTTGCGCTCATCGTCCCCGATTGATGGACTGCGAGTCGCCATAGTTCGCATCGGAGGACGCGCTTGCAGAGGGCGTTGCATTGGTGCAATGCCAGATCTTGCAACCATTGGCGGCAAGGCGGATCGCGCCATCATCGGAGGACGCGGTGCTTGCGATTGCTCCACAACACCATACTGGGGCTTCGGCTGTGGAGACATCGAAGGCCGTGGCAATGGCTTCTTGCCTGTAAACTCAAGCCGCGCCTGTTCTGCGGTCATGCGCGAACGCAGTGCTTTGTGAATTTCTTTCTTTGTCAGTTCCTCAACTTCTTTTCCATCAGGGGCCTTGGTTATGTAATCAATCTCTGAAACTTGCAGTAATTCCTGAATGTTGAGGTCCCCTCCGCGATCGCCATCAACAAATGCCGTCACGGTTTTCTTGCGGCACAGATCGATGATGGTCTGCGGGACGGACGAGCCGTTCATAGCTACAATGTTCTTGAAACCATGTTTAAGCATGGTCACCACATCAGCACGGCCTTCGACCACGATAATCTCCTCTGCCTCCTCGATTCCTGGACCTGCAGGGAGGCGCTCTTTGCCATACTCTGTGATTTCCATCACACGCACCGAATGAGCGACTTCTTCAGCAAGCTCCGCAGAATCTGGCAGCACTTCATCGGCAAGCGTGTGCAAGAGTTCCTTCGCGCGTTCTACAACAAACGATCGCTTGGAAATGCGGACGTCCTCAATCTTCTGAACGCGGATCTTAGCGTTGCACGGGCCGATACGCTGGATGATCTCCATCGCTGCCGCAATGATGGCAGTCTCTGCCTTATCGAGACTCGACGGGATCACGAGCATTCCTGTTGTCTTTCCTGCGCGCGTTTCTGTGTTGACTTCGATCCTGCCTATCCTTCCCGAACGCTGCAACTCGCGAAGCTCTAGATCTGAGCCGAGTAAACCTTCCGTCTGCCCAAAAATTGCACCAATCACATCTGGGCGATCCACCACGCCATCGATATCGATGCTTGCGTGGACAATATACTTCGATGAAACTTGACTAATCTTTGCCATACTATCATCCTCGTTATACCTATCTTGTTATTTGTTATCTATTTCGTTATCTGCTATTCCTCAGCAACGCCCGAGCATCAGAAAACCGCACAAGATCGACCCATCGCAGCTAGCAGCACCATAGTTCCTGAGAACCTGTGCATAACACCGCTGCGTGGATTAATAATGTAATCATGATTTCTCATGATTTCCTTTCTGTAACAATGAAGAAGTCCGTTCATTCACAACTGCAAACACAACACACATCAAAAAAGTCCTTGATGGCTGTTCGCAATTGTTCTTATCTTTTTTCGTCTCATCAAATATTGAATAATGATGAAAAATCAAACACGGATGATTGAATGATCGGGACTCTCTCTTTCTGTTACTTAATGCTTGGCTTAGTCTTGTTTAGTCTTTCTGTAGTTTAGTCTTTCTGCAATGAATAATGCCTTTTATTATATTTTATAAATTTGTAAATACAAAAATTTCGAAAAAATCATCGAATCTAACATATCTATTTTAAAAAAAATGTTGCCCGGCCCACTAACTCCCAAGTTCATCGCTTGATGGTCATCGTGAGCTTCCTTGAGTACTCTCGTGTCGGGCTGTGCTACCTACGAGTGTCTTTACTTCCCTGCAAGACAAATGTCCTGCTCAGAAAAGGACCCATGTAAGTAGTTTTTACAAGCAGAAATTGAAACACTCTATTTAAAATCTTCTATTTGTTTTTGTGCATACCAAAGACTCTGCCTTAAATCTAGTCGGTATAGCTCTGCGGGCTATGCTTGTTTGGCATTTTTGTGCGATCCAAGAAATTCGCAATGAAGTTACCACAAAAAACTCTTCAGGATCAAAAACCCGGGCAGAGTCGTTCATTGCTGCGCGACCCCGCCAGGGAAAAAGAGGTGATTATAAACCCCGCATTGCTGCAGCGAAAAGCCACAGCAATGCCGGGAAAAGAGGTGTTTAGACAGTTGATGCGAACATGAGTGAACCTTTACACCTACACAACACAATAATAATCACTACTGGCTGGTAGGGTTGTCACTATATAAATGTTTCGTTTGTTTTACTACTTATCAAGTACAAATAAGCGCGAGAACGCGAATATATTTAAATAGCCGCATCCAAAGCACCGATGACAACCGATCATTGTTTAGCTCACTGTTTACCACCACGAAACCCATCGCCTCCACACCATGGCAAAGATAGCCAGAGAAAAGTTCAAGACTTACGGGAATGTCTTTGACCAATTCACTCTACGAAATCTCTTCAAGCTTTCTTCCCAGGGGCATTTTGATGAGCTTGAAAGCCCAATATCCATCGGAAAAGAAGCAAATATCTTCACGGCAAAACGTGAAGATGACAGCAGAGTCATAGTCAAGATCTACCGCCTGGAGAATTGCGATTTTAACCGCATGTATGACTACCTCAAATATGATGTACGCTACACCGGACTGAAGAGCAAACGCCGCGATATCATTTTTGCATGGGCGCAGCGCGAATTTCGAAACCTGCTCAAAGCACGACAGGCAGGCGCGCGCGTGCCTTTGCCAATAACTCGCCTGTACAACATTCTAGTTTTGGAATACCTTGGAGATAATGGCCTTATCCCTGCTCCTGCGCCAAAACTCAAAGATAAAATTCCAAAAGACCTTCAGGCGTTTCTCGACACCGTCATTGCTACCATCCAAAAAATGTACAGGCAGGGCATCGTGCACGGGGATCTCTCTGAATTCAACATCCTCAACTTCAACGAGACACCAGTCATCATCGACTTTTCCCAAGGAACAACGATCGAAAGTGGCAATGCACACGAGCTTTTAATGCGGGACATCCATAACATCAGCAGATTCTTCAAAAAACACGGAATCGCGACTGATGAAACAGAACTCATACAATGGGTCATGAACGAACCAACTACAAAAACAACAACAACAGACAAGCAGCGGTCGAGATCAAATCATAATTCGGGACAGAGCAAGATCAAAGGGGATCAAAGGATTAATTTATAAATGCCCAAAAAACGCAGGCTCGCATAATGGAATTCGTCTACGACGTCAAAATCCCAAAAGACCGCATCGCAGTACTCATTGGGACAAAAGGCAACATCAAAAAACAAATTGAAGAAGAAACCAAATGTAAAATTAACGTGAACTCAAAAGAGGGAGAAGTACGTCTCACGAGCGACGACTCACTAGCACTCTTTCTCGCCAAAGATGTCGTCAAAGCAATTGCGCGGGGATTCAATCCACAAACCGCGCAACTCGTCCTCAAAACGTATTGCGTCTTTGAACTTCTCACCATCACAGATTACGTCAGCAAATCAAAAAGCACCATCGAACGGCTCAAAGGACGCGTGATCGGAGAAGGAGGAAAGGCTCGCCACCAGATCGAGACTTTGACGAGCACACACATCAGCGTGTACGGAAAGACCATCGGCATCATCGGAGAGACGGAACACGCCGCCCTAGCGCGAAGCGCGATTGAAAGTCTTTTATCCGGCAGCACACACGCGACCGTGTACCGCTTCCTAGAACGAAAGAAAAAAGAGTTAGAACGCCAGACCGTGTTCGGCAACAAGATTGAACTCAAAGAAGGAGCTGAAAGATACTTATAAAACGCGCACGATCAAACAGCAATGACGCTCAAACAAAGAGGCAGTAAAACGATGGAAAAAAAAACACAACAAGCAAAAACCCCAAGAACAAACACGACACAAGAACAAACTCACACCGTCACCGCACACGACCTTGCAAAACAACAGCGCGAAATCAGCGTCGCCGAATTCTTCGCGAAGAACCGGCATCTGCTCGGATTCGATAATCCGCGAAAGGCACTGCTCACGACAATCAAAGAAGCGGTCGACAACTCGCTCGACGCATGCGAAGAAGCACATGTCTTGCCCGAGATCATTGTTGAAGCCATCGAGATGAGTGAAAACCGCTTTCGCGTCATCGTCGAAGACAATGGACCCGGCATCGTCAAGGAACAGATCCCAAAAATCTTCGCAAAACTCCTATACGGAAGCAAGTTCCACCGCCTCAAGATGAGCCGCGGACAGCAGGGGATAGGCATCAGTGCATCCGTCATGTACGGACAGCTTACCACAGGACGCGCCGCAAAAATCACCTCAAAAATCCATCCGAACGAGCCAGCGCAATACTACGAACTCCACATCGATACACAAACCAACCAGCCAAAGATCCTCAAAGAATCGATTGTTGACTGGCATAAAGATCGCGGCACACGCGTTGAGATTGACCTTGAAGCAACTTACTCCAAAGGAAGCCAGTCCATCGACGCATATCTCAAACAAACTGCCATCGTGAATCCCCATGCGACAATCATCTACACTAATCCCAGAGCAGAACAACTCGTCTTCTCGCGCGCAACAGAACAATTACCTCCTGAAGCCAAAGAGATCAAACCTCACCCATACGGAGTTGAACTCGGCCTATTACAAAAACTACTCGGGTCCACCACAGCACGAACCATGCAAAGCTTTCTCACCACAGAGTTCAGCCGCGTAACACCTCCCATAGCAAAAGAAATCTGTGAACACGCCGGCATCCTTGTCAATGTGAAGCCAGAGATGATTAGCAGAGAACAAGCGGAACGCATCATCGCCGCATTTTCAAAAACAAAAATAATGGCGCCGCCTTCTGACTGCATCAGCCCCATCGGCGCAGAGCTTCTCGAGAAAGGGCTCAAGAAAGAAGTCAAGGCAGAATTCTACTGCGCGACCACACGACCGCCATCAGTTTATCGTGGCAATCCTTTCATCGTCGAAGCAGCAATGGCCTACGGTGGAGAAATGCAGGCAGATGACATGGTGAGACTGTACCGATATGCAAACCGGGTTCCCCTGCAGTATCAACAGTCTGCATGTGCGATAACTGCGTCAGTGATTCAGACAAACTTTAGGCAGTATGGCCTTCAACAAAGTAAAGGTGCATTGCCAGTTGGGCCCTGCGCGGTTGTTGTACACATCGCATCCGTTTGGGTGCCATTCACTAGCGAAAGCAAGGAAGCAATCGCGCACTATCCAGAAATGATAAAGGATATCAAACTGGCCATACAGGAATGCGGGCGACAACTCGCACGCTACGTCCTCAAGAAACAGCGACTGCATAGTGAGATGACCAAACGAAGCTACATCGAAAAATACATCCCCGCTATCGGAACCGCGCTCAAAGAACTGCTCTCGCTGCCTGAAGCTCAACGCATGAGTACCGAAGAGAACCTCAAAGAACTCCTTGAACAAAAACGTGGAGCGCTTGCACACATCGAGGCATCCAATGAAGAATACAATGAGGAATTTGCTCTCGTCGGAAAAACAAGCGAGGAAGACATCTATGAAGATGACGCTGAACAAGAAACAGAAGAGAACTCTGAAGATGAGAAATAAAAACAAAACGATCGCGAGGTGCATGCCATGACAACAACCGTCTCAGCCCAAATCACCCAAGTCGCTAAGAACGTGTTTGAACATATCAAGAAAAAAGAACTTCCCAGCCTCAACATTCCGCTGCGCTCACTTCAAAACGTCACTTACGACCCGAAGGAAGGATATTTTGAGCTCGTTGGAAAGGAGAAAGAACGCGCACTCACGGCATCGACTGTTAAAACATTTGCGCAAACGCTGCTCATGATGAATGAGTCCAAAAAAATCATCGATACAGACGATATCGCAACGAAAAGAGAAGTGTACTACATCTCAAAAAACTGGGGGGACGCACGGTTCCAGGAACAGCCCGAATCAGATGCGGTCATGGACGACATAGAAGCTATGCTGCACGTGAACCGCGAACAGATCGGGTTCATACCTGAAGAGAAAGGGGGGGAGGTTGCTGGCAATCTCATTGTTATCGATAAAGACGGTGAAGGGAACCGCCTCGAGATCGACTGCACTAAGTTCGGGTCTGGAGCGTATTCGGTTCCTTCAAGTGTTGAACATTTACAATTTAAGACAAATGCAAAGTTTATTCTTGCAATTGAAACTGCCGGAGCGTTCCAGCGCCTGGTGAAGCACAACTACTGGAAAAAAGCGCACTGTATCCTTATTTCCATGGGGGGCGTGCCTACGCGGGCCACACGCCGATTTATCCGGCGACTTGCAGATGAAAGAAAACTGCCGGTTTACGTGTTCACTGATGGAGATCCCTATGGATACCTAAACATCTACCGAACACTCAAAGTAGGATCAGGAAACGCCGCACACATCAACAAGTTCTTCTGCGTCCCACAAGCGAAATTTTTAGGAGTGACGCCGCAGGACATCATCGACTATAAGCTGCCAACCCACCCGCTCAAGGATGTAGACGTGAAGAGGATCAAGGACGGCATCAAGAATGATCCATTCGTACAGGCACACAAGGAATGGCAGAAAGCACTCGACGACATGACCAAGATGAAGAAAAGAGTGGAGCAGCAGGCGTTTGCAGCGCACTCGCTCAACTACGTTATCGACACATACCTGCCAGAGAAACTTAAGAAGCAGGAGACATGGTTGCCTTAAGATTTTGACATGATAAGAAAAAGGGAAAATGATGAACGAAGATAAATACGCCTATGTCAAAGACTTACTTTTTAAACATAAATACAAGCTCCACTTCACAGAAGAAGATGAGAAAAAACTCCTCAAACTATGGGATGCCTATTGGAAGAAACGGAGGGGCACTTCCCGTTCAGATCCGGTAGTTCTGGTGGCCTCCATCCTGTGGGTTTATTCTTCGAGCAACCTTTTATGGGAGCATGACAAGAATTGGGCGCAGAAATCACTTGCGGAATTGTTCAGCTTGCGCCAAAAAACAATAGGGAACACTGCTTCTGAAATCAAAAAACTGCTTAAGATCGAATTCTGTGATGATCGATTCTGCCGAAAAGAGATTGCTGAAGAGAATCCGCTTAAGCAGATGGTGATGCTCGAAAGCGGCTTCATACTGCCACGTGAAAATGCAACTGAGAAAGGCCTCCCTTTCACCCCGCTTGAAGAAACCAAAGAAGATTAATATTACGACGGCCTCGAATGGATCGAAGCGGGCAACGAGAAGAAAGCAATTCAGTGTTTTAAGAAAGCGTTAGAGATGGACGAAGAGTATGTTGATGCATATAGTGGTCTCGGAAGCGTAGCTCCTCAGAACCTGACGGTTCCGAGACCACTCATACCGATTCTCGCACGGCTCGAATCGGAAAATAGGCAATTATCCACTCGGCTACGGACCTGAGGGGATTTGAACCCCCGACCTACAGCTTAGAAGGCTGCCGCGCTATCCAGGCTGCGCTACAGGTCCAGATTTGAGAGATTAGTTTACTGAATTCTTTATAAAGTTATTTGCCAGTAGGCGTTATTGAAAAGCTCTGAAGTAGAATGTTTGACCAGCACCGCTCAGCCGCGTTGCGCGCGTCTTCGCTCAATCAGCACCACGCCTGGCTCGTGATAGTCATACTACCAGCGACGGCTGACATCCCCCGCAGCTGAAAAGTCAGCTGGCACCTTCAGGCGGCATTCG
>JACQXV010000281.1 GCA_016208715.1 Candidatus Woesearchaeota archaeon | reverse complement strand
CGGGGTGTTATGTTGCAGGATTGCGGCTCAATAATTGTTAGGTTTTGCAACCTTGCAGGATGTATTGTCGTACACTATTCTGAATGTGACCAAGCAAAGCAAATCTGGAGGAGACTCGTGAAAGCGATTGTATACACCGAATATGGCTCACCCGATGTTCTCAAACTCACAGAAGTGGCAAAGCCCACCCCCAAGGACAATGAAATCCTAATCAAAGTCCATGCTACGTCTGTCAAAATCGGGGATATATGGGCGAGAAATGTCAAAGCCATTTCTCCCAGCCAGTTTTCAATGTCATTTCCCTTTTGGGTTCTCACGCGCCTCATGTTTGGTGTAAACAAGCCAAAGATAAATATTCTGGGCGCAGAATTCGCTGGCGAAGTGAAAGCGGCGGGAAACAAAGTCACGCTCTTCAAAAAAGGCGACCAGGTGTTTGGCTATCGTGGTCCTGCCTTCGGCGCCAATGCCGAATATCTCTGTATGCCCGAAAATGGATTGGTGGCACTCAAACCCGTCAACATGACCTTCGACGAAGCGGCAACAGTGCCTTATGGAGCAATGACCGCCTTGAATCTCCTCCGCAAAGCGAACATCCAGCGTGGACAAAAAATACTCATCAACGGTGCTTCGGGCGGTATCGGCTCGTATGCAGTTCAACTCGCCAAACACCACGGTGCAGAGGTCACAGGCGTATGCGGTACGCCAAGAGTGGCCTTGGTCAAAGCATTGGGAGCGAGTCATGTCATTGATTACACCAAAGAAGACTTCACTCAAAACGGCAAGACCTACGACGTGATTTTTGATGTGCTGGGCAAAAGTTCGTTTTCGCGCTGTCAAAACTCGCTCACCGAAAACGGAATTTATCTCTTAGCCAGTTTTAAAATGCCACAACTTTGGCAAATGCTGACAACGTCCATGAGGGGCGGAAAGAAAGTTGTTTGTGCGTTGTCATCGGAGACCCCCGTAGACCTGCTCTACATCAAGGAATTGGTTGAGGCAGGGGAGATAAAAACCATTATTGACAAACGCTTTCCACTCGAACAAACCGCCGATGCCCATAGATACATGGAAGCAGGGCAGAGGGTGGGGAACGTAGTCATAATCGTAGAACATGACAACAAAACCTAACAACGGGTTGCAGCCGACGTTGCTCCGCTACGCTCCGCAACGCGGCTGAACCCGACCGTTGGGCGGCCTCCTTACAAAATCCAGCGTCAGTAAATCTAGTCGAACATTTTTACTAATAGCCCCCTCGCGTTATAATTCAAGAAAATCACATCTGAGATGGTAAAGGCAATGT
>JACQXV010000290.1 GCA_016208715.1 Candidatus Woesearchaeota archaeon | reverse complement strand
TGCACGGAATCGTAGTACCACCGGCGTAAAGGACGCACCTAAGTCATCCATTGGATCAACTATGTGGAACGTGGGAACCCAGTCCCGTCGCCCTTCGGGCAGGCTAACCGTAAGGCATGCTGTTGGCGGGCTGGAATAGGATGCTGAAAGAAGCGAATGCCTGGCTGTAATGGACAGGATACCGGCTGAAACATTTCCGGCTCCGTAAGGAGGCTGACGTTCAGCGGGTCTCCGGTCACGTGAAAGGTGATTGAATCAGATGAAAGCAGGGAAAGCAAATGACGTCCACTTTATAGTGAGATGGTGCGCCCTGCGTGCCTATGGCTATTTTGACGATCATGCGGTAACGTGAAGTAAATTATCAATTTGCGGGAATCCCAACAAGGGAAACCTTAGCGGAGGCTTGAGCGGTGTGACGGGAAACTGTCACGCACCGTTCTTAGGTGGCTCGGAGATGGCGACATCCCCCGGCTACCCGACGGTGCATCAGAAAATGGAGTGGAGTTTGTGGATCTAAAGAAGGCTGTTGTCTCCCTGATTTTTGGCTTCGGTGGAATGGTGGTATTGTGGATAGCTGTTTTTATGGTTTTTCCTATCTTTGCTTCGAATACTTTTTTTGGCCGGGAATACGCATCCTTCCCTTCGTGTCTGCGGTTGTACCAAGTCAGTGGGTATATGCTCTGTGGCCAGATGGTGGAATCGACGCGACAGCCGGTTTTTGCGTTTTATTATGCATTTTGTTTTGGTGGCTTCTTGGCACAGGCGTAGTATATTTTTCGTTTCGCCTCCGAGGTCAAAATGAATCGTAAAAGCTGCCCTAACCCACGACATGAAGTGCGACGGCAAGAAGCCGCCGCCCCTTATGCCGAATGTTAGCGCCGAAAATTGAAAATGGAATTATGAAGTCGCTAAAATTTTTACACAACATTTCTTCTGTTTATGATTTTGACAACACCCGATGACAGCTTGAATCCATCGGTCGACACTACGGAACCCGGTCACCCTAGGAGCGGCCGGAGTTTTTATTCCGGTTGCGGTTCGTTATATTGTCCTGGTATTTTTTCTTTGGCCCGCCCTTGCCGGTAATTCGATAATCGGTTAGCTGTAGCTGTAGCAACCCACAGAAAATGAAAAATCGATGGCAAGGGGACAAAACGACCCCATAAGGACTTTTTGTGGTTTTTGCAGTTGGCGAATAGGGCATGTTTTAAAAATAAAGATAGCGGTACCGGCGTCATCAAGAAAGGAATCAAACACCAGGATGGTTTT
>JACQXV010000345.1 GCA_016208715.1 Candidatus Woesearchaeota archaeon | reverse complement strand
CAGCGGTCTGTTCGGTTTAATTTTATGGTTTTTGGTGTACGCCTTCTCACACGAAACTCCTTGGATAGTTTTGTGTGAGAAGTATACGGTTTGTTAATGTGCCACGACTATGTTAAATTACTTTTCAAACGCGCCACTAGTGTCAGTGATGCGGTTAGCTGGATTATTAATCATCGCCCGGAATTGAAAGACAAGTTAAAAAAGGCGGGGATAATCCTACCTGGAAATTTCAAGATTCCCGAGGAACGACTTCGCCAATCACCAGCCACGTTACAACGAGATCGTGATGCTGCGACCACACTCATTTACAGAGAGGCCCGCAGAACTTTCGACGGCAAACAGCATATTCCACGCCAGTTCCTTTCTGCTGATGGGGGCGACAGTCAACCTGCTCCGACTGATATCAAAGCACTGCAGCCAGAGCCGCAAGAATCTGAACTGCTCATCACAGATAATAGAGCTCAAGAAAATTTGACCAATGTAATGGTCGCAGATAACAACGACGAGATTCAAACCGCCGTTCGCGCTGAAAGTCAACCCAAGGCGGTTGAATCCACCTCAACTGACATCAACACTCAACAGCAAACACAGCAAGAACCTGAACTACCCGCTTCGGACGGGATAGTAATTCAACATGCTCCAACGGACAATCACATACAACCGCAGACGCTGAAAGAATCGGAATTACAAAACCTTGTTGTCGCGCTACACGAAGAATCATCGAAGTTGCCGCCGCCGATTAATTGGGCAGACATCAATCACAAAATTGCTGAACATTACCTGCGCCTCTCGGGTTATTCGATAGAACATTTTCGTCGCTCAATTTACTTTGCTCCACCCTTACTTCAATCAAGCCAATTGCTCAGTTCGGGCAAGCAACATGTCATTTATGGTGAGCGAGGGTTAGGGAAGACAACTTATCTGGGTGCGTTTATAGCGACGCAGATAGAGCAAACAGACTACGCCTTGATACCCTTCAATCAAGTCATTGCTGCCCGTGCCAGCAAACCTGATGATGTTATTCGATATTGGATCGGGCAAGTACAGCAAACCGAGGCGATCACTAACTTAAACGCTCAAGATATTGATAAGCAAAAAATCTTCTTCGTCATTGACGATTTTGATAAGTTGCCGCGCGAGTTGCAGAAATTATGGGCGACTGAACTACTCAATGCCAACTTTATAACCACCGCTCGAAATCTATGCCCTGATCTTTCGTTTGCGGCAAAATCTCAGCTAAATCCTTTAACTACGGGTTTCTTGCGTGTTGCAATAGCCGAACAAACCAACGCCTTGCCTCCTGAGTTGACTGGTCTCGGCGTCTTGATGATCGATCCTGTTTTTGAAGGTTATCTCGGTTGGCCGCTTGTCTTCGACGAATATCGCAAATCCTTAAATTCAGCGACGCTGCCTCTCTGGCTAGATGTGATTGGCAAAACACTGGATCGATTTTTGCAGTTGTCAGAGATTCAACCCGATGGACAAGCAGAGATCAAGTCCCTGCTACCTGCTCTCGCCTCACGTTTGCGGAATAGCCAGACAGATACCGCTTCGAACGCGTTATCAGTAGCGCGCCTCAGCAACACTTTCTCTTCCTTCAATAACGCGAATGAAACTCTCCTGAAATTGATCGAGATCGGTTTAGCCGAGGTCGTTTCGACTCATCGAGATGAATATCATATTGTCCAGCCCGCCATTTTTGAAGCTGCCCTGGCGCGCGGAGAAAATATAACCCCGCGTGAGGGTCTGACCTCATCTCTCTCTCGTGACGGCTACTTCAATTTCACCCGATGGTTGCGTCTACGTTTGGAATTTTTAGTTCGATCCAATCGTCTGCCCGAAGCCATGAAATTCCTTAAGACTTGTGGTGTTCCGCGTCTGGATTATCTCTCGCGAGGTTGGTATCAGGTCATCCGTGTTATTCCACCCAATCTTTTTACTGCCCAATCCATACCAGATGAGATTATCGCCGTCATCCAAGAAATAAAGATTGCGCTCAACGCGCAGACGCAAGCTGCGACCTGGTCTAATTACAGCGAGGCAAGCAGCTGTGCCAATTACATCGACGCCTTAATAAAAGCATCTCCCCAATGCTCAAGTTTTTCGCGTAATGATGAAGCGGAAAATTTCTATCGAGGTATACAACAAGGGATTCTCTCGCTGGCAAAAACTCTTAACGTCCACACGATCTTTAAACATATCAATAAATATAAAACTCGCGATGAGGCAATGATGCGTTGCGCTGCCTTGTCATTGACGCGCCGCCTCGCGCCTACCGACACATATGAACTGAGCAGGTTGTTTGGTAAGCGAAAAACTTTTACTGTAACGGAGTCCTTGTTGCAAATATTAGTTTCTGATGACGACAGTGATGAATATGGTCGCTTATGCGCTGGAACGGTGTTAACCGAGTGGGGCGAGCAGCGTGCATTGCCAGCCCTGCAATTTTTGAGTGACACCACATCCCCTTTTTCAATTAACGGGCGCGTGCGAGCGCAAATTCTTTCGTTAGCTTTGTCAGGTAATAAAGCAGCGGTTCAATGGGTGTGATGTATTCTAAAAATTCCTTTGACAACTTCGGCGGGTTAGATATAATGCTCATGCATCGGACGCTGAAGCAGAGCAACTGACTCGTCAAATTGTGCGGCTTCGGAGTTGCGAAAAAAGGGCAGCTGACTAGGTTGAAAATGAGTCAGCTTGCACTAAATAGGGCCCCGTAGCTCAATGGCAGAGCAGTTGACTCTTAATCAATTGGTTGAAGGTTCAAGTCCTTCCGGGGTCACTTAGAGAACGCGCCGCAGACTCCATCAAGTCTGCGGCGCGTTTTGTTTTTATGTCCACTATCCGAACTTTCATTTGCATTGATCTTTCATCCGAGATGCGCGGCAAACTTGGCGGGATGATTGCTCAGTTGAGTCGCGCTACTCCGCAACGGTCTGTTCGATGGGATAAGGCAGACAAGATTCACTTGACACTGAAATTTTTGGGCGACACGCCGCAAGAGGATGTGCCACGAATCAGTGAGGCGTTAATCAACGCGACTCGCGACATCAAAAAGTTTTCGTTCACGCTCGATGGGCTGGGCTGTTTTCCAAATTTTAAGCAGCCGCGCGTGGTGTGGGTCGGCGTTAAAGATTCGGCGGCGTTGATTGAAATGCAAAATAGAATCGAGACTCAGACCGTGCCACTCGGCTTCCCAAAAGAAGACCGCGCTTTTTCGCCGCACCTGACGTTGGGTCGGGTCAGGCGAGAAGCGTCACGGGCTGAGGCGGCGTCAGTTGGCGAAGCGGTTCGCATCCGCGCGAATCAGACGTTTGGGATCGAATCGGTTTCGCGCGTGATCTTGATGAAGAGCGATCTTCAGCGCGGCGGATCGATCTATACGTCTCTTTTCACGACTCCGTTATGTTGAATCGACTCTACCTGTGCGACGTTGGTGGCATCTTCACCCGCGATGGGCGGCGGGTGCGGACGAATCTTCTCTACCGTTCGAGCGGGCTCAACCCGTTACGCAAATCGGATCGGGCGCGACTCGAATCGTT
>JACQXV010000353.1 GCA_016208715.1 Candidatus Woesearchaeota archaeon | reverse complement strand
TTCGCCCCTGTTCAGGTCGTCATTGCGAGCCTCGGGCGAAGCAATCTCATTAATGAGATTGCCACGGGCGCGTTGCGCCCTCGCAATGACAGCGGGGCTGAATTACCCAAGTGATTGGTTTCAGGCGGGATTGTTGGGTGGATTGAACAAAAAAATAGGGCGAACAACCCTCCCAGCCAGTCGTATAACCAGGAAATGATCGCCGCCCCTTCATCCCGCTTGCGCGGGACTATCGGCGGTTCCTTCCGGTTAGGAATGTGCCGTCCCCCTGCCATGCTATAGCGGGGGGATCAGCTCACCTTGCTCTTACGCAAGGTCCCGAGTGAAGCCAAAACTCGCTGCTTTAAAAAAACATCGCCGCGAGACTCTCGCTCGCTTTCAAAATCCTACTTCCGATTTTGCCATAAATCAAGCCCCAAAAATTTCTGACAGCGCAAGTTCACGGCGGGGGGGCTACGTTCCTGAAAAGACTCTCCCTTTAAGACCTAGTCTTTGGGCTGTCTTCCGAGCGCTTTCATTGATACGACGGCAAAACTCCGCATCAGAAAGATTTTTGGTTTCTTGCATAATTTTATGACGAATCTTATGAAAAAAATCAGGGACAAAAAATCAGAAAAAATCAGGGACGTTGTTGCAAAATTGTATGCAATTTTTGCGACAACGTCCTTCGTCTCCTCCGAATATCTACTCGAATGGACAGGAATGGAACAGAAAAAACTCTCATGTCGAGTTTTTGGTCTTGCTGCAGCTGAATTCTAAAACAGCAAGTCCAAACTCATTCGCTGCTTTCTCCAGGTATTTTGAGAATATTTTTTTCGCTTCCTTATTTTTTGACAAAGCCTGCAAAAACCTTTTTTTCATTACTGGATAGAGTTTTACAGCAGGCTCGATGTGTTGAGTTATGATTTTTCCGGGACCGCAAACAAGCCCATGTTTAACAGGATATTGTAGATACCAGGAGTTGCCGGCGCCAGAAATATATCCTGCTTCCACAAAATCTCTCATTCTTGCTATGGCAAAACAAATAGGAGAGCTGCATACGCTTATTGCCTCTATAAATTTTCGATTTTTTATTTTGGCAAATTCCCGGCGATATATCGGCATTTTTTCAAATTCCGGATAATAGACTCTATAAGTTGAAAGCGTGCGATCTAAATCCTTTGTCTGTATTTCTATATCCCACTTTCCATTGCAATAAGGACAAGCAATACTGCTGTCCCAGAGCCTATCAAACATTCCCATTTTTTATTCCTTGACTAATTCTAAATTTTTTAGAGGCCGCAGGAATGGAACATGGCCCATTTGAAACTTCCCTGATCTTTAGAATCCGAAGCGCTGGAGAAAGAAATTTTGTCATTTCAGATGAAGGCATAAAACAACAAGGATGGCAAAAAAACAAGGCCGGACAGCAGAAATTGATAAACTGATTTCATGGCTCCTGATATTGAAAACAACCTGCGCTCCATCGCCGATCGGCTTGTGCAAAAATACAAAGCAGAAAGCGCCATACTTTTCCAGGAGGTGAACTGAAAATGTCTACTCGACAATTATTCAAAAAGCAGTTTAAAACCATCGGCACTCTGGTATTCATCGCAGCCATTGCAGCCGGCCCGGCGGAGCCGGCCGCGGGTTCGCTGTCCGGTATTGAAGAAAAACAAATTATACAGGTCACGCAGGAGTTGTCGCAGAAGTTTCCGGCTTCGGAGAAAGACCGCCTTCAAACAGGTGTGCGCCAGGTTGCGGCGCGGTGGATAAAAGAAGACGGCGGTCCCGAAGAGTTTCAAAAATTCTGCCTGGAGCATTTTTTCGCCGGCCAGGATTTGGAAGTTCTTTTTGAAAGATTTGAAAACAAGCTGGAATTCGTCAAGGGTCATTTTACAGCCATGCAAATGCAGTTAAAAAAAGAACTGGATGAGGACACCGGGCCCATGCATCCGGTTGATGAAATGTTCGCGGCTTACGCCCCATCGGTTCATATGACCGACGATTTGTTTAAAACCAAGCTGGCTTTTGTCGTGCTTTTGAATTACCCGATTAAAACTTTGGAAGAGATGCTGGCCAATGGTTCCAATTGGAGCCGCCGGCAGTGGGCCGAAGCCAGGCTGGCCCAAACAGTCGCTTTCCGGGTCCCGGCTGGGATTCAGCAGCAAATAGTTCAGGCATATACGCGCGCTGAAACCTATATCAGCAATTACAATATTCATATGGATCGCGTGGCTGATGACAGCGGTAAATCTCTGTTTCCGGCGGGTTTGAAGCTCATTTCCCATTGGGGCTTGCGCGACGAGCTTAAATCTTATTATCCGACCGCGTCTGAAAGCCTGCCCAGGCAAAAGGCGATTTATGCTGTCATGGAGAAAATTCTAACGCAGGAAATTCCTCAGGCGGTCATCGCAAATCCTGCGCTTTCGTGGAATCCCTTTGCCAATACTGTTGACGGCAAGCCCTCTCCCCGCGAAGAGGATGCGCGTTACAGCCGCTGGCAGGACGTGTTTAAGGCGCATCTGCTCGAGGACCCATACTATCCGGGTCTGCCTACCCATATTGACCGGCAATTCAAGCTTAATCGCGAGATGACCGAAGCGCAGGTTGAAGATTTACTGGCGAGCGTTTTGAAGGCGCCGGTCAGCAAGGACGCGGCCAAGCTGATCAAGAAGCGCCTGGGCAGGAAGCTTCTTCCTTTTGATATCTGGTACAACGGATTTAAGGCCCAGCCTTCGGTTTCCATGCAGGAGTTGGACAAAATCGTGTCCCAAAAATACCCGTCTGTGGAAGTTTTTCAAAAAGACCTGCCCAATATTCTTCAAAAATACGGATTCAGCCCGGAAACAGCGGAATTTTTAGCTTCCAAAATCGAGGTGGACCCGGCCCGCGGGGCCGGTCATGCCATGGCCGCGGAAATGAGAACGGAGAAATCGCGCTTGCGCACAAAATTCCAAAAAGAAGGCATGAATTACCAGGGCTTCAATATCGCCATGCATGAACTGGGCCATTGCGTTGAGCAGACGTTTTCTCTTTACAAAATGGACCATAATCTGCTCTCCGGCGTGCCCAACACCGCTTTTACCGAAGCCTTTGCCTTTGTTTTTCAGGACCGGGATTTGGAGATGCTGGGCTTAAATGAAAAGAAGATCACACCTGTTTTGACGGCCGGAGGCCATGCCCAGGTGCGGTCAGAGACCGAATCCGAAGCCCTAAAACACTTGGATGAATTTTGGGCAACCCGGGAGATCGCGGGCGTGGGACTGGTGGACATGAAAGCCTGGCGATGGCTTTATCAGCATCCCCAAGCAAGCCCGGCTGAGTTCCGTCAAGCGGTCGTTCAAATCGCCAAAGATGTCTGGAATGAGCATTACGCGCCGGTTTTCGGCGTCAAGGACGTGCCGATTTTGGCCATCTACTCGCATCTGATCGAATACGGACTTTATCTTCCCAATTATCCTTTGGGGCATATTATTGCCTTCCAGGTCGGCGATTACTATAAAACCCATGCTCTCGGCCAAGATATGGAGCGCATGTGCAAAATCGGCAATGTGACGCCGGAA
>JACQXV010000352.1 GCA_016208715.1 Candidatus Woesearchaeota archaeon | reverse complement strand
GGTATCGAAAAATATCAACAACGAGTAGTACACACATAAGCAAAAAAATTGGTATCAAGAAAGGAACCAAAAGAATAAAGAGAAGCGTACCAAGCACCCTCTTTATAGCTCGCGAGAGTCTTGCATTTTCTATTTTCAATTCAAGAGGATCAAACCATTTGTCCGTGGCAATTAATAGGGGACCAAAGGTAAGATGGAGAAAACCACTTAACGTTCCCTCAGAAATATAAGAAAGTATATTTTTGCGAGCCCGAGATAATTTTATTGGTATACGAACTGTGCTATGGAGAGGTATATCGCCATCAACGAGCTTATCCACTACTGCCCTAAATCTTTTGAATTACTTTTTTGTCTGCGTGCCATCTTTATGCGCCTCAAAAATTCTTACTTTCAACGCTCCATCACGAGAACCGAATAATGCAAGAAGTGTATTCAAAGAAAAGGTTGAAATAGTTACACGAGTCATAGTCTCACAATCAAAATCTAACGAGAGGAACTTCTTACCGTGCTGCTCCAGAATAGGTAATTGCCTGAATGATATTCCAGTCCTCAGTAGATTTCGGCAGACGCTTATAGATGCGTCTAAAAGTCTTCAACGCGCGCCGTTCCGATACAAGATTGCGTTTCTGGGAACTCTGACGAATACCATACGCCATAATAACGATTGCATTGGTGTCTCGAGCGTTGTCAATTTGATCAGGGCGAATGTAAATACGCCGAAATTGTTCACGAGCACGATCTTCTGCTTCCTCACTTCGTTGATCTGGGAAACGACCGCTTGCGATCTTAAGAGCATCAGAGAATTCTGCTTCCGTTTCTGGCAATTTACCAAAGGCGGTTTTATATGAATGAAGGACAGCAGCGCGTTCCCCTGCTCCAAGCCCCTTAGTTTGTTCGTCGACACCATAGGCAATGAAAGTGGTGATTGCATCTCCGACCTTCTCATCGATCTTCGCATCTATACCTTTTGTCAAAGACTCTAGATACTTCAAACGAATCTCTTGCTCGCGAACACGGCTACGGAGTACTTCGAGCTCTCCTAATAGCTGATCCACTTGTGTCTCATTGAGCAGCCGATGAGACTTGTCGATGATTTGTTCGATCTGAACATCACGCAGTCTTTCTTGTGGTGTTGAGGTTGCCGAGCTTTGGGGGAAGAGTGGCGCAAGAAACGATGTGGTAGTAGCTGAGGATGGTGTAGATGTCGCTCCTGATGCCGTAGCCCTAGCGGTCGTATCTCCTGTGAGAGATGGGTTTATTTGAAGGAAGACCGGCTGTGACGAAGAGGCAGAAGAACTTTGTGACGATGGTGATGCCGCAAAAGGTGATGGGGCTTGTGTCGGATTTGATACAAGTGGCGTGGGGGAAGGCGTGATAATGAGTGAAGTCGTCGTCGCTGAAACAATAGGGGGGGTTGAAGTTGCTGAAATTATCTGAGGGGTGCTCGTCGCTGACGCAGAGGGTGCGGGCGGTGGCGCTATACAAGAAAGCGCAGCAG
>JACQXV010000298.1 GCA_016208715.1 Candidatus Woesearchaeota archaeon | reverse complement strand
TTCATCATCAGAGATAGGCATGAAAGCGCAATCTCCTGCTTTGGAAAACAGCTTTTCAAGGCCTTTCGCGGTTGCCAAAGAACCAGCAGAATGCCATGCTTCATAAGAACGATCTCCATCTCGCTGGCCGTGATATTCACCTGTTATTGTGTCTATCCACCCAGGCCTGATTGCTTCACGAACTCCAGGATAAGCAGTCATAGCTTGGATCACCATTGGCATATCTGCCACGGTTAAGCCATACTCTTGAGATAGTTTTTCAGCTTGATTTCTTGCCTTAACGTATCCTGTCTGGTCTGTAACAGCTGCCAGCACAGGTGATTTTACTTGCACAATTTGTGACATTTTAAGCGACCTCCATTGTAAAACGTATAACTTTTAATAGGTAAAACTGAGGCGGTATTTGAAGGTTCTGGTTCTGTGATCACCGCAAAGCAGTGTTGTCTATAAAAATCGCAGAGGCATTTATTCTTCCTTTAAAGGGAACTTCTCAATTAGGAAAAAGAAACTCTAAAATCTCCCAAGAATTTCAGTAATCTTGGCCGCGGTTTGGTCCCATGAATACTTGCTGACGATCGTTCTGCGCGCGGCCTTGCCCACCTTCTCGCGTATTGCCTTATCCTCGAGCAGACTCCAAAGCAAGGGCACCAAGCGATCGCCATTTTGTGTCGGGAACAGGAATCCGTTGACGCGGTGTCGGACGTAATTTGAAATATAGCCTACAGGAGTAACGACCACGGGAAGTCCGCAACTCATCGCTTCCATCGTGGTGAGCGATGTTGTCTCTGTCAGAGAAGATAACACGTAGATGTCCATGGCTTGAAAGTACGGAACCACGTCATTTGCGGGTCCGAACACTTTCACATTTTCCATGTTTTCAAAAGGGGCGTCAAGCGTTCCTCCGACAAGCAGCAAGGCAACGTCGCTGCGCTCTTTTGCGATGCGTCGAAATGCTTCGTAGAGTGTTGGAAGATCCTTCTCGCGCCCAAAGCGGCCCACATATCCCACCACGAGCTTTGTAGGATCGATGCCGATTCGTTTTTTTTTTTTTTTTTTGTTTTCAGCAGGCACAAAGCGTTTGACGTCAGTTCCCAGGTTGACAATTTCTTTCTTTGCGCTGATACCTTGCGCTTCAAGAAACTGGGCGATGTTCTCTGACGGAACCATGAGAAGCGAACATTTATTGTAGAGTCGCCGTACAAGAAATTTCGACGCCCATTCAACTGTATTCTGGAATCGCTTGAGGCTTTTGGAGAAGAGGTCCCACTCTATGGAGTGGATAAATGCGACAAGGGGTTTGTGGTACTTTTTTGCATACAGCATTGATGCGGCGCCAATGGGGCCGAGTGTCTGGCTCCACACGATGTCGCTCTGGCGTACCAAGTGCTTGATGGTTGCAAGGCGGATCTTTGCGGGGTGGAAATCTGCGACCCGCCATTTGTACGTGTGAAAGCGAATGATGTTCACTCTGGGAATCTCGTTGAATTCTCCGCTGAAATGTGGAGCGAGCACCGTGATCTCATACGATAAAGAAAGCTGCGGGACGATCTCGGCGAGGAATCGTGATACCCCATCCCAACGCGGGAGAAATGAATCTGAAGCGATAAGGAGGCGGCGTTTTTGA
>JACQXV010000056.1 GCA_016208715.1 Candidatus Woesearchaeota archaeon | reverse complement strand
TGTTGTGTTTTTATCCACAACAATTAAAAACGCTTAAGAATAAAAAGAGAGGTTCAATTTGAGTTTTCGTCTTTTAATCAGCAAGAATAACGGGGCGGTTCAACTCGGATGGTTGCAACTCGCACGGTTGCGGTTGCTTTTCTTATTCTTATTATTCTTATTACTGTTCATTGTTCCGGTGTCCGTGTCTGCTGACATCTTTGGTGCAACCACGGCGAAAACCGTCACCCTCCTTGGCGGACAGTTTGTCAATTTCTCTACAGGGGCAACAGACGCTGTCTCGGGAGATATGAAGTGGGATAATCGTTCTGGCATTCTGCTCGCATTTTCAACATCAACCACTAACGGTTTCTTCAATGCAACAGGGGGAGGAGTAGAGGGTCTCGGGCCAAACGTCGATATTAACACCACCTACAAAGTTCCAAGTATTAATGATACGACCCCTTTTGGAACTGCTTTTTATCAAAGTTCCACGTTCCCTTTCTTCCAGTCGGGTGATGGTGTTGCCGTCAGAATATCGAATGGAACCTACGCAGTCGTTATCGCGCGGAATATCACGACTGTTAGCAATGTCGTTGTCAGCATCACGATCGACTACCGGTACAACAGCAATGGATCAAACCTTTTTGCCGATGCTCCTACTACTGGCTGTGCTGCACACTCGAATGAATCCACCTGTTGGAATGCTTCGCAAAATGGCGCCGCCTGTTCTTGGGATTTCTGGCTCCAAACCTGTAAAGAGATGAATACGTTTGCTGGATTTGGAAGCAGTATCATCGCAAAGCCCATCGTTGACTGCCCGAAATTCGATCAAAATCCACGGTGCGTCAATATCACGTCAATGTGCCAGTATTCTGGTGGACTGTGTGATCCAAAACCAAACTTCAATTGGAACACAGGTATCAACTGCAGCCACTTCAATGAGTCTTCACTTTGCAACAATCAGCCGCACACGTCTCCACTCTGTACATGGAATGTAACAAGTGTACTGTGTTTGTCGAACACGACTAAGGTGCAGAGTGATCTTCCTACTCCCCAGTTCTCATTCTGTGATGGTGCGTCAACGGAAGCGCAGTGCACTAACCTGACGACTCTTTATTATATGCCTTGCGAATGGGAAAGCGCGAAATCAAGATGTTCTGTTGTAAACAGCGCGATTTATGGAGGAGGTATGGGAGGCGATATCTTCGACATTAATACTCAGGCATCGTGTCAAGCGGCAGGTGGCACGTGGAAATCGGATACGTATTCTTACACGAATGAGTACGGGCAGACCAAGACAGATTCGTTTGACTGGTGTGAGTTTGCTTTTGGGAATTTCGGAAAAGAAACATGTGCTGATTCTTGCTGGGCGTGTGAGCAGAACGGAACTGAGGCTTGGCCAACCTTGGCCGCGGCACAATTAGCGTGCAGCAATTCATCGGTAGGTTACTGTAAGTTTTATCCAGATAGCTATGCGCCAAACACTTTTGGTTACTGTGATCCAGACATGGGAGTGTCATTTGGCGGGTTTAAGGATTGCTCAACTAACTGCTTTGGCTGCTTCAAGAATCAGACGTGCGCAGCGAGTGCAAATAATTGTACCTGGATGTCAGATCCGTTCGGGTCAAATACCGACGGTGTTGGGAGCTTTAACGCGTCTGAAGACGGTGTTTGTATGTCTTCTACATTGGCTAACAAGACAAACTGCGCCACGAACTGCTTTGCGTGTGTTTCGAATGCGACATGCGATGCATCGGCGGCGAACGGCAGCCAATGTACTTGGAACACGAACTTTAATTACTGCAGTTCAAACGGGACGGTAGAAGTCTGCTTTTTGCCAGGAGATGAAGATAATGACGGTTCTTATGACTGTGCTGACACTGATTGTGAAGAGAATATGGCGTGTGGGTTTGGATTTGAAGGCGGCGGTTTTTCCGCAGCAGGTTTGGGTGCGATCGATTCCTACCTGTGCACAAGACACGATAATAATCTGACCGAGTGCAATGCACAAAATGGCACGGGTTTCCCTCTGAACACGACGTCGGTTTGCTTCTATCATCCAAATCCCGGCCAAATGGCGAGCTATCCAATAGTAGGATGGTGTGATCCAATATCTGATAAGAATTCACAGGGAGACATGGATTTTGATGCGCCTCCAGTGATGTTAGGCTTTGATGCTTCTGGTGATGTCAACGATCCTTGGCTTGACGTCGTCGGCTTTGGCATCCACGATTCTTCCGAGACGCTGGATGTTGGCATGGCTGTTAAAGATATGACTAATTTGGTAGGCTGCAACAAAGTGCACGCGAACAGCACGAACATGTCAGGCAAGTATTACCGTTACATTGATGTGGATGGCAACACAACTAATAATTGTGCTTCAGAATTCAACGCTTCACTTACCGGGTTTGAATACAAATTCGTCCATGAACAAAATGGGAGCAATCATTCCAATCAACTCTATTATAATGAAACTATAAATGATAAGAAATTCGCTTACAAGTGCTCTTCAGGTACGTGGGTTCCGTTCGCAGCTCAGTTGAACACCCCGGTCGACGGTTGCTTTGCCCCTCCGGGCGCTATGCAAGAAGGGATTGGTGGCGTTGACATTCTTGTTATAAAGAAGAACGACCTTGGAAATCCGAAAGTTCCACTGCGTATTTATGTCCTGACCGTGAATAGCACCAACGCCTCAATTGATTCAGCCGGGCCTTCATATTACACTCCTGGTTCAATTGATGCAAAATTCGAGGACTGCTCAGCAACAGGGACTGACAATGATGGCGATGGTCTCGATGCCGAAAATGATCCTGACTGCCAGAAATTCCTCAAATTAGGATATATCCAATTCGAGCAAGGTCCTCAGTGCGCTGACGGAAAAGACAACGACGGAAATGGTTACATTGATTGCGCTGACCCTAGCTGCAAGTACGATCCATTCGCCTGCACACAAGGGCTCACTTGTGAGTCAACAGACAAGACTTCGCCGCAGATCAAATGGCAGAGTGTAGATGTGTTGCCTGATTATGCGAAGGTCGCATTTGACTCATCAGAGCCAGCCAATGGAACCGTGCTCTTTTATAAGAACGATAGCAACTGTCTAACGCTCAATACAACAGTCAAGGATCCAAGCCTGCTTGATTCTTTCTCAGGAAACGAATATTCACAATGGCACGATGCAGACTTGAGCCAGAACACTCTTAATTACACGCTCATGTCAAATACAACGTATTATTTCAAGTACAAGATGTGCGACCTGTGTGGAAACTGCCTCATCAGCAAGTGTACAAATTTTACTACCGCCGCTACGTTCAAGGCATTTTTGTTCAAGCCAACAATGCCAAACGGGACGACAATGAGTATCCCCGCTCTTAACATATCGAATGATACGTTCGCGTACGGGAAAAAACTCAACCAGTCTCAGACAAAAAACGTTGAAATAGTAGTTAACAACTCGAACAGCAGCTACTCAATATCCTTCCTGAACTGTTCCATCATGAAGGCATATGATGGAAACTTGTCTAATGCCTTTGTTTACAACATCACAACCCAGAGTGTAGGGATGGATACGGATAAATGGCAGGAGTTTTCCAACGAACTTGGCTGTAAATACCTTAAGATGAGAATTCCTAACACTGGTAATCAGTTATGGCACTGTGATGAAGACAACCAGACCAACTGCTACCAAGTGACCTCTAGTGTGAGTTGTTCGTTCACTTCAGCCTTTACGGAATGTAATATTCCAACAGGGCAGGGTCTTGGTTTATCGGTGTATCAGTCGAGGACCAGCAGCTCGTCTTCATCAAGTTCTTCCGGCGGAGGCGGTGGTGGTGGAGCTACGGCAGCGGCTGCTGCAACGTATAATGTTGGTGATGTTTCATCGATGCAGTCTACTCAGACTGTTCTTGCAAGGAATGAGAAGGTTGAGCTTACGAAAGATTCGGTGAAGCATACGATTGAGCTTACTAGTGTGAGTGCGAATTCTGTGACGCTTAGGATTAGCTCAGTCGTGCAGTTTGTCACTGTAGTTTATAGTGAGACTAAGGCTGTTGATCTTGATCAGGATGGGGAAAATGACATTTCAATTCAGCTTACTAGTACAGATGTTGTAGCGAATAAAGCTACGCTTAAGATTACTTCGTTGCGCGCGGGTCCTGTTCCGATGCGTGAAGCGCCTGCTCCGGCAAAGAAAGAAACGCAAGCGCCAGTGCAAGCGAGTGTTGCTGTGCCTGAGCAGGTTACTGCGCCAGCGCCTTCTGCTGCACAACCACAACAAGAGGAGGCTCCGCAGCAATCAGCGCAAGAGCCTGTCCCGCAGGCTCAAAGTGCGTCTAACAGGCTAAGTTGAGTTGAAGTCCTGTTTTCTTTTCGCGTGTTATGCACAAAAATGTCGCCAAACATTTTGGTGTGGGGTTTAATGCGCTAAAATTCCACCAGTCGTTTGAGCTATGCTCGAACCTACGAACGCCAGTGAGTATGTATGACTGGTGGTGCTCGCGAGCTTTTGACAACCCCTTCCTTTTGGGCGACATTTTTAGCATCCTAAATGTCAGAAATTCAAAGCATTTCTGAGCATGCTCAGAAACCAAAGGTTTCTGACAAATCGGTCTATACATGCAGGCATCCGTTCAAACTCCTTACTTTAGTGCGGAGTAGGACGCCTGCGACCGATTTTTATGATGATAAGGCCTTGATAAAGTGAGAATTGAATTAAATTTGGTGAGCATAGCACATAATTTGCAGAAGATTTGGAAAATGATGGGGGCTTCTGGGGGTTAAAAGAGGTCTTTTTCTTGTAAAATTATGGATTTGGAAAGGAATTGCGGGACGGCTTCCCCTGTTATACGTAGAGAGCCTTTGATGGCGAACGGAGTTTTTCATTTGCCGGGAATGTAGTTGGCACTGTAGTTTTTGATTACCCCATAAGAGTACGTGATTAGATAATAAATTGTTAGAATAAAATAAAATAAAAAAAAACAATCTCTATCTTCTCTTCTTCTTGACTGATTTCTTTCTCGTTGCTTTCTTTTTAATCACCTTCTTTTTTGCCATTTTTCTTAACCTCTGTTTTTTTCCTGTGTTGAACCTTCCGTCTTTTGTGGCTGGGTTTTCTCTTCAGGTGTTGCTTTTTTTTCTTGAGACGTATTTGTCTCCATTTTTTGTTCCTCTGGTGAAGAACAAACATGTTCGGTGCCGTCTGGGTACTCTTTACCACATTTTTCACATTTTGCCATATTGTTTTACCTCCTTTTGTAGAATTAATAGAATAGATGGTGTATGTTTTTCATCTATGAAACCTCTGGTATTTTGAATTGTTCTTATGAATTGCATTAATTTATCTCCAACGAAGTAATATCGTTGTCATACTAAAATGTGAAACTTGATGGTATATTAGTGCTCCTTGATGAAAAAGAGAAAATCAAGCAATATCTTTGCGGAACCAGAAAAATATTTAAAAGAGTGCATATTTCTCTAAAGAATGGATAAGAAATTGGATAAAAATAAGAAATTGGATAAAAAAG
>JACQXV010000297.1 GCA_016208715.1 Candidatus Woesearchaeota archaeon | reverse complement strand
TTTGGAAAGCAACTGGGCATACATGGTAATAGCAGCGCTGGCGTGGAATCTGAAGGCATGGTTTGGGTTGTTGATGCCGAATGTGGGGAGATGGTACGCCCAGATGTAATGTTTTTCAGCGTATTTGAAGCTATAAAAACATTTTTTTCTTTATGAATTACTCGCGGTGTTAAATTTCTCCCAACAAACTACCCTAAAACAAGTTTATGAATGTAAAAAATACCTTTCGTATGTCAAAAAATGATGCTGTTGGCGTCTGCTTAAAATCCTCGCTTGTTTTAGGCCTAGGTGAGGTTGCGAGACGTTTCAAAGTGAAAGCGAGCCATACTCCTTATCCGAGGACGACTTCATGAAAATTGCGGAGCTAATTGACAAGAAATCCAAGAGATGTGCTCTCGCGCTATACGAACTTGGGCTTCTACGCGGATTGCGAAAAGCGACCGACTGGTTTGCGGATGGCACCATTACTGGGCGCAAGAATGGAGAAGTCGAGGCACCTTCGAAATTGAAGATCGATATAAAGATCAAATTCGCCGGTGCTGCCTGGGAAAGCCACAGCTTCAAGATTAAGACAAAGGACATTGGCTTCAAGTAATCTCGTGAACCCTAACCACCCGTTCCACGCGGACACGCCGCATGCGGCGTGCCGGTTGAACGGGAACGTTGAGGGTGGCTTGGGGTCATGGGGTCATGGGTAGACAGGCTGTCCGAGAATGAATTTGCACGGTCAGCACTATACTATATATTGACATGTTGTATATAGATAGACAATATATGGTATGCTTCGCTTGAACTAATCACATTCTCGGACAACCTGTAAAAACTTGACTTCGTGAAAACGGGGAATGCGATTTCTTCTATCTTTTTTTTCAAAGAACAGTCTTTGCCAACTTCAGTTGGCTAAATAGTTACCAAAACTGTCATTTCGAGCGTAGCGAGAAATCTTTTGACCATTGAAATTACAGGGTTTACAGATTTCTCCCTTCGGTCGAAATGATAAAAGTATGTGTTTTCGTTCAGGCACTGTGTAATTTGCGTAAGGTTGGTAGCGGGGGTGGGATTTGAACCCACGGCCTCCGGGTTATGAGCCCGACGAGCTACCAGACTGCTCTACCCCGCGTTATTATGTG
>JACQXV010000296.1 GCA_016208715.1 Candidatus Woesearchaeota archaeon | reverse complement strand
TTTCCTATGATGAGGAAATATTTTATCTATTCACGGGCGGCGCTAACGATGCAGGAATCGTTTATGCTGTTTGCACTACTCTTATTGGTACTGGCATGAATTGCGCTGGCCGACCTTTTTAATATGGCCTATTAGAAGTTTAGTATTGAATTTTAGTATTTGTTTTAGCTGATTATTTTGCAGCGTCGCCACGACACTCGCTGTATAGGTTTAGTTCAAGTAACGACCAGGAATACACAGAATCGTACGAGACGATGCAAGAACCGATAGTTCGCAGGTCGGTGGAGACGTCGGCCGAGCACGCACCATGATTATGCACCAGTGCAGCGGCCGCCGAAAGCGATATCCGTGACATAGCCAAGAGGCAAGAAAACTATTTAAACACGTTTCCCGCTAAAAATGCCATGTTCGATTCTCTTGCAGCCGTAATGTCAGCATACCCATTGCCAAGCTACCTTCTGATTGTTGCTGCAAGTCTTGTAATCATGCTCAAGAGTGCGGACCTTGCTGTCAGCGGTATAAGCGACTACGCAAGGCGTTTGGGGGTTTCTGACTACCTCATCGGAATAGTGGTCATTGCAATCGCGTCATCAATGCCTGAACTGATGTCGTCGGTTACGGGACAGGAAGCTGGCGAGAGCGGCATCGTGTTCGGGACCATTCTCGGATCCAATATTGTGGAGCTCACCCTCGTCCTTGGAGCCATCGCGTTCGCAGGCAAAAAGATACTGTTTGAGTCAAAAGTCATCGAGCAAACGGAATATCACGTAGTCGCCCTTGCAGTCCTTCCCTTTGTGTTAATGATCGATGGCGTGATGGGCCGAATCGATGGTCTGATCCTTGTCAGTGCGTACTTTGGATACCTCTTTATCCTATGGAGAAAGGAAGGCGAAGCAGGACGCATGAAAAAAGACGTCAAATATAATACACTGTACAGAGACATCCTGATCTTTCTTGGCTGCACGGCAGCGCTCATCCTCTCTTCACGCTGGCTGGTATTTTCATCAATTGGCATAGCACAAATCATGAATATTTCGCCGTTCCTTGTCGCGCTTGTAGTCATCGGACTCACTGCGTCATTGTCGGATATCAGTGTCGGTGTACGCTCAGCACTGTCAGGGCATCAGGACATTGGCGTGGGAAACATTATTGGAAGCAATCTTACCAAGGCGCTGCTTTTTCTTGGAGTGCTCGCATTGATAGAACCGCTCCGTTTCCCGTTCCAATCGATTATCATTCTGGCAGTGTTCACTCTTGCGTGCACAGGTCTTGTCTTTTGGTTCATGAAGAAGAAGGAGCTCACGTGGAAAAATGGTGTCCTGCTGTACATCATTTATATTGTGTTCCTGGTCGTAATGTGGTTTTCCGGAGCATATATCAGACCGGAGTAATAATTATGCAAACAAAAATCATGCCAACAAGAAAAGCCATAGTTTTGTTTCTTTGCGGCGAGCGGTGCCGCCGGGTCGGTTGCGAAGCTGCCAAACAAATACAATTTTTATATGTCAGCATACTACCAATCCCTCAGAAATCCTTGATTTCTGATGGTGCTCAGAAATGCAGTGCATTTCTGACATATGATTGGTGGATAAGTGGTGGTATGCTGAGCATACTCAAAAGGCGGCAGGGGGTGAGCGAAGCGAACATACCGCCAGTCGTTTGAGCTATGCTCAAACAACAATATTCCACCAGTGTTTCGCTGGTGGTTTCATGCGTGCCAGCTGATCTTGGAATATTGTTGTGCTCGAAAACCACCGGTCAGAGACTGGTGGTTTTTGACATCTACGAACGGCAGTGCGTATGTTTGACTGGTGGTTCCCTGCCGCCTTTTGACAGATAGTTATTTACTGAGGTTTTTCATGATCAAACAACGGACATTGGCTGGACTTCTGTTGCTGTTTCTGATTCTTCTAGCTCTTGGCTGCACAAAACAAACCGTCTTGCAAACGCCTGTGCAAAAGGTGCAGAGACAAGAGGCCGGCAGTGTCGAAGTGCCGTCTACGTTAAAGTTGACGAGTCTGGCATTTCAAAACAATGGACGCATTCCCAAAAAATATTCGTGCCAAGGCCCTGCCGTAAGCCCGCCGCTCTCCATTGACGGTGCACCGCCAAAAGCACAAAGTCTTGTATTGATAGTGTCAGATCCTGACGCTCCAGGAGGCGAGTTCTCGCACTGGGTAGTGTGGAATATTCCTATCAACTCGACATTCGAGGAAGGAAAATATCCTAAAGGAGCAACGCAAGGGCTGAACGACGGAGGAAAACATGATTATTTTGGCCCTTGTCCACCGTCTGGTGTTCATCGTTATTTCTTCAGGCTCTACGCGCTCGACACTACACTTGACATCCACCATAATTCCCAGCAGCGCGACGTGGAAGAAGCGATCAAAGGGCATGCGCTCGCGACAGCCCTGCTTGTCGGCACGTACACAAGAGAATAAAGGACGATGATCTACAAAGATGACGATCTGTATCCCTTGCTGATCGGGTTTGACTGACGGTGATTAGACACTTGGTATTTGTTTAGCAGCATCGCCACCGACCTGCGAGCTTGCGACAAACCACATAGTGTCGCACGATTCTCGGCTCAATTATTGATGATAATCAGTTTTATATGCGTCAGTTTTACATGCGCGGCGAGCGTAGTGGCGGCGCCGCGATTTAAGTAGCTAAACAAATACGCTACTTGCGATAAGACACACTGAAACAGCACGGTATAAGCACGCGCTTTGCATAGCGCCTCTGTACAGGTGACCACAGAACGTGAAAGACGTGGTCACCTAAAACAATGATTGTTCTTGTTTATTTCAATCTCTTTTAACCTCCATTCGTTTTCCATTCTCATATTTGTACAATTTGCCGTCTTCTTCGCCAGCACATTGCTTGTGCGATCCGTCACAGAAAGGCAGGTTTTTGCTGAGGCCGCACATGCACATCCATTTGCTGTCTTGACCGACTTTCACTTCCTTCGGTCTTTTTTCTTCATATACAACGAGTCTTGTCATGCTTATACCTCCAAGTAGGCTCTGTCCCGAATCTCGCTTACGCTCGGCCGCTGCACCGCTCGCTGTGAACATCTCCGGCAATCTTGTCGCCGAGAGGATGTTTAAGCAACCTGTTTATCGCTTCAGCTCGCAGGGTGGCCGCGGCAGATTCGGGACAGAGCCCTCCAAGTAATAATTCTTTTATACTCCTTTTAGTTCATTAAATGGAGCAAGGGATACGCAATTAACAGGGAATTATATAAATGTTGCATATAAATGTTGCAGTCGGTGTAGTCGCCAGGAGTATGGATCTTGCTTCTCTAGAATATCAGTATATCAGTGCGAGGCCGTTCACGAAAAGAAGGACATTCACGAGCGCCGAGAGCAGGCAGTAGAAACAATAATCCTTAATCTTGAATATCTGTACGCCTATAAGGAATACTGAGAACAATGCGCCAGAACCTGTCGCGTACGGAAGCAACGCAAGAAAGAGTGTGCCTGGTGCTTGAAAAAAGAGCGTGCTGATGATCCCAGCAAGCATCGACACATAATAGAACAGGCCGAGGGTCTCGTTGCGAAAGTAGAAGATGCGGGACCATTTGCTTTCTGTAACGACGCTGCAATCGTGATGCAGAGGACATATGAGCGGCGATTTCTTCTTGTAATGCTTCCAGATAAGAAACGTGCAGATCGAGATACCGCAGATCGTCAGCACGATGAATGTGGCGACGAACTGCAGTGGAAGCTCACTTGCCATTATTGTTCTCCCTGCTCAACACCGAGAGTGCAGCGGCGCAAAAAAGGATGGCTACATCGCGGAACACTACATCAAGTGCGTTGATGTTCGTGAAAATGATCGCTGTGAGTGTAAGGCTTGCCAGCACTGCTGCATGGAACGTTCGTTTTCCAGACAAAAGCCAAATTGCAAGGGCGGTTTGGTATAATCCGAACACATTCAGCAGGAACGGCGCTGCAGGCGAAGTGCGAATAAAACTTGGCAAGAATCCGATCCAGGAATTGGGCTGCAAAAATGCGGACACGGCGGCATACAAAAAGACAAGGCCTAAACCGATGCGCAACAGAAAGGACGCGAGCAAATGATATCTGCACGCCGCTGATTTCTTGGCTGTTTTTTTCACATGATTCACTCCAGCAACAATTTAGTAAATAACCGCACTCGATAAATTATTCTTATTTGTTTAGCAACGCTGCTACCGACCCGCAAGCTGGCGCAAAACGCAACGCCTCTCACTATTCCGGCTTCATTGTTTAGCTTAAAGATAGCGAGCATCGTGGCGACGCTGCAAAATAATCAGCTAAACAAATACAATTATTTTACGATTAATTATTCTACGGTGACAGTTCCCTTCGTGCCTGGATCGAGGTGATCATGGTAATGCCACGTGCCTTTCTCGTTGAACGTGAACGCGAACGCCTCGCCGTTATCAAGCCCGCGGCACGCATCAAAGATAGAGCCGGATGCTGCGGTTTTACATTTTCGGATGCCAGAACCTGGATACGATGAGTGGACGGGATGGACGTCTGATGCTGGCCAGCGCTTTGCCGCACCATTGTTCTCAAACTTAACTGTCTGTCCCGCTTTGATCGTGATGAAGGCAGGACTAAATCCTGAATCAGTCAATTCCACAAGGATGGTTGACGATTCGCGTTCCATTGGCAGCGAAGATTGCACCGCAGGACTGCTGACTGTGGTGGGTGAAGGCTGCGCACTTGCTTGCTCACTTGCAACAGAAATGGGCTGTTCTTTTGATACGCAACCAGTTAAAAGAAACAACAAACCAACAAGGGCAATAAAAAAAGTTGACACTGATTCTTTTCTCATTGAGTATTTCATGATAGCGTTTCTATATATTCTTCTAGCAATATATAACTTTTGGAAGTCATAAAAATCCGCCGAAAGCGCCCTACCTCGGGCTAAAGCCCGAGGCTTGACGGGCACTTTCTTTGACTGCGGATTTTTAGGACGCCAAAAAAGAGCCAACGCCCTAAAGGGCGGGGCTATCTTTTTTGAGCGTATATAATTTTCTGAAGCGAACCGCGAATTCGTAAAATTTTCTTCTTCTACCTAAAAGAACCAAAAAAGGACATTTCTTTTCTTGTTGCCGTAAATTAGAGACGCAATGATTAAAAACCACCAACGTCAATGTTAGTATTATGAATCCTACACGCAACGAACCACTCCGCGACGAATCCAACGGACCACTCACATTGGAAAAGACATTGTAAGATTTTGCTCTGGGTGTTGTTGTAGGTGCAGCATTCGATTTTGTTCTTCCCTACGACGATCATGAGACTTTGAAAAACACTCTTTGGGATGGCTTATATGTCGCAATGCTGGTTGGAGCGATGGCGAAAAGGTACGAAGGTCTCAAAGGAGGCTTGCGAGCAAGTGTCGCGGGGTACGTTGGCGCGGTTGCAGGCCAGACATTAGTGAACGTTATGAAGCTTTATTTTTACTAATGTGCCTTTTGAGGCGTGGGGCGGATTGCCATGGGTGAAGAACAGCAACGACAGGAGCAGCCAGAAGGTCCATTACCTGCGTATAGCAACATCACTGATTTTGTTACAGGCGCCATTGTGGGCGGTCTGACTCACTTAATGTACAGGCCTGAGTACGATAATGTTGCAATTACTGTATTCAATGCAGCTCTTTTCGGAAGCATCGTTGGCATTTTCAAAGGCCGTCGTCTTGGCAAGGAAGCAGGGCTCTATTCTGGTGTGGCTTCTGCGACAGGATCACTTGCGGGCCAGACGTTTGTGCACATCCTCAAGATGTATGGGTGAATTTTATATGTCAGCATACCACCAATCCCTCAGAAATCCTTGATTTCTGATGGTGCTCAGAAATGCAGTGCATTTCTGACATATGATTGGTGGATAAGTCGTTGTATGCTGAGTATGCTCAAAAAGCGGCAGGGGGTGAGCGAAGCGAACATGCCACCCGTCTATTGCGTGGTGGTCCCCTGCCGCCTTTTGACAGGTGAAATTAGTGGCTGAAGAGAAACCGCAAGAGATGAAGAAATAAGAAGTGAAGCAAGAAATATTTCACAGGCGCCACCTGACTGACTTTCTTGCGGGCGTCGCGATTGGCGGGGTGTTCGATCTTGCACTCCCATACGAGGGCCACGGTCGGTTGGAAACACGCTTGTCGACGGACTATTCATCAGCCTTCCGTATGGGGTGTTGAGGGGATACCATATCAACAAGAAAGGCGGGGCGCGCGCATTTGCTGCGATGTCATAAAAATCCGCCGAACGCGCCCTACCTCGGGCTAAAGCCCGAGGCTTGACGGGCACTTTCTTTGACTGCGGATTTTTAGGACGCCAAAAAAGAGCCAACGCCCTAAAGGCGGGGCTATCTTTTTTGAGCGTATTCAGGATCGTTCGTTAGCCGGTTGCTTGTCCACTTGCTGCGATCCTATGCATGATCATTGCATTGCTCTGATAATGCAAAGTGATACGAATGGAACATAAAATAATAGAAGATAAAAAACGGCTGCCAACGGATTCGCAAGGTTTATAAACGCTTTTTCCCTCTTTAATGCCATGGCGACTTTCGTTTTCAGTCCACCCTGGTTCTGGGGATTTGACGCACTGTTCGAGTTTGTTTCCTTGATCATTGCATTGGTCCTCGCCTATTATAGCCACCGCATCTTTCGCGTCACGGAGCAAAAGAAATACAAGATCATGGCCTACGGGTTTTTCTTTTTCTTTTTGGCACTGTTCATCAAGATCGCCATCAATCTGCAAATCTATTTTCATATTATATCATCTCTCACGTCATCATTCCCTCTAACGCTTTTCCTCTACGCGGCTGGATACTTTCTGCACCGATTCCTCTTTTTGCTTGGACTCCTCTATCTCTTCAACATAGCAGTAAACATTCCTGACCGCAGAGCAAACATCGTCATTGCCGTACTGTTGTTTGTAGCGACCTTCTTTAGCAACAATGTCTTTCTTATCTTTCACTTTGTGGCAGCGCTATTCCTGATCATCATCTTCTGGCACTTCATGCACAACTGCCAGGAAAAGAAAACTCCTGCTTCTGAGATTGTTGCGCTGTCATTCTTCCTGCTGCTTTTGAGCCAGTTCTTCTTCCTGTTCATTCCAGTGACGAATCAACTCTACGTGTTAGGAGAGGTCTCCCAGTTTTTCGGATTCTTGCTTTTGCTGCTAAACCACGTGGTGATTTTCAAAAAATGAGTGCACGCAGAACTAAACTGGAGATTATTCATGATATACTCCGGGCGATTCAGGAAAAGAACGGCAAAATCAAGCCGACGCATCTCTTATACAAGTCAAACCTCTCGTACCAAAAGATGAAACAGTCGCTTGAAGAACTTGTTGAAAAGCAAATGGTGCGCGAAGAGAAAAACAAGCACGGAGCTTATATTCTCATCACTGAACAAGGCCTGAAATTCCTGCAAGAATACCGTCGTATGAAAGCATTCACAGAATCATTCGGACTAACCTGATGTTTCCAACAAACTTTTCGAGATTCTCTTTGCGAATCAGAACCAGTAAGAATCCCTAAAATTCACGTGAACCGGGAGATCTTGCTGAACATCTTCCTCATTCCATCCAAAGATGTGAAATGATTCACAATGTACCTCCAACGCTTTGGGTGCGTGTAGAACCGAATCAGAAGTTTTTTTTGCAGCCACTTCAGTTCCTTGAAACTCACGTCAGGATTCTCGAATGCGCTGTTCTTGTAGTAATCAAATTGACCAAAATCATCAATCACTTTATACTTGTCCTTGATCGCGTCGTAGAGATAAGTTCCAGGCAGCGGTGTAGCGATCGTTGCCGTGATCTCAGTCGCATCAAGAGATGTCGCGAACTTAATGGTCTTTTCTATCTCCTCCTTTGTCTCACCCGGCGCGCCGAGCATAAAGAAACACAGGCAGTGTATGCCTATCTTTTCTGCCAGGCGGATCTTTTCTGGAACATATGCAAGATTGATATCCTTATTGTAAATCTCGTCAAGCACGCGCTGCGAGCCGGATTCGACACCGATGTGCATGACGCGCAGTCCAGCTTTATGCATCGCGCGCATGATCTCCTCGTCAACTATGTCGATCCTCGAATTGCATCCCCATAACAGGCAATCGAGATTTTCTTCGACTAAGCGCTTGCAGAACTCCCTGATCCAGATCTTCTTAAGAGTAAACGTGTCATCCTGAAAATAGTATGCCTGCAGCCCGAATTTTTCCTTGAGATATTTGATCTCTTCAATGATGCTCTCAACACTTCTAGTTCTCAACTTTTTTCCGAATAGGTTGTCGAGCACCGGTTGGCAGAATGTGCACCGAAATGAACAGCCCCTCGATGAGAAAATGTTGGTTCCCTTCAAGTTTGACTCGACGCTATCAAGAAGATGCCAGCGTTTCATGTACTCATTCATCTCGAGAAGATCGTACGCCGCGATCGGCAACGTCTCGATATCTGTTGCAACGCCCTGCACGAGTTTCTGCCCTTCGTATTTGCCTTGCAGAACTTCAATAATCGTGTCTTCGGCTTCTCCCTTTATAACGTAATCAGCATGATCAACTAAAGTCTCTGGCTTGAGGGAAGCGTGAGGTCCGCCGATAATGACTTTCTTGTTTTTCTCTCTTGCAAATTTTGCGATCCTGATGCACTCATCGTACATCATCGTGTCCGTGTAGATCGCGATCCAATCCGGATCAAATGCATTAAGTTTTTCTTCAAGGTACTCAAACGTCGGATGAAATGTCGTGTCTATAAGATCAACATTGAACTTGTTTCTGCGCAGATTTGCGGCCACAAGCGCAAGTCCGAGCGGAGGGTCCCCGGTCTTATACTTCATCCGAGGAAACACTAAACTTATCTTTTGGGCAATGCGGACAACATTCTGCACGACTTTTTTTAATTTTGGATTTAATTCTGGATTTAAGTCTGAATTTAAGCCTGAATTTAATTCTGAATTTAATTCTTGAATTGGCTGTTGGAGGGGCGCTTTCATAAGAAGAAGCGTGTGGGCGCTATTTAAATAATTTTGTTTTCGCTTGGCGCTGTAGAAAGTCTTGACAAGCCGGCACCGCAAGGCTCGACGCGATCGCTCGATAAGAGCATGGCTCTTATCAACTCAAGCGCAGGCATTGCCGCGAGCCCACAAAGACAGCTTACTGCCCCCTTGTCGGCGCGCAGGTGCTTCTTTCTATCGCTCGCAACAGGGCGGTGGTGGTGAGTGTGCCGGCACTCGTCATTTTCTACAGAGCCAATCTTTTTGTATAGTACGGTAATTGGTTAAACCTTCCTGTGGAACTTTTCTCCTTGTCATGAGGAGAGCCTGCCTTATCGAAAAGATTATATACAGCAGGATTTCCCAATTTTAACAATACTTGGAGGCAAAACAAATGGAAAATGATAAAGCTGTTGCGAAATTAAAAGAATATAAAGCAATTGTCCATAAATATCTGCCTTATAAAAAGGTGAATACACAAAAAGACCCTTCTCTTCACTCGGCCATTAGTGGTGCTTGTCTTGAAGCATTAGTAATTCTTGAAGGAGATGAAGACAAGCTTAGGGAGTGTATAGAATGTGCTAAAGATGATGAGAGTGGAATGGGTTGGGGTTATGATTTTGATGAATATAATGGTCATAATGCAATTTCATACATAAAGGCTTTAGCTCAATTACTTAAGGTTAAAAACAAATAATTTCTTCTTCCCCTTTTTCTTTTTTAGGATTTTCGTTCAATTGAGCATAATCAATGTTAGTGTATTTGTTTAATTGATTCTATCGCAGCGCCGCCACGATGCGCTCGCCGTGTAAGTCAGTGTGGACATTAAGCCGCTTACCGAACCAAGAATCGTGCGAGACTATGCAAGAACCGCAAGCTCGCAGGTCGGTGGCGGCGCAGCTAACAAATACGAAGATTGTGCTCTTTGATTCAGCTCTCAGGGTGGCAGCGGCGCAATTCCGGACAGAGCCTTTTCACCTTATGCATATAAAGACTTGAAAGGTGCATTAGGTACTCCATATTCGTCTTGATGCTGAGCTTGCTTTGCCCTGCAGTCCTGTCCCTGAAGATGAACGGAACTTCCACCGCTTTCTTATAATTGCCCTTAACAAGAATCTCTAGAAGAATCTTATATCCGATGGGTGAGAGTGCGACGTTGCGAATGACGTTCTTATTAAATAGAAAAAAGCCCGACATCGGATCCTTGATTTGCGTGAGCGGCCTTGCAAGAACCCCTGCAATATATGACGTCAACTTGCGCGAGCGCGGCCAGTTTTCAGTGCCTCCTCCTGGAACGAGGCGCGATGCCACAACGATGTCTGCTTTTGATTTTTTTTGTTTCTCAATCAATTTGGGAAGAACTTTCGGGGGATGAGAAAGATCGGCATCCATCACGATCAGAAAATTGCCTCTTGCATGCTTGAATCCATCCACCACTGATTTCGCGAGACCGCGATCCTTTTTTCGGATAATCGGGCGGACCGGAATCTTTTTTTCGAGTTCTTTTGCCTTCATTGCAGTCTTATCCGGAGAATTATCATCCATGACCAGAATCTCATACGGATACCCTTTCATGCATGCGTGCACTTGCCGCAGAAGCTTTTGAACGTTCTTAGCTTCGTTATAGGTTGGAACAATGATCGAGATACTTGGTGATCCCTTTTCTTCGGCCATGCCGTTGCTTTTGCGGCAGTGTTTTTAATCTTTTGGATGTTACTGCACCATTTTGGAGGGCTTACACTATTTTGAAATAGTGAATAATATTTATAAACGCGGTTCCCTGTTTATGTGGCGGTTTAGATTTTGGGGCGTGTAGAAACGATCTGTAGCTTTAGTGCTGTCCGGGATATCCATGAGATTTGACATTCCAACCTACCGCAATCCAAATATCGAAAAGTACCTCAAAGAAGAATACGATATTGCTTACAAATTTTCCCAAGAAATGTACAAAGAATTCGGCAGATTCGTCGCGTGCACTGCACTCTTTGGCTCTGCAGCAAAACCACAAGCGCGAAAAGAAGTCGGAGATATCGATGTCCTTGTGGTTGTTGATGACCTGAAATTGCGGATGAATGAAGAAGTCGTCGAAGTATATAGAGTCATCACGGACAAGATAGTGGCGCAGACATCACGCAAACTGCACATCACAAGCCTGAAATTGACCGCCTTCTGGGAATACGTCCGCGCAGGCGACCCCATTGTCATCAACATCCTGCGTGATGGAGTGTCTTTGATCGATAATAATCTCTTTGACCCGCTCCAAGTGTTGCTTCGCCAAGGCAGGATAAGGCCCAGTGAAGAATCTATCTGGAACTATTTCACTCGCGCCCCTGTGACGATCCACAACTCCAAATGGCACATTATGCAGGCAGCGCTTGATCTCTACTGGGCTGTGATCGACTCCGCGCACGCCGTGCTGATGCGCATGGGCGAAGTACCGCCAAGCCCGGAACATGTGGCTGACCTTCTTGAAGAAAAACTGGTGAAAAGAAATCTTCTCGAGCGAGAGTACGCACAAACGATGCGGGAGTTCTACAAACTGCAGAAGATGATCACTCACCGTGAGATCAAGGAGATAAGCGGCCAGGAATATGACACGTACCTCCATCATGCGCAGAAATTCATCGCAAGAATGAATGAGCTTGTCGAGATTAAGCCCTGATATCTTTTAGGATTCAAAGAGCTCTGCCCCGAACGTCCCTACGCTCGGCCGCTGCACCGCCATCAGTGCTCCGCTCGCTGTGGACGTACAGGCAATATACAGGCAGTGCAATCAAAGGATTTGCTGGTTTTTTTTGTATCTGTTTAATGCGCTAAGATTCCACCAGTCGTTTGAGCTATGCTCGAACCTACGAACGTAAGTGAGTGTGTGGGACTGGTGGAATTCGCCGAGTCAAAAGCTCGCTCTTTGTAAGGCGAGCGACCCGAGCCACGTAGGGCGAGCATGCCACTGGTCGTTTGAGCTATGCTCGAACCTACGAACGTAAG
>JACQXV010000295.1 GCA_016208715.1 Candidatus Woesearchaeota archaeon | reverse complement strand
TCCCAGGAATAATCGTGAGAGAGCCAAACGCTTCTCATCACACTGACAAGCAAGACGTTCACACATCAAACGGTGGCGTTCGCTCGCAGGTCGGCGGCGGCACATTCGGAACAGAGCTTGGGTAGTGTCCTAATCTGAGTACCTAGGTCTTAAGCTTTGCGAACAAGAGTCGTTGCCGCTTTCCGCAACCGGTTCATCACCGCGAGCCCCATGCCACGTTCAGCGATGCCTTCCGCGAGGACTATATCGACGCGGCGCTTGTCGAACTCCCGCAGTGCATGAAAGATATTCCTTGCGACGGCAGTGGGGGTTGTGCCAACCAGGATCACGGCATCAGCGTCGTAGGTGTGGTCTCTTCTGATTGTCATGATGCCAACCCGTTTTCCTCGCAGGCGGTACATGCAAACTCGCTTCTTTATTTTTCGAATCACTTGCGTCGGTCTTCCTTCAATAAGGATTAATTTGGCGTTCGGAGCGTAGTGGCGGTATTTCATCCCGGGTGATTTTGCGATTTGGCCACCCCTTCCAAAGCGCATGGCGATCTTGTCCACAACACGACGCAGCGCCTCTCTAGTGATTCCTCCTGGCCGCAAGAGCGTTGGCGGGTTTGTTGTCATGTCGACAACGGTAGACTCAACGCCTATCTTTGTCTTGCCCGCGTCTATAATGACATCAATTTTTCCATTCAAATCTTCAATCACGTGCTTTGCGTCCGTCGGGCTTGGTTTGCCTGAGAGATTTGCAGATGGAGCGGCAATGGGAACTTTTGATTCTTTGATGAGTTTGAGTGCAACAGGATGCGAAGGCATTCTGATCGCTACAGTGTCTAACCCGGCGGATACAGAGCTTGAAATCATCTTCGATTTCTTCAAAACAAGCGTCAATGGGCCCGGGCAAAAATTGCTAATCAATTTTTTAGCAGCAGGCGTAACCTCTGCAGCAAGTCGTGAGAAGTCTTTCTTGTTAGCAACGTGCACGATAAGGGGATTATCGGACGGCCTCCCTTTTGCCTTGAATATTTTCTTCACTGCCTGAGCATCGACTGCGTTTGCTCCGAGGCCATATACAGTTTCAGTCGGAAAGGCGACAAGGCCTCCCTTGCGAATCACGCGCGCGGCCTGCTTGATCTTTTTTCTATCAGCAATGGTTCCTGCAAGCTTAATAATGGTGGTCTTCATGAGGCATGATTGATGTTTTTAGAATTATTGGAATTTGTTTTTAGCAAGCATCGCCACCGACCTGCGAGCTTGCGGTTCCTATATATTGTATTTGTTTAGTAGCGCCTCGTAAGAATAAAAAATAAAAGCAAAATCAAAAAAGTATAAATCAAAAATTATTTTTCTTTCTCCATATTTAATTATCTTTTCTTGACGAAATTCGCTTTGATGAACTCTGCCATGACCTGATTGCCAGCGGTCTCGTACACTTCAAGCGCAGTCGTCACAAGGCCTTGCCTGATGCATTCATCGCCGAGCTTGCTTAAACGGTCCTGGTCACCTGCTTGTGTGTATGCTTTGGCGGCGTAATTAAAGAAGGGATGTTTGAAGCATAGGTCGCCAAGCTCTACTAGCTTGTCCTTGTCGTCGAGGAAACTGAAGATCTCGAGTGCAGAGTCCCATTTTTCGCGCTTCATGCATTCAACGCCAACTTTGGTGAGTTTTGCGCGGTTGCCGAGCGCTTTGAATGCCTTGATTGCATCAGCCCATTTTGAGTCAGCTACGCATTTGTCACCGAGGCGTTGCAGGCTTTCATGGTCTTCAGCAAGGACGTACATGTCGACCGCATTTGAGAACATGAGGATGTTCTCGTAATTGTGTCCTATCTCTGCGAGTTTCTTTTTGTTGCTTACGAACATGAATGCCTTGACCGCTTCAGTTACTTTTCCTTTACGTAGGCATTCCTCGCCTACTTCGTTGAGCAATTGTTCGCGCGTAGGATCATCAAACATGGAGAGATCGATGCTTTCGATGCCTCGCTCGATGAGTGCAGGGACGAGCTTGCCGAAATTCTGTGGGCTGGCCTTTTTCTTTTCGACTTGCCTGCTTTGTTGCACCATCGTGTTAACAACTCTTTTTACAACCGCATCATCTTCCATCATCCATCACCAACCTTCTTGTTTTACCATTAATATTGCCATTAATGTTGTTATTAATATCGTTAAAGTTGCTTTGAGTTACTCTACAAAATTGTGCGATTGAAGACAGCTAAACAATACAAATTATCTTTTAGCCCTAACTTCTTATCCCTTTGATCCGAAGATTCCTTCGATCACCGGAGGCCTGTTGACATCTTTTACAGTGACCTTCACTTGCTGACTCACAGTTTCCTGCCCATCAGAGACTTTTATTATTACGTCATAAGTTCCCGCGTCCGCGTATGTCGTGGATCTGCTGGAACTCGTCATCCAGCCTTCGATTGTTGTCTGTAATGAGTCGCCATCAGGATCTGACACGACTATCGGCAGTTTAACAGTTTCGCCCTCATTAACCGTGATATCATCGATACGTTGGAGCACGGGTAGTTTGTTGGTTGCTCTGACCACTATTTTGACGCGTCCTGTAGTCGTTGTCTTTCCATCAGAGACGCGGACAATCGCATACGTGGTACCAGCATCTCCTTTCAGCGTCTGCCACTCTCCATCGGAATTCAATGGTGGTCCGAAGATGAAAGCGAGTTCATCCCCATCAGCATCATTTGCTTTTACGTTGACCTTTACCAGATCGCCTTCATTGACAACGACGGTTGGAAGATTCATTGTTTCAGGTGCAGATGGTTTCCCAGTCGCAGTTGAATTTGAAGATTTCGTTTCTTTTGTTTCCTTGCTTACTTCAGACGCACCATGTGCGCTGGCTGATTCTATATCCTCGTCAACGTCAATACCAGAGACGAGGGAGTCAACGTCGTCCAGAGAGGCAGTTTCTTCATTCGCCTCCAGGCCCGCATCTGCTGAGAGACCATTTCCGCTGGGTACAGAAGAATTTGTATCACTTCCCACATACGGTTTTTCAAACGCATCGCGGGTCTGTGGCGGTTTGTACTTTGGAGCTTGATAAGAACTGCAAGCGACGCCTACGAGAAGTACGATGATTATTGTGAGCACTAAACCTACTTTTTTATGCATTCTGTCCACCTCTACCTTGCACCTTAAAGCAACAAAAAATAACAAGGTCCAAACAACAAGGCCAAAAACAATCTCAAAAACCAATCGAACTCGTTTATCTTCATTGGCGAATAATACATTTTTATTTAAATTTTATGGTAGTGAACAATACGCATTTCTTCCTTTCAGTTTTGTCATCATATAAGGACACTTCAAATTTAGATGAATTCGCCCCCAACTTCGGATGACGCGGATTATTTATAGAAATGACTATTCTTTCAATATTCTTTCAATAAACAAAGTTCTCTCAATTAGAACAACTCAATAGAACAAATACGACAAAAACAAGATCAGACAAGCGCAATGATCCTCAAAAACATCACCCTCGAAAACATCAGAAGCTACACAAACCAGACGATCGCGTTTCCGCAAGGCACGGTTCTTTTGTCTGGCGATATAGGCAGCGGCAAATCAAGCATCCTTCTAGGAATTGAATTTGCCCTCTTTGGAGTTCGCCGTGACCTCAGCGCCACAGGTCTTTTGCGCAATGGCGAAAAGAGGGGCTTTGTAGAACTCAACTTCTGTGTCGATGACAAAGATGTTGCCATAAGACGAACTCTCAAGCGCGGATCCGACGGCATCGCGCAAGAAGCAGGATATATCATAGTCAACGGGCGACGCACGGACGCGACTGCCGTAGAACTGAAGGCAGCAGTGCTTGACCTTTTGCACTATCCTAAGGAAGCATTGACAAAATCAAAGTCATTGATCTGGCGCTACACCGTATACACGCCACAGGAAGAGATGAAGCAGATTCTTTTTGAAGCGCGCGATGCACGCGTTGATACGCTGCGGCAGATTTTTAGTATCGATAAATACAAACGCGCTGCAGAGAACGCACAGATTTACACCAAGAGGCTGCGTGACGACAGCAAGGTGCTTGAACTCCGGCTGCTTGATGAAGATGCGAAGCGGAAGGAGTTAGCAGAGCGCCATGACTCGCGTTACAGGCTCACTGAAGAGCAGAGAACGCTAATGCCGAGAATGACTGAACTTATGCAACGGATTGACCACAAAAAGCGCGAGATCAGAGCATCGGAGGAGAACCTAAAACTTCTTGCGAATATAAGGATGCAGCATAATGGATACTGCGTTCAGATCACAGAAAAAAAAGCGTTGCAAGAGCGAATGAGAAATGACGCTGCGACGCTCGCAGTACAGATCGAAGCAGCGACCATACGTCTAGAGACAATGCTGCCATTAGTCGCCGATCCCAATGCTATCAATGCACTTGAAGGAGAGATTCTTCGTAAAGAAGAGGAACTTAGGCTTGTGCAGAACCGGAAGTCACAAGCAGAGGGCAAGCTCATGCTTGTTGGGCAGCGGGTTTCTGAATTAAGCGCTGAAGTGGCACAAAAGAATCATCGTCTTGCAACGCGGCCCGAGAAAGAAAATACAAAGCAGGCATTACTTGCGCAAGTTAAGGATAAGCGAGCCCTGCAAGACGAAATCTGTGCACTTGAGCAGCGCATTTTTGAGATGAATAATCAGCTCAAGGAGTGCCAAGTGCACCACAAGCATGCGCATGAGAGCAAGAGCGCTGTATTGAACCTGCAGGTGTGCCCTACGTGCAAGCAGACGGTTGCAGAAGATCACAAGCGCGCCATCGCGGCAATGGAAGACGGACGCATCGAAGAGCTGACAAAAGCAATCCATGAATTGGCTGAAGAGCAGGCAGCCCTTGCAGAATCACTCACTCGACAAAAAAATCTCCTGCAATCAATAACTGCTGCCGAACAAACGCTTGCAGGCCTCATGGTTGAGTTACAGCAGTTTGATGTCATCGCTGCCGAGGTGGAAAAGCTTGAGAAACTTCTCCTTGAAGTATCCGTCGAGAAACAAACAGCGTTTGATATCCTACAGTTGCTTGAACAACGGAATCTTGAAGCCGAACGTACAGAGATTGCAGCAAAGCGCACGATGCTGAAGAAATTACAAGAACAACGACTCGCAATCATGGAGCGCGAGCAGCTGTCCCGATCGCTTGACGAAAAGAAACTGTCAAAGACAAAACTTGAGGAATTAACCAATGACCTGCAGACGGAAGTGGCCGGGCTTGAGATGCTGCGCGCAAACTGTACTGCACAGCTCGAGGCGCATAAGCATCTTGAAGAGCGTGTGCCTACGCTGAGAGAAGATCTTGATGGGCTGCAAAATGAAGAGAAATCGCTCAACATAAAACTTGCTGAACTGCGCGAACGCCTTGAAGCGCAAAACCAATTCATCGCGCAGCTTGAAACAGACCTTGCAAAGAAAGAACAGGCACGCAAACAGCTTGAGAACATCAAGCAGTTGCATAACTGGTTTGATGGGTTCTTCATCAACCTCATGGGCACGATGGAGCAGCACGTCATGCTTAAAATCCACGAACAGTTCAACGAATTGTTCACGACGTGGTTTGCGACACTCATCGAGGACGAGACGCTCTCGATTCGTCTTGATCAGGAATTCAGTCCTATCGTGCTGCAGAACGGGTACGAAATCGACGTTGAGAATCTGTCTGGCGGCGAGAAGACAGCAGTCGCGCTCGCGTACCGCCTGGCCTTGAACAAGGTCATCAATGACGTCGTGTCAGAGATCAAGACAAAAGACCTGATGATCCTCGACGAGCCTACCGACGGCTTTTCCTCTGAGCAGCTTGACAAGCTCAAGGACGTGCTCGACTCGCTTGGCATAAAGCAAGTTATCATGGTCAGCCACGTACAATGAAAAAAAAACAAAAAGCGAAGCAGAAAAAAGAAAACATCCGGTTTTGGCTCAGTACGCGTATTTTCAAAAATCAAAAAGTCGGGATGATTTTTACCTTTCTCATGCTCTTGGTAAACATACCACTCATAATCTTTGTTACATTAAAAGTGGGGGTGTCTGGAGCAATAGGCCTTACCAACATAACTCAAGAGGGTTCAAGACAAATTTTGTGGCTTATTATTCCCTATATTGTTTGGGCATCTTTAATTGTTTTTTTCATGAGAAAGGCAGTTCTTGATGTATTGAAGCAAACGAAATTGTTAGATGAAACAACTGTCGCGAAGTACAAGAAAATGTTAAACATCTATCTGCTGATAGCAGTGGTAGCATCATTGGTTATTCTTATCACAGGCATTTTCTACATCGATTTTTCACTTCGCAGCAATCTTCCCTTTACTGCCGACTGGACAGTTCACCCCGCAATGGAAAATAACAGCCTCATAAATCAGACGATAGATAGCATATCAAGCCTTCGTTGCATGAGTGCCGGAGGGTATTTCACCCGCACAGTCACAAATGATCTACTTGACTGTCAGGTTCCCATCAAATACGCTCAAAATTCAACGTACTATCTTTACCAAATTAGCGTTTACACCCACCCATTAAGCGAACCCAAATATCAGCAATTCAACTACACAGATGATTGGGTAAAAGAAAAAAACTATACGTTTTCCATAGCGGTGCCAGATGCGCCCTACAAAGAATACAGGATTTGGCTATTGTTTTCTAATAGGTCCACAACTTCTAAATTTCTTACAACGCATGAAACACTATTTATTATGTATAATATACTTTCTCTAGAACAATACACCGCTTGGCAATATAAAAAACTTGTTTGGTTCTTAAGTCTGCTAACTTTTATCCTATTTGCTATTCCGACAGGATTGAATGCATGGAAAAAAATGATTGAGAACAACAAAGATTAGATTCAGGCCAGAAAGAACACAGCCTTCTTCTCGTGACGACGCTCG
>JACQXV010000280.1 GCA_016208715.1 Candidatus Woesearchaeota archaeon | reverse complement strand
CCCGAATATTTCAAAAGAATCAAGCCTAAAGTTTTCCAGCCACCCCGGCTGAAATGGAAACCCGGGATAAGGTTCTTCCATATGTTCCAGTTTAAGACTACCTCTAGCTTTGATTACCATGCCCCCGTCTGCTGTAAGCGGTTAGCAAACCGCATCTAGCGGCTGGGCCTCACGATATGCTAAAGAGTCTCCAAAACGATAGGAGACTTGAATGGAAAAGAAAACGCGATGGGGTATAAGGCCTGCAGCGGAGTGGGAAGAGATTTTAAAAACACAGAGGGGATCTCATTTATCAGTAGTGAAGTTTTGCAGAGAGCAGGACATTAACTACAAGCAGTTTCTCTATGTTCGCGGTAAAATTCGTAAAAATAGCGGTCGGTCGTTGGTGGTAGCGCGGTCTTCTGGGATTACCCGGTCGCGGGGTTTTATTCCGATCAGTCTCATGGGGGGTGGCAATATCCGACTTCGTTTTCCGCATGGTCTCGAACTTACGAGCGACGAGCTTCCGCCCTCTGCGTGGGTGGTAGAGGTGACGCGGAGTTTAGTTGGTGGGGGAGGCGAGCCATGTTAAAGCTCGAATCGTTTACCGGGATATATCTGCACCGGGATCGGGTTGATTTTCGGAAATCCATCGATGGACTTTCCGCGATTGTGGAGCAGGAGATGGGACTCAATGTTTTCGGATCGCACCTGTTTTTGTTTTGTAACAAGAACCGGACGAGGCTCAAGGTTTTGTATTGGGACGCAACGGGATTTGCGATGTGGTACAAACGATTGGAGCAGGATCGATTTAGGTGGCCAAGGAATCACGATGATGAAGTGATTTTGATCGACGCGCAACAGTTTGAATGGCTGCTTGGCGGTTACGATATTTGGAAGATGAAACCGCACGAAAAAGTGAATTATTCACGAATAAGTTAGCGACAAAATCATCTCAATGTGCTAGACGTATTTGTAATGACACAGACGGCAAACACACTTCCAGACGACATCTTCTCTCTTAAGGGAATCATCGCGGAACAGATTTTAAGCATCAATAAATTCGAAGCAGAAATTGCCCGTCATCGTGAAGAAGTGGCCCAAGTCAAAGCCGAGAACGAGCGATTAGAAGAGCTAGTGAGATTATTACGGCACCATCATTTTGGAAAAAAGAGCGAGAAGGTAAAAAGTAACGGGACTCAATTTGAGTTAGGCCTCTTCAATGAAGCTGAAACTGAGAATGAAAAGATAACCGAAGAGCCGCCGTCCGTTACAGTAAAGAGTTATCGCCGTCGTGGCACACCAAAGCGAGTGGCCCTTCCGGCCAATCTACCGCGAGAGGAAATCATCGTCGATCTGCCGGAAGAAGAGAAGGTTTGTTCCGAAGGCCATGAACTTAAGTGCATCGGCGAAGACGTAAGCGAGCAGCTCGATGTGATACCAGCACAGATAAAAGTCATTCGCACGATTCGGAAGAAATATGCGTGTGTAATTTGCGAAGATTGCGTCAAGCGCGCGCCCCTACCCAAGACTGCAATACCCAAGAGCATGGCCGGGCCCGGACTTTTGGCGCACATCGCAACTAGCAAATACTGCGATGGACTTCCGCTCTATCGGCAAGAGCACATGTGGCAGCAGGCCGGGATAGATATCCCGCGAGCAACGATGGCGTTTTGGATGATCAAGATCGGCAAGCTTCTCATTCCGATGCTCAATCTCATGGAAGAGGAACTTTTGGCCAGTGGCTACGTTCAGGCGGACGAAACGCGTGTGCAGGTTTTAAATGAGATCGGAAAACTTGCGGAGAGTTTGTCCTACATGTGGGTGCGGAGCAGAAACGGTCCTCATGTAAAACCGATCATAATTTTCGAATACGATTCGAGCCGTAGCGGAGAAGTGGCAAAGCGATTGTTTGCAGACTATCAGGGATATCTGCAGGCGGACGGATATTCCGGATATAATGAGGTTTGCAGTCAGGAAGGAATAACTCGATTGGGCTGCATGGCACATTGTCGAAGAAAATTCTTTGAGGCGAGCAAGGCCTCGGCGAAAGGGGTTGGGCTTGCGAGCGAGGCGATCGAGATAATTCGCAAATTGTACGAGGTCGAGAAAACGATCAAGGACAAAAACATTGAGGACCGGCATCGAATCCGGCTAGCGGAATCGAAACCACTTCTGGATGAATTCAGAAAATGGCTGGATGATAATCTCGGCAAGGTTCCGCCGCAATCGCAGCTCGGGAAAGCCCTGCACTACGCGCACAATGAATGGCCATGTCTGATCCGGTATCTGGAAGATGGGCGTTTAAACATCGACAATAATATGGTGGAGAATGCGATCCGTCCGTTTGCGGTCGGCCGCAAGAACTGGCTCTTTTCGGACAGCGTTGCAGGAGCAAAAGCATCGGCGGCAATCTACAGCATCATGGTGAGCGCAAAACTAAACGGGCACAATGAATATGCGTACCTTCGGTATGTCCTGGAAAAATT
>JACQXV010000279.1 GCA_016208715.1 Candidatus Woesearchaeota archaeon | reverse complement strand
AGAAGGAGTGGCAGGGTTCCAGAATTTTAACCTACGATGTTGAAAGCAACAAGCTTGCAAATGCTTCCATCTCAAATTACATAAAGAATAATCCTAAGGCAGCAGGGATAGATGTATTCGAAATTTGTACAAAGGAGACCGAAAAGAGGATTATGGCTACTGAAGACCACCCCTTCTGGGTACAAGGTAGAGGCTGGGTCCCATTGCGCAATATTTCCATTGGTGACAAGGTTGCGGTAAAGCCACAGCAAACGGCTTTCAAGGATGATTCTGGAGATAAGCTTCTAATTCGCAAAGAAAACATCTCAAAAATACTCCCGCCGACTATAAAACAAGAAAGATTATTCATGGAACTGGAAACGTTATCGCTTCTGCCGCTTAATATGAAAAATAAGAAGTTGCCAATATTGGCGCGCCTGGTTGGTCATATTTTTGGCGATGGCACCCTCCATCCAGCATATAAAAACTCCGAAGCTCAGCACCTCCTTCGGATCACCTACTCAGGTAAAGAGCCAGAGCTAATGGAAATCCAGAAGGATTTGAATAAGCTGGGTTTCTCGGGAAATTGGAAAATCTCAAGAGATTTCAAGGAATCTTCCTGCAACTTCCAGAAGTATGGCGTAAAGAAGATAAGTGGTCATAGCGTCTACTTCAAAACCGGCATTGTTGGTCTATGGGCATTGCTGAGGTCCTTGGACGCACCGCTCGGTAGTAAGGCAGGAAACGAAGTACGAGTTCCTAAATGGATAATGGATGCGCCGCTTTCAATAAAGCGTGAATTTCTGGCTTCCTATTTCGGTAGTGAGGCACAGAAAATAAGGATGGGCGTTAAATCAGCCGAACGAATCATGATTCCGTTCTCAAAACACGAAAACCTTTCCGGAAGTGCCGAAGGCTTCTGCAAAGACATCTTATCCCTCCTTTCCGAGTTTAGAATCAAAGCTACAACCTTCAAGCGTCATTATACAATATCCAGAGATGGAACAAGAGTCATACAATACTGCATAGCGATTAGCAGGTCAAGGAAGAATATAATAAATTTCTGCCGCAACGTGGGTTATAGATACCATCCGGAGAGGGAGATGCAGGCAAGGCTGGTGCTTGCTTACCAGGAAATGCTCCAGAATGCCATAAATAAGAAAACTTCTCTGTGGGATGCATGTTCCGGATGTTCGGATTACACAGAACTGAAAGCCGGATTTGGGATTTCAACCGAAGAAGCCAAATCACTACTCCGCACAAAGAAGATGGTAAAACTCTCTGCCAATAAGACACCTTCCTTTAAGGAATGGGTGGCATCGGCCACCGCGGGACTTGGTGATGGATTGATTTGGGAGACCGTGGGAAGCAAGCGGCAGGT
>JACQXV010000278.1:933-2295 GCA_016208715.1 Candidatus Woesearchaeota archaeon | reverse complement strand
ATACGATGGCGGACTCACTTCAAACTCTCCTCGACTCTCTCACCGTCGAAGGCACGCTCTATCACAAACTCGATAACGACGACGTGCGCTGTGTCGCTTGCGGTCACGAATGTTTAATCCGCGAAGGCAAGCGCGGCATTTGCCAGGTGCGCTTCAATGATCACGGAACTCTGCGCGTGCCGCACGGTTACGTCGGCGCGTTGCAGTGCGACCCCACCGAAAAAAAACCTTTCTTCCACATCTACCCCGGCTCCGACACGTTGACGTTTGGGATGCTGGGATGTGATCTGCACTGCGGATTCTGTCAAAATTGGTTAACGAGTCAAACACTGCGCGATGATAATGCCGGAGTCGCGCCGCAGATCATTACAGCGAAGCAGCTGGTGAGCTACGGTGTCGCCGCCAACGCTAAACTTGTTGCCTCTTCCTATAACGAACCATTGATCACCTCTGAATGGGCGGTGGATGTTTTTAAAGAGGCAAACAAGCACGGGCTTAAGTGTGCTTACGTCTCCAACGGAAACATGACTCGTGAGGTGTTAGAGTTTTTGCGCCCGCATATCATCGGCTACAAGATCGATCTCAAGACGATGAGTGACAAACGCTATCGGCAGTTGGGTGGCGTGCTGCAAAAAGTTTTAGACGGAATCAAAATGGCGAAAGACATGGGGTTGTGGGTTGAGGTGGTGACGTTAGTGATTCCGGGATTCAACGATTCAAATGCTGAACTGATGGAAGCGGCTCGCTACTTGGTGTCGGTATCCCCTGAGATTCCGTGGCACGTCACCGCCTTTCATCCCGATTACAAAATGACCGATCCCGATCCGACTTCGACATCCACTTTAATTCGCGCCGCCGAGATCGGGCTTGAAGCGGGCTTGAAGTTTGTGTATGCCGGCAACTTGCCGGGGCGCGTGGGCGAATACGAAAATACTTTCTGCCCGAACTGCAACAAAAAATTGATCGGGCGCTATGGGTATGTGATTCTGGATTATCACATCACCGATGATGGCAAGTGTCCATCGTGTCACACAAAGATCGCAGGCGTGTGGGGCAAACGAAGTGATGTTAGAATTGGCGCGTCGAATGATTTGTTTAGCAGGGTGCCGAGGAGAGTCAGGTAGTCTTGTAGTCAGATAGTCGGGATAAGATATGAACGCCAGTAACGATTTTAAAACCAACACACCGATACAGTTCACAGCCACACTCCTTGTTGCCATCGCCGCGCTTACGGTGATAGCATTAAGTTACACGCTAACAATCACCATACCCGCGCCCCAAGTGGCGCGCGCCGCCTCACTCGCGTCCGGAACAGAAGGGTTATTGAAGCAGACGGCGTTGCATCTCTCCAAGATGCAGGGC
>JACQXV010000278.1:0-890 GCA_016208715.1 Candidatus Woesearchaeota archaeon | reverse complement strand
TTTCCAGGGTTTGAGCCGCCGGATGATGATGAAAAGTATAAGGAAAAGATCAGGACGAAGAACTATTCTCCGCGAGATGTTAATGATTGGGTTAAAGAGATCAATAATTTTCTAAAACAGATCATCAAAAAGAATCAGGGGATGACGCTAGAAGAAATTTTGACGAAGCAGGGTTTAACCGCAAAACAAATTGAGGAATTCACGTTTGCATTGAAGGATACAGAACTTGCCGCGCGAGGCATGGCACGATATGGTGTAGATTATGCAAGAGCGCAATCTCTCCGCGAGTTGTTAATTGAATTAGGAGTATCACTATGGTAAAAAATTTTGGACAGCGTTCTTTCTTTCGCTTCAAGGACGAGTTACGCCTAGAAATTGATCGTGATGAATGGCCTACTGATGTGCCATTAATGCCTAGCGCAACGGTTCATATGTTGGGGGACGGGCCCTTCCACAATTATTGGCTTCTAGTCTTTTTGCCCGATATGACGGTAGAGAGAACAGCAGGTTGGTGGTCCATGCCTGAATCGTTGGATGACGTGCTGAAGTTTTACGAAGTGGAAATGCGAACATTAGGTTGGCAGCTGCAAGAAAGTTACAGATTTAGCGAAAGACGGGCGTCAGTTGAATACTGCCATGCCGAGACGCAAGTGAAAGTCAGCATGAGTTTTCAGAGATGGGAAACACGCAACGAAACTACGGCATTGATCAGCCGCACTCTCAAACACCCTTACGCCCCACCCGTTGAAGAGGAAGAGATGGTTGAAGCAAGCGTTGAACCCGCATTAGATGAAGTGACAAAATAAATTGTTGTCCGTTAGCCGCATCTGTGATAAAAATACTCTATGCAAGACATAGTTAACACTTCGGTAAAAATCCTTCTGGCGTAC
>JACQXV010000277.1 GCA_016208715.1 Candidatus Woesearchaeota archaeon | reverse complement strand
CGACAGAACTGCATCATCAAAATGTGGCGAGAGATAAAGCGCGTCGAACATTTTTAAATTATACGTTGACGCGAGATAGTGAGCGTGCTAAAATCTGCCCCACTAACGGGCCACTAGCTCAATGGTAGAGCAGGGGCCTTTAATAATTGGAGCGTTGACGGAGAAGAAAAAGAATTCGTCAAATGAACGTTGCGGTATGCTGGAACCCTAAACCCCCACATTTTGGGAGGCATGGCAACCAGCAGGCAACCCTCAAACCGAGCGTCTGAAAAATAAAACTATGCATACGAAAGACGCTGGGACTGTCGGTGAGTTGGCAGTCATCTTACAACTGAAGCAGGCTGGCTATACAGTTTTCACTGAAGTTGGAGATAACAGTTCGATTGACTTAATCGTAGTGGTCAACGATCAGTTATTGCGCGGTCAAGTGAAATCCTGTCAAACAGTAAACGGAGCAGCAACATTACCTCTCCGAAAAGCTGGACCAAATGGTTACCTGCGAAAGTATATTGATGACGTAAACACAATTGACTTCTTTGCCTTATATGTTCACGATACAGGTGACATTGCCTATATCTTGGCAAAAGAAGCTTTTGAAAGTTGTCCAGGTAGTACTCGCCTAACTTTTAGGATCGATCCTCCCAAGAATGGGCAAGAGCAGGGAGTAAGATACTTGAAAGACTACACTGATTTTGAGGGAGTCCTCAGAGACTATGAGCAACGCACCTGAAATGGTGAAGATATAGTCCAGACCACGCGACTCTATGCAGAGACCGAAGAAATTCGGAGTGGTAAGTTAAGCCCTTGGTTAGAGGTTCGAATCCTCTGTGGCTCACTGTAGGTGTATAATCCCGTTAGTTGTGTTGGGCGATTAGCTCAGTTGGTTAGAGCGCATGTATCACACACATGAGGTCGTAGGTTCAACTCCTATATCGCCCACAAAGAAAAAGACCCGAAGGACAAAATCCTTCGGGTCTTGTGTTTAACCGAGAGAGCCCCATTCCTCTAAAGTGAAGAGCACCCACACATTGTCACCCATCCCAATGCCCTCACGGGCATTTTTTGTTTTCAATATCATGCTACGCCAGATGAGCGATGACCCGCACCAGAGAAAACCATCCGCCGAACCTTACATCGATCTCCCTGATCAGGTTGTGTTCAGCGATGGGCGACTAAATAAACTTTTCGCTAATTCATGGCACAGACTGCAATAGGTTGTAAAATGGCAGGAGATTTCTGATTGATGATTTTT
>JACQXV010000276.1 GCA_016208715.1 Candidatus Woesearchaeota archaeon | reverse complement strand
TAAAAAACCACCGCCGACTCAACCCACGCCATCGCCGCCGCGTAGAGCGCAACAAGTAACCAACGGGCTTTGTCGCTCATACATCACTCTTTGACACCCAAGGGTTTCGGAAACCCTTCGGGTGTGGTTGCGACCAGACGATCTGAATCGCGATCCATGTTAAGCGAAGGGCAATGCGAAGACTGAAGTAAATGTAGCGAAGTTGACGTTGAATTTTTTTGATCACGATGAAGTTCCTTATGTGCGAAGTTGAGAGAGGATCCATTTTCCTAGCGCGCCCGAATACGCGCCGATGAATGCCGGGATGAGGGCAATGAAAGCTCCAAACACATTCGGCAGTATGGGATACGGCGACGCAAACCCGAATGCCAGATTCAAAAAGTGCGCGGCGGGGACGCCGCCACCGATTAAGATCGCCCACAGCCACCCGAAGCGCGGCTGCCAAAATCCGAAGGTAGAGGTGAAGATCAGAATCATCAAGACAATCGGTTGAACTTCCTTCGAGCGAAAATCGGAGAAGCCTACTAGCGTTCCTAATATAACTGCCACTATCGAGAGAGCAAAAATTTTACGCATGATCATTTCCTTTTAAAAATAGTTTTTCGTTCTGGGCTTACGCAAAACATCTCAGCGTCATTGCGAGGAGCGTTCTTTGCGACGAAGCAATCTCAAAACGCGACCGAGATTGCTTCGTGAAGAACACTCGCAATGACGTTAGTATCTCAATGTGCGTAAGTTCAGTCGTTAAGTAACAGCGAGCAATTTGCAGAAACCAGTCAAGATGTAAGAGACGCAAGATTCCACAATCCGACAAACGCCAGAATCGAAGACAGCGCGCTTGCACTTAGCCTAATCCACGGGCTTACATTGAGTCCCAGATTAATTTGTATTTGTTGAAGTAGCGGGAAAAACAACATGGGCGTCAAAAACTCAAGCGCCACGACGACTAAGCTCGCTATGAATGGATTTCTGGCAGAGCCCAAACGCCATGAAGACCCTATCGCCCCTAATGCGGCGAGTATCGTAAGCGCGCCAATCAAAAGCAAAAAATCAGCAGCCTTTGAAAACAGGGTTGCTGTTTCGGATGGCTTGAGGACGCTCACCGCAATTTTGGCATACACAACATCCAGCAGAATCGCGCCAAAGAAAATGGTTACAATCCACGTATATAGCCCAACAAGCAAGTAGCGCCAGTTAGATGTAATAGTCTTCATTTCAAATACTCCTCAGGCGCGCCCACAAACAACGAGGCGGAAAAAGGGACGATATGGCATAGTGTTGAAAAACTCCTTTTAAGTATTTGCTTGGGGTGTTGTCAAAATTTGGGGAACAGATTTATTCTTCTTCGCTGCATCTATCCCCATTCCAATCCCAAAGACCAAAGCGAT
>JACQXV010000330.1 GCA_016208715.1 Candidatus Woesearchaeota archaeon | reverse complement strand
GTCATCCTGAGGTTCGATGGGAGAGCATTCCATACTTTCACGTGATGTCTGGAACGACCCTTCGACCACCGTTTTGTGGATATGATCAATGCCGTCGGCATTGCTCTTTGCGATGTTACAAACTGCGCTAAGGGAATGTAAATAAATAACTTTTTATAATCGAGAGTCGTTACCATATTCTATGGCTCCCAATACCGAAGGCGAGTTTTGGTTGCGCCTGCTACCTGATCTCAACGAGGCCCAACAGAGATGGTTGGCGGGTACCAAGGCTATCGAACTAGGGTGGGGTGGGATAAGACGGGTGCAAGAAGCAACCGGGCTATCTGCACCCACTATCATCAAAGGAATGCGTGAGGTCAAAGCAGGACAGACATTGAACTCCCAGACACGAATTCGCCGGGTTGGAGCAGGACGCAAATCTGTGGAAGTTACTGACCCTGCTGTCGTTCGCACCCTGAAGCATATCGTTGAGGATAGCACAGCTGGCGACCCCATGAGCCATCTTCGATGGATCCACAAATCAACTCGAACGTTATCTACTGAGATGGCTCGATGTGGGCACCCAATATCTCACACCACGGTTGCTCAATTGCTTCAAGATATGGGCTATTCCCTTCAGGTCAACGCGAAGAACAAGGAGGGGCGCTCACCTGAGGGACGTGATAGACAGTTCCGTTACATCAATGCTCAAGTGACCAAATTCCAAAAGTGTAGCAATCCTGTACTCTCCGTTGATACGAAGAAGAAGGAACGAGTCGGGAACTTCAAGAATCCAGGCCGAACGTACCGTCCGAGAGGAAATCCCAAAGAAGTTAACGTGTATGATTTTCCAGATTTAGGGGACGGTATCGCAATTCCATATGGAGCATACGATTTGCAACGAAACCATGGGTTCGTGAATGTTGGAATGACTCATGACACCGCAGAGTTCGCTGTAGAAAGTCTACGACTTTGGTGGCGATGGTTTGGTCATCGACATTATCCAGATGCTACGGAGTGGTTGGTGTGCGCTGATGGTGGAGGTAGTAATGGCAGCAGGAACCGGGCATGGAAATACTACCTGCAACAACTGACAAAGGACCTAGGTATCCCGGTCACTGTTTGTCACTACCCACCAGGTACAAGTAAATGGAACAAGATTGAGCACAGAATGTTTTCGTTCATAAGCTCTAACTGGCAGGGAGTTCCTTTGGAAACGTATACCACGATTGTGAACCTCATCGGAGCTACGAAAACGAACGGGGGTTTGCGCATCAGTGCAAGGTTGGACAAGAATACCTATGATCTTGGCGAGAAAATCTCCGATGATGAAATGACCAATGTTCAGATGCAGCCTCATGAAACTCATCCTAATTGGAATTATACAATCCTTCCATAATTCAGTAGTTTTATAACTCGTATATTGGATTTGAAATATTAAACTTTATTATTTTACATCCCCTTAGCCCAGAGTTTGTTGTCACCGTAGATCCCTAGCATAATTGCGCTGTTGACACCATATTCAAAGTAGATATATCCTGTGAGTGGAAAGCTGTACGTTGTCCTAAACCATCCCTCAACAGTGAACTGGTTTGT
>JACQXV010000329.1 GCA_016208715.1 Candidatus Woesearchaeota archaeon | reverse complement strand
TAATAAGCAATACCCAAAAGATTGTAAAAGACACACTGCTAAAATTCTCCAAACCAGCCGTCGGCTGTTCTTTTGGGCTTGATAGTATGATGGCATTATATTTCTGCCGTAAGGTTATCCCTGATATTCCTGTCATATTCGTTGACAGCCGTTGCGAATATCCCGACACTTACCGCTTTATGAAAAGGATTGTGCCCGAATGGAAACTCAATCTAATTCATCTCTACGGTAAGCATACGTATAAATGGGTTGTTGATAGACACGGATTCGCCCTTCACTCACGAGGCAATCCATATAAATACAGCCGTAAGTCCTTACCGGCGCACTACTGCTGCCTCTATCTCAAAAAGCGTCCTATTTCTCAATATGTTAGGCGAGAAAAATATGACCTTATTGTAGATGGGATGAGAGCGGAGGAAAGCTTGCTCCGACGATGGACTATAAGAAAGCGAGGGATACTTCATTTTCACAAGGGCAATAATTCTTACAGGTTTCACCCATTAGCTTTCTGGACCAGAGAGCAAGAGGAACGGGCTGCTCAACTTCTTAATATCCCGATGAATCCGCTATATGAAAAAAAGTTAGAAGGAACAATTACCCGGACTGGGTGTTGGTGTTGCACGATGAACTGGCAACGAGGGAAGCGGGGCGAATTCTTGCGGAAGTTTTATCCGAAACTTTGGAAAACCCTGATGCTCAACTACGGCTTCGCCAAGTTTTTGCTTTCGCAAAAATTAAATAAAGAGGGTGTAGATGAAAGTCGCATAGAGGACTTTTTAGAATCCCGTCCTTGCTTTTTTGATACGCTATAATATTGAGTAGGACTCAAAGTCGCCCTGCTTTCAGCAGGGCAGTGCTGACTTCGTCAGCAGAGAAATATTTTTATTTTGTGATGGCTGTGTATATAGTCATACTTTTTTTAGCGGGTGTGTCTATATTGTCGCCACCCCGTGCGGTGTGGGGCAACTACAAGCACCGACGGGATTGCTGTTCGCAATCCCTACGGGGCTCGTCTGTTTCACGACGAGGGGGCGTTTCGCCTTCGTTGTTCCCCTGACGCATTGCTCTGAACCTACCCGCCACTCTTCCCGCTTGGTCAGAGTGTCCTTCGGATGCGGGTTATGTGAAAGGGCATTTTATTAACAGCAACGGCAAAGTCAAAGTCAACGGTCCAGGTCAACAACCAAACCTTATACGGCTCCCTGTGTATATAGCCACGCCATCGGCGTAAACGCCTCGGCTCGTTCCAGCGGTATTGCGCTGGCTCGGAACGAGGGTGCTGTTCGGCATCCTTCCACCCGCTACTGTAGGAAGGTTGATAACTGCGTGGTGAACGGGCAACGGCATTTATGTCGCAAAAATCACACAACCCAACCGCATAAATATCTTTTACTAACAAAAGATATTTATAATCCGCAGATGTGCTGGTGATTTTTGCTCCATACTCGCAACTTTGCTCACTTCTATTGTGAGCAAGTTGCTTTTCGCCCATCCTTTTGCGGAGTATTATCGTTGTTCTCTCCGCAAAAGCACCTTCGTTCTGCTCCTCGTCGGCAAATTATAGCCACAAGTGGCTATTGCCGACTGCGGTGTCCATTTATGCTCGGCAGATGAACTCCGAACTTTTACAGAGCCATTAGTTAACTCCGATTTTTATATCGGAGTTTTTCTTTGCTCTGTAAAAGTGATTCTGTCATCTGCCAAGCCATCCCGCCGAGAGTTCTTGTTATCCACCGTCCAGTCGGTTCAAAGACGAACCGCCTGAACGACGTTCTCAACGAGCACGGCACGACAATATCTCTCATTTATATCCGGTGTCACTTACCCTACGCCGTCCATCCCCGCCAACGACGGCGGGTCTGAACTCGCCTCATCTTGTTCGCCGTCCCTGCGTTTCTCGGTGCTGTCGGCTACGGATTACACGGCAAATCCTTGCCTTCCATCACCTTGCGATACTCGGGACTGCCCGCTGGTTTTTATGCGATACTCTCTGATAGTCGGAGTTTCTAACACCGCCCCTTCCGTCCCCTGAGGGGAAACCGCAAAAATAACAGGTATGTTGCCAAGTCTCACATCCAAGTCCAAGTCCACATTCATACTGCAACACATCAGAGGTCCAAATCTCACGTCCAGGTCCAAGTCTCACACCCGCAACAGTCGAGCCATAAGATAGTTCGCTCGGATACCTGTCATTTTTGCGAGAGTCCCCACTACCAAAGCAAAGCAGAAGTGTCCCCCGGTAAATCTTGGCCAAACCTTAACTGCCCGTGAGACACGGCATCTCCGACGGTATCTCTGGTCGGCTATGGTGTTGTCTCACAGAGGCAAACCGTGTGAGCCAAGCACCTACGCCGAAGTATGCCTCTTGGTATGCGGAGTTAGGGTCAACAGACGGTAGGATTTGTTCCTGTGAACGGGGCAAAGCACCTACGCTCAAAAATCAAGAAGTGTCGCTATGGTGTTTGCTTGATACTTTCCTGAAACATTTATTAACACCCACAGCAGAAAAGGGCGAACCTAAAGGAAAATAGGATACAAGTCGTCGGCAGAGTCAGACGCCGATTACTAATGTCTTGCTGTCCTTCCAAATTGTTCATTATTTTCGTTTTTCATTTTTGCTACCTCACTATACAGGTCGTCAAAATGGAATCAAAGGTGAAAAGCATTATTGTTGCGGGTGCTGAAATCTGCGTCTTTTACCTATGAATTTCCGCCAAACTTTTTGAGATAAAAATGCTCGGACTTCCTCGCATTTATTCTCTCAAAAATTTTGCCGTTAATTTCTGTGGTATTCCTATCAATTTAAGATGCCTTATGGCATGTTGTAGCTCATAAATGTAGCCACAACCGTAGATTGACTTCTTCGTTTTAGTTTCGTTTATTGCAAGTCAAAAATTCGCAAGCGAGCG
>JACQXV010000305.1 GCA_016208715.1 Candidatus Woesearchaeota archaeon | reverse complement strand
GAAATGGCCCGTGGCTCCCAATTTCTGTCACAGAAATACGGCGGAAAAGATTTTGCCATGCATGTCAAGGGCATTGCAATGGCAGCCTATGACCCCAGGGGGAGTTCTGGCCAGGGGCTTGCCTATGCAGTAGCAAACCGAGGGAGTTGCCATCTTTCTTCCTATATGGTGGCGCAGGAGGTGTTTTTTAACTTATTGAAGAAAGACTCAACCTATGGAAAGAGCATCTGGGTCAAATTTTTTGAAAATCTGACCTGCTGCATCAATGCGCTGCAAACCTGTCAGTTCACCATGTATGCTTATCTGATGGAATCCCCTCTGACAAAATACACCTGGGACCCGATTCTCGGTTTGCTGATGCACTACATGCCGCCGGTTGCCATCGCACTGGTGGATTATTCCATTTACAACGGTCTCTGGAACACTGTAACCGGAATACCCCTTTCCAAGAGTGAATTTCTCATGGCCGGTGAACGCATTCATGTACTGGAACGGTATATGAACACCCGCGAGGGAATCAGCCGGCATGATGATGTGCTGCATCGAAGGCTGATGAAGGAAGGCCGGGCATCGGATCCGGAGTCAAAAACCATTCCTCTGGATCAAATGATTCCCCAGTACTACAAGGCACGGGGGTATGATCAGAATGGCATTCCCGCGGAGGAGACATTAAAGAGGCTGGAGATTATTTAGCATTCATTTTTTTTCAGGTAGAAGCGGCATCCTGTGTGGGATCGACATCTAGTGTGGGAGCGGCATCTAGTGTGGGAGCGGCATCTAGTGTGGGAGCGGCATCTTGCCGCGAAATAAGATCATAAAATAAATTATCGCTGCAGGATGCCGCTCCCACCTGAAGCCGCTTCAACTGAGTTGTTTTATCGGTTACCTGATTTTTTTCAACAGCCAGGCCATATTGGTTCCCAGCACTTTCATGGTATTGATACCCTCCTCATCTTTTTCCACATCTCCCGGTGAAAGTCCAAACCCCATGTTCCAGTAGTTGGAGCCCGGTACAATCATCTGGCTGTAAAGGAAAAGGCGGTTGATGGCATCAAATGCCTGAACACTTCCCGCGCGGCGGGCCGCAACCACTGCAGCGCCGACTTTTTTCTGAAGAAGGCCGCCGTTGGCCAAGGAAACCATACCTGCACGATCAATCAACGCTTTCACCTCAGCAGTGACATTGGCAAAATAGGTGGGGGAGCCTATAATGATCCCGTCCGCTTCAATCATCGCTGCAATGCAATCATTCATACCGTCATTGGTTACCACGCATTTTTTATCCAGATTTTCAAAACATTTGAAACAACTGATGCAGCCCCGGAGATTTTTCCCGGACAGTTGGATGATTTCCGTGTCAATCCCCTGTTTGGAGATTTCTTCAAGCGCATAGGTAATCAATGTATTGGTGTTGCCTTTTTTTCTCGGACTTCCGTTAAATGCAACTACTTTCATTGTGTTTCCTCCTTTTTACAATTTTCCCTTGAGTAATTCAGGGCAAAGTCAACTTTAAGATGACGCCTTAAGTGGGTGCACGGCCAATAATTCTCCCTTGATATGGGCACAGCCAACAATTCCCCCCTTGGGGGCGCAGG
>JACQXV010000304.1 GCA_016208715.1 Candidatus Woesearchaeota archaeon | reverse complement strand
TTTGGAGCGTTTGGGAAGTATTTCGAACAGGAAACGAGGCGTTTTCCCATAGATAAGCCGTTCCTGAAGTGATCCAATGATAACTCACGCTGGCACATATCGTTCTTCGGTAAATAATAAGCGTCAGTAGACGCTTGCAAAACGTCTTTTTGCCTCTGGAATTCCAATACGGATGGCGGTCCTTGCAACAAGAAGCATTGCAATGAATCCCAGATACACCCTCTTCCGGACCGAAGACGGTTTCCGGAACATCGGTCGTTCGAAGTCGGTAGCGAACTTCAAGCGCGACCATACACGTTCAACGGCAACCCGGATGTGCCGGTTCATTCTTTCCTTGAGCGCGTGGACCAGATAACTTTCATCATCAGTTCCCAAATCGATTCCAAATTCTGTAAGCAGCTTCTGACCAAAGTGGCGGAGTGCATCCTCGATACTATTTATTTTGTCACCACAGCGGTCGAATATCTCCTTGATACGGGCTTTGATGACCTGGAGACGCGCCGACCTTCTTGGATTCATCGCGGCGTAGAGTTCGCAGTGTAACACTTTCTTTGTTCCTGTTCGAAGCAACTTATCGTCGTAAGCCCCGTCCGCGAAGACGGCAATTACATTTTCCAGTTCCAAATCGCCATTCGCTTTCCTTATCAGCGGGAGGTACATCCCGCTGTCATGCGGGTTTCCCGGAGTGATACGGACGCCGATGGGGAGTTCCGCTTCACCGTCGATAAGGATATGGACTTTGTAGCCATAGAAGTAATCGAGATGTTCTCCCCATGCTGCAAATGCAAGGCTATCTTCATTTTTGTTCTTCTCACTCGCCCACGCAAAGAGATGAGTTGCATCGACTACCAGATACCTCCCCTTGATAGTGCCAATCTGTTGAAGTTCACGCACGAGCTTCGTGAAAATCCTCTTGAGTGTAACTTCCTGAAGGGCACCGAAACGTTTGCAGAGCGTCGTGTAATCCAGACCAGATGCATTCTCGACACCGCAGAGTGACCGTATCCTGGCGTCCAGCCTGATGATGTTGTCCATGTCCCTGTACGACGTGGATTTCAATAACATGACGAGGCTGGTTGTGAGATTGGTCAGCGTTTCCGTGTGAAGGTTCTCTTCATTCAGAGTTTTCAAGATTTCCTCAAGCGGTATGAAATCGTTCTCTTGGTCATCATTAACTGCCGGTATCTTGACGCGGTCATTCGTCATCCGCTCTTTGAGTTGCAGCGAGAAGTTTCGTTTCCTGCCGTAGACCCACACCCCATTTATCAAAGCTCTCTGTGCTGTATTCTGTTCGACCATCGCATGAAGCATGCGGCTGCACTCCCGACCTGTGAGTTTTTCAGCTTCTACTTCGGTGAGACCCCAAGGAGTCAATGTAACCAGTCGTTTGAGAACAGCCGATATAGAACCAGAGACATGGAACACCTTACCATCCTTTCGCCAGAAGCCTTTCCTGTCGCAGTTCTTCGAGACATGCCGTCGGGATGCAATGAATTCCCTGTCGTGGTTCAGGGACGTGATTGCGCTTTCCCCGAGAACCCGTCTTAGTTCTTCAGGCGTCATTCCACAGTCCTTAGCGGTGCTGATTGTGTGGATAATTTCTCCATGTTTGAGGCGATGGAAAAGCTCTTTTACAAATACTGCATTATTGGTCATGTTGGTCACAATAGGGTATCGTCATCGAAATATAAAACACTGACGGTGACGATGCCCTATCCAACAATTTGCGGGTGACGAAAATCTGGAGGAATTGCAGTTATTCAACACCCTAATAGATATTGATTTTAGATGCGAAGCCCGTTGCTCCCTAACAGTCTGTTGCGGTTTTAGGATACGTATTACGAT
>JACQXV010000090.1 GCA_016208715.1 Candidatus Woesearchaeota archaeon | reverse complement strand
ATAAGATGTTCGCATGTAATGCCGGTATATGCAAAGAGTTTGAACCCTTTGTTTCTTGCTTCTTTGCAAAATCCTATATCTTCTGTCGATCTATCGCCGCGGAGGCCTTCAATATGAAATCTCACCTGCTCCAAGACTTTAAGTGAAATGAGCAGGCATCCAGCACCGCAGAACTTGATTTCGATAAGTTTTGGTTCAGCAACCTCCACGAGTGTTAATTGTCGACGCAATTCAGCTCCTGACGTAATGGCTTGCTGTTTGATTCTTGAAATGAGTTTTGGATACTCCTGTGGGCGGCTCAAAACATAACGAAATTCATCGTCTGAAAGCCATGTCCACAATACAGGAAGCTTGTACGAATTGCCTTCTTTGACAAATGTATTGAAATATACGCCGCTGATGATGTCCTTCTGAAAAGAGAGAAGTTTTCCGAGCGCGTCGGGAGAGACGATCGTGTCCTGGTCTACAAAGAAAAGATAATCATAACTGTGCTCTACTGCGTACTGGCACATAGCGTTTCTGCCGTGCATTACCGTCTCAAATGTAGTCTGGTAGCGGGGTGTCTTGATCACCCGTGCGTTTTTGTGTTGAAGCGTTTCTTTGAGCTGATGAAAATAATCATCGTCAGCAGAGTTATCTGCAAGGAGAACGTCATGCGGGAATGTTTGTGCTGACAAGGCCTCAAGATACCTGTCAACACAGTATGAGTATGCTTTTGCAGTGGGTGTTCCGACGAGCACTCGTGGAAGAGTTGATGCATTTGTCATATGCCTTCGGCCTCAGACTGCCTTCTACCTCAGATGTACCTTATACCGCCGTCTTCGTGCGGACAGCTGTACGATTCTGATCACAGGGCAGTCCCAACAAAAATATTGTTCTTATCGCGCACAATCTTCACGCGGACTATGCCAGAGTCCTTGCTTGTTCCGTTCACTGCAATGGCGCGCCCGTGTGAGACGGCAAGACGCTCTTGCCCGATCCTTCCTTTCGCAACAATAGTTGCGGACACGATGTCTCCTCGTTTGAATGGCTTTGGGTATTCCCTGGTGGAAAAGACCGTATGATCCCGACGGACGAGCTCCACAGCGTACTTCTTCCCAAGCTCTTGAAGCTTTTTGAAGAAATCTTTCATAGGCAATTCCTTTGTTGGATTGCGCCCGAAGGCATACTGTAAGAAGTTTTGGATTCCGATGGTGGCTCCGATCTCTTTAGCAAAATTAATTATTTTTTCTATTTCTTCGTCATTGATTCCTTGAAGCCAGACCGGCGCTAGAACGAGGTGAAGCTTTGGCGCAGCGTAGCGGGCAATGCGTTTGATGTGTTCGATGTTGTACGCGTTCGTCCCTGCAAGCTCCTTTGCTTTTTCATGGCTCAATGCATTGATTGAAAGATCAAGTTGCGTGAGGCCTGCCGCTATAAACGCATCAATGTGCCGTTCGTTCAGCATTGTCCCATTGGTGATAAGCGCGATCTTGGCCACCTGCGGCAATTGGCGGATGCCTTTAATAAGCCCTTCAAGATCTGCATAAAGGGCCGGCTCGCCGTGCGTGTTGATATAGACGTCAATCTTGACGTCTCCTTTGTAATCGAGGAGCTCGCGCAATGCATCAACGAGGTAATCCTTTTCAATGACGATATCCCTTCTTTTTCGTGTTGAAATGCCCTCGTCGACAGAGCAGAATGTGCAGTTGAGGTTGCAGCCGGTGACTGGTTTCACTTCAACCATATTCGTCCCGCGATCGACGATGCCGAATGCGAGATTTCCTATCAACGGAATTCCGCTGTTGCGGTGGATGTAGAGTACAGGATTATTATTGAGTCCTGATCGTAATTGCGCAAACCCATTCGGCAACAGCCTGTTGAATTTTCGTTCCGCACGCAGCGGGGATTCATTAGGAAAAATTATTTTATGGGTATCTTTCTTGTCCAGTGAAAAATCTCCAATCTTCACAAGATCTTTTTTTAGGAGTGGAAAGTAGAAGATATTCAGAAAACTGACCCGTAATCGTGAATTGTCTGCCGGGTCTTCTGTAAATGTAAAATCATCGAATTGAAGTTCTGCCATAGCAAGGGATAGAAACCGCAATTTCTTTATAAATGTTCATCGACGCGGGTCTCTGTCTGGAATTGTGCCGCTGCCACCCTGAGAACTGAATCAAAGAACGTTATGTTCGTATTTGTTAGCGGCGCCGTCACCTGCCTGCGAGCTTGTGCAAAACACATCGTCTCGCACGATTCTCGGCTCGTTAATCAACTAAGCCGGTACAGCGAGCGGAGCACTGATAGGGGGTGCAGCGCGCTCCAACCGGACGACGAACATTGAGTAGTATTGAGCGAAGCGAAATACTACGAGGTGGGTTGATAAGGGAAGCATTCCCTTATGGGGATGTCAGCCATCAACAAACGACATCCACTCACGAGCTGGCTGTGGCGGAAAATGAGCGAAGATGCGCGCAGCGCGTCTGAGCGGTGCTGGTCGTACATATGTGGCGAAGTTCGCTTACCGACAAAGCTTTCCACGTACGAAATATAAAAAATCTTAAATAGCCAGACTGCTTTGTCTATCCGGCAACTGGGGGTTTGCGGATGCAAGAAAAAGATGTGGTAATCACTTACGAGACGCTCTTTGAGCTCCTTCGTATTGAAAAGAACAGGGAGGATCTACAAAAGATTGATGAGAGCTTCTATGATGATGTACTATTGTATTTGAGCGAAAAGAAGGCGATGCTGCAGAATCATGCTGACCCTTCTCAATTGCTGTTTACGGACGATCGTGTGCGTCTTGAGTTCGAGAACATTCGCAAGATCCTTAAGGATCTGTATGACCGTCGAGAAAAGAAGATTCTCAATCTTGCGCTCAACCGTTCGCGAACAGGCATGACGATCGCGAATACTTCGCACATGCTCTCTTTGGAGAAGGCGATGTTTTCATCGGTGTGCAGGACACTTGCTTCTTTTCGTGAAGGCGTGCTTGGCAATGTACTGATAGGCAAAGTCCCGGATGTCGATGCAATCGAACGCGGTGCAGTGCCTGCCGAGGTCTCGCATATTCTTGTTCCAACGGATTCTGGCGCAAACTTTTTGCTTGAATCCAACCCGAGCATGAGCCGTCAAGAAGGGAGGGATGCAGAGGTAGAGTCTTCTTCCTTCGTTTCCTCGCAACAAAATGCGGCTTCAGGCTCCCTTGAAAATAGTTCAGCCCATTGCACTGAATGGCCTACGCTGGCTCTAGTAAATGAAACGAAGGATTTAAAAAGCGCCCCCTTTTCAGCCGAACCACAGTCCACAAAAAGAGTGAGATTTTTAGCTCCAATTGGTGAGATTGTTGGTCCAGATCTTCAAATATATGGTCCTTACAATAAAGGAGACCAAATAAGCCTTCCAAAAGAGCTTGTTTGGATTTTGATTGAGAAAAAGCATGTAGAAGAGATTTAAACGAGCTTATATATAAATCAAGGAAAAATAAGGTTAAAAATATAGAAGACGCAAGATGAAACTTCCAAAAATCATCAAAAGGCATTGCCCGTACTGCAATAAACACGCTCCTCACAAACTTTCGCAGGCAAAGCGCAGAAGCCCTGGTTCGGCTCACCCGCTTGCAAAAGCTGCAAAGCCAAGAACGGGCTTTGGAAAAGGCATGGGAAACCTTGGTAAATACGGGTCAAAGCCCGCGATCGGTAGTTTTAAGATGACAGGAAAGAAGACAACAAAGAAAACAGATATCCGCTATGAATGTTCTGAATGCAAAAAAACACATTCACAACGAAAAGGTTTTCGAGCAAAAAAGCTTGAGTTCACATAAAGATATCACAACACACATAAATCATAATATAAATTATATAATAACATAAAATAAGATCATATAATCATCGTATAGATATTTATCATATATTAAATGTGTCAAAACTAAATTCAGGGATGAGGATAATATGAACTCAATTCGTGAACCAACAAGCAAGTTCATCAAAATTCGCTGTCCTAAGTGCAAGAACGAACAGATCATGTTCGGCAAGACATCGACTGGCGTCAAGTGCTTGGTGTGCGAAAAGCCTCTTGCTGAATCCACAGGCGGAAAGGCAAAAGTGAAAGCGCGCATCCTTGAAGTGCTTGAGTAATGACGCAAAAGCGGGCCAGCGCATCGATAGGAATCAATAGTATAAACTATAGTATAAACTAAATAGTATAAACTAGATAGACGCGTAGGAATTTCACGCATTGTTCTCTATGTTTCAAAAAAAACAAGGATTTCCTGAAGAATCTGAACTTCTCTTGTGTACTGTCACGAAGGTTTACCCGCATTCGGTGTTCGTAAATATCGATGAGTATGACCGGTCGGGAATGATTCATATTTCTGAGATAGCGCCGGGGCGCATTCGCAACATCGGCGAGTACGTCAAGGAAGGGAAGAAGATTGTCTGCAAAGTTCTCAAAGTTGATCTTGAGCGCGGGCACATTGATCTGTCGTTGCGTCGTGTTGGTGAGGGCCAGCGCCGTCAGAAGATGGACGAGATAAAGCAAGAACAAAAAGTAGAAAAGATCATCGAGATGGCTGCAAAGAATCTAAAGTGTACGCCGATTGAGCTTTACGACAAGCTTGCTCCTGCGGTGTTGAAGAAGTACCCGTCGATGCATGCCTGTTTTGAAGATTTCATTTCAAATGAGGGTGCACTCAATGACGCAGGACTTGACCCAAAGGCGTACAAAGAACTTACAGAGCTTATCCGCCAGCGCATCAAGCCGCAGCGGGTGATCATCCGCGGCGATCTGACGCTGCGCACGTATGCCGTAGACGGTATCGACCAGATTAAGCACGCACTCACGACTGCAGAAAAATTGGTTCCCAACACATCTATCATGTACAAAGGAGGCGGAAAATACCAGATTACGGTTACCGACGAGAACTTCAAGGACGCAGAGAAGAAGATCAAGACGGTCTCTGATTCTGTCATCGTACAGATGAAGAAAACTGGTGCAGAAGTCAGCTTTGTAAAGCACGAAGGGAAAGTCGCCGAGATCTGACGGTGCCGTAAGGCCGAGTGCATCACCATGTCTGAACACATTCTTTTGTGCAAGCGCTGCAGCCGTTACACAATGCACGAAACGTGCCATGTATGCGGCGATAAGACAGTTAGCGTAGTGCCTGCTAAATATTCTCCGCACGATCTGTACGGGAAGTATCGTAGGCAAGTAAAGCACGATGAGCTTAAGAAAAAAGGGTGGCTGTAGTGTCCTGGAACTTTACGCTGACTCAAAAATCACTTCCAAAACTCCGCAAGCCCATCTTGATTGAAGGGCTACCTGGCATTGGTAATGTCGGCAAGATCGCTGCAGACTTCATCATCGACAACCTAAAGGCAGCCAAACTCTATGACATATTCTCGTACGATTTGCCTAACTCAGTATTCGTAAACGAAGAGAACATCATCGAGCTCCCGACGATTGAGATTTTTGTGAAGAGATTTAAGGGCGGAAAGAATGACATCCTTATTCTCACGGGCGACGTGCAGCCTACCGAAGAGCACAGCTCATACGAGTTCTCTGATCGCGTTGTGGACATCGCTAAAGAGTTGGGTGTTGTTCAGATAATAACTCTTGGCGGCATTGGTTTGCCGGAGAATCCGCAGGAACCTCATGTCTTTTGTACTGGAAATGACAAGGCTGCTGTGAGCCAATTCGCAAATGGAGCCCAGGTCAAAAGTGACCTGTACAATGTCGTAGGCCCCATTATCGGTGTGACGGGAATCTTGCTTGGACTCGCACAGCGCAAAGGGGTTCCGGGAGTGTGCCTCCTTGCAGAGACGTTTGGTCATCCGGCGTACTTGGGCGTTCGAGGATCACGCGCACTGGTGAATGTCCTGAACAAGAAACTCCGCCTTGGGCTGAAGGTTAAAGACTTGGATAAGGAAATCAAGGACATGGAGTCAGAAGGGATGCTCGAACAAGCGGGAAAGAAGAGCGCATCGCTCAAGAAAGTGCAGACGCTTACAGAGACAAAGATGAAGAAGGAGACTAATTACATAGGATAGAAAATACATAGTATAGAAAAAGATGTCAAAAACCACCGGTCAATAGACCGGTGGCATGCCTTTGAAGCCAACTTCGTGAGAGTGGTTTTTGACGCTCAATATTCCACCAGTTGACCGGTGGTTTTCGAGCACACAATATTCCACTCGCAGCGTTCATGCACATTTTCAACCACCCATGATACACGGGTGGAATATTGTTGTTTCAAACACTGTTTAGTATCGTGGCTCGTGATAGTCATACTGCCAGCGACGGCTGACATCCCCCGATGGGGCGTCCCCCCTGTCAGCATCGCTGTTTTAGTTTCTATCTCTCGCAGAAAGGCGGTGGTGCTGACTGTGCTGGTCGAGCTTTTCAATAACGCCAAAACACCACAAAGTTTATAACAGCATAGATTCCTTTTAAAAACAGTGCAACTTGAATTGCACAAATGCCAGCTAAAGAGGTAGCACGATGGTTTCTGACGTTGTTATCCGTAACATTCGTGCGAGGGAGATATTGGACTCGCGCGGCAATCCTTCAGTAGAGGTTGATATTTTCACAAAAACGCATTCTGCAAGAGCGGCCGTGCCATCGGGGGCTTCTACAGGGATTCACGAAGCTCTTGAATTGCGGGATAAAGGAAAACGCTATCATGGGCAAGGCGTTCAGAAAGCTGTCACAAACGTCAATACAAAAATCAAAAAATTGCTTGTGGGTCATGACTGCAGAAGGCAGGCGGATATCGATGCAGAGATGCGTGACCTTGATGAAACAAAAAATAAGACGCACCTTGGGGCGAATGCTATATTGGGTGTAAGCCTCGCGGCCGCGGCGCTCTCAGCCAAAGTCCAGGAAAAACCCTTGTACGGAACATTAGGAGGAAAAAATGTTTTGCCTATTCCGTGCATGAACGTGATTAACGGCGGAGTACACGCCCAGACACGCCTGCAGTTTCAGGAGTTCATGGTGTGCCCAAAAGGCAAAAGTTTTGCGGATTCTGTGCGCATGGGTTCTGAAGTGTATCATATCTTGAAAGATTCAATCAAGAAAAAATATGGCGTGAGCGCCATTCATGTTGGCGATGAAGGAGGATTTGCCCCAGATTTGGCAGCTGTTGAAGATGCACTGCGCCTCTTGATGGGCGCGGTTACAAAAGCAGGCTACGCGAAGAACATTCGCTTCGCTATCGATGCAGCTTCATCAGAATTTTACAACAAGAAAACCGGAAAGTATTTTGTCGACGGCAAGTGGTCGTCGAAGGAGAAACTGACCGACTTTTACGACAGCATTATGAAGACGTATCCGATTTTTTCTATCGAGGATCCATTCGAACAGGATGATTTCGCGCCCTATCCGAACTTGACGACAATTGCAAAACGCCGCGGTGTGCAGATAGTGGGAGATGATTTGCTAGTTACGAACCCTGATCGTATCCGTCTTGCGCAGAGCAAGAAGTTATGCAGCGCGCTGCTCCTAAAAGTCAACCAGATTGGAACGCTCACCGAAGCCATGCAGGCTGCACGCCTGTCGACAGACAATGGCTGGCACGTCATGATCAGCCATCGCAGCGGAGAGACAGAAGACCATTTCATCGCCGATCTCGTCGTGGGTCTCGGAACTGGGCAAATCAAGGCCGGCGCGCCCTGTCGCGGCGAACGGACTGCAAAATACAATCAGCTTCTAAGGATTGAAGAAGAGTTAGGAAGCAAGGCGCGTTATAGTTCGTGGTAGTTCGTGCTCGTCAATCAAACAATGGCCCGTGCAGGATGCCGCGAACACAAGCACTCGCGCACTCATCACGATGAAAAAAACAAAAAGAAGAAAACCATCGTTTCGCGGTCTCAGGCCGGTTATTCTCCTTGTTATCGACGGGTATGGTTTGCGTTCGAGCAAGATTCACAATGCAATTCTTCGTGCCAATCGTCCAAATCTTGAGCTGTTGTGGAAGATGCATCCTCATACGCGATTGCACGCGGCGGGAGAATGGGTGGGTCTTCCTAAAAGAACGATTGGTAATTCTGAGACCGGCCACATGCACATCGGTGCGGGAAGAAAAATTGAGGAGGCGATTGTCCGCATAGATCGCGCGATCAGGGACGGATCATTTTTCAAAAACAAGGAGCTTGCCGCCGCGATGAAGACTGTAAAAAAGAACCGTTCTGCGCTGCACTTGATGGGCCTTGTGAGCAATGGCCGCGTTCATTCACATATTAATCATCTTTTTGCGCTGCTAAAGATGGCAAAGCAATACTGTGTAAAAACTGTATATGTTCACTGTTTTCTCGACGGTCGCGACACGCCCCCAAGATCTGCAAAAAAACACATCGCACAGCTTCAGAAAAAGATAAGATCGTTAGGAATTGGAGAGATTGTTTCATTGATGGGCCGTTTTTACGCGATGGATCGTGACAACCGTTGGAACCGGGAGCATAAGGCATATGACGCGATGGTGAATGGAAATGCCGCATTTTATTTTGATGATCCACAAAGCGCGATAGACTCTGCTTACAGGCGCGGTGAATCCGATGAATTCATACAGCCGACTATCATCGGCTGTGGACAGCATCCAGCGGCGCCTCTTGTCAATCCACATGACGCGATAATATTCTTTAATTTCCGCTCTGATAGAGCGCGCGAGATCACGCGCGCCTTCGTTGAGGGTCGCTTCAAGAGGTTTAAACGGAAGAAGATCATCGACTTGCGCTTCGTATGCCTAACGCAATACGACAGCAACATCAAGGCGCCTGCCGCATTTCCTCCGCCGAGAGTAGCCAATACGCTTGGTGAGGTTATCTCAAGAAATGGCCTATGGCAATTACGGATTGCAGAGACAGAGAAATACGCGCACGTGACGTTCTTTTTCAACTCTGGACGGGACGGCCCTTACTCAAAAGAAGATCGCACTCTCGTCCCAAGTCCAAAGGTCAGGACCTACGATCAAAAGCCAGGCATGAGCGCTTTTCAGATTGCTCACACAGCGCGTGACGCCATCAAGAAAAGGAAGTATGCGCTTATCGTTGTAAATTTTGCGAACGCTGACATGGTTGGTCATAGCGGCAATGAATCAGCAGCAGTAAAAGGGATCGAAGCTGTTGATACATGCGTGGGAATGATTGTACAGCTGGCGCAGAAAGAAGAATATGATGTGATAATTACTGCAGATCACGGGAATGCTGAAGACATGACAGAACAGTGGATAACATCTCACACCACAAATGACGTGCCATGCATCGTTGTGAGCCACAGAAAAATTGCTTTGCGGCAGGACTCAAACGCCAGTCTTGCAGACGTTGCTCCAACAATACTTGAACTGATAGGTTTGCACAAGCCCAAGGTGATGACCGGAAAAACGCTTATAGAATAATGGTATTTGTTTAGCAGCGTCGCCACCGACCTGCGAGCTAAAGGGCCCGCATGATCTCGCACGATTCTCGGCTCATTATTGATGATAATCAGTTTTACGTGCGCAGCGAGCGTCGTGGCGATGCCGCGATTGAAGTAGGTGACCTCCTCCCATGCCCTAAAGAGCAGGGGTTTAAACCCTTAGCCCGCTACGCTCGCTCTAAACAAGTACGAATAATGTTTTAAAAACACTTCATTGAAATGCGCGCACTGTTGCTGTGATGGCACGACAGCGCACGACAGCGTCAAACTTTTTCAATGCAATCCGAGAAAAAAGTTATCCGAGCACCAGCATTCGGTGATCGCGCTTGCAGTCCTTCACTGCATCAAACGCTTCTTGAAGTTTCTCTCCGGGAACGACACGTTTGCCGTCGTGAGGGTCCATGATTGTGTATTGGTCGTTCTCATATGCGAAAATTGGGATGTAGTGCGGGTTTCTTTTGTTGAATTTCGTTCCGCGCAAGATTCCGATGATGACTCGCAATACTACAACCTTCTTCTGCGAAAGAGATTTCTTGATGTCGTTGATTGTAAAATCATTCTCGGCTATAGGAATGCCTCGCTTCTTGACTTTTTCGTAGAGCAGGTGCGATGAGAAATCGGCCACTTCAATCTCCTTTTTCTTGTACGCTTTGAAACGGTACCCTGGGAATTTGTATTCGGGTTCTTCTGCAAAGATGCGCACAGGAACTCCTTCACGATGCGCCACTAGCGCAAGCCCGTATATCGATGAACCGCGCGTCGGCAGCGTTGCGCTCTGATGCCAGACTTCAAATTCATTTTCACGCGTGAGCAGGTACGTTGGTTTAAAGTGCTGCACTGCCATCATAAGTGAAGCTGCAGCGCAGGTATATGGTGTTGTTTGCTTGTACAATTCCATGGGCGGATACAAAGAACCACAAAGAAGGCGCTTATTTAAAAAACTTACCAACACACGGGCTCTGTCCCGAATCTCGCTTACGCTCGGCCGCTGCACCGCTCGCTGTGAATGTGCTGGTCATATTGTCGCCGAGAGGATGTTGAAGCAACCTGTTTATCGCTTCAGCTCGCAGGGTGGCAGCGGCAGATTCGGGACAGAGCCCAACACATGGCATTATTGAAAAACTCAACCAGCACATATTATTCGAGTAAAAGAAGAAAAAGGCCATGCATCTCTTCTGGCTCTGGTTGCTCACTTACGAAGCGCGTTTTTAACGAAGGAGAACAGCACTATAAATAGGACAGAGCAGAGCGAAATTAATTAATACCAGCTTGCGTTCTCTCTTTCCATGGTTGACGCGGGCTGATGGAAATCTGCAAGATCTCCTATATCGTCTTGGAACACCGTACACCGTTACTGTAGAAACAACGGGAAAGACGGATGTCGCGAAAGCAATGCAAGTAAATCTGCTCTGGATCAAAGGAATAATTGATTTAATTGCAAAACAAAAATAGCAAAGCCATTTGTCTTGGAACTTTGACTGTCTTTTCGCAAGTGCCGGCTGCAATCCGCCCAGATACGGGAAATAATAATTAAACAATAATTACAATAATTAAATAATAATTAAAATCAAATTGAAATCAGCAACGCAAAAACGATGGAGTTTTCACGAATCAAAGACTATATTCCAAGAGAAGTATATGAGGTTCTGGAAAATAGCGGAATCAGAACGCTTCGGCCCTGCCAGGAGAAGGCAATTGGTGCAGGTTTATTGCAAGGTAAGAACATCCTTGTATGCACGCCAACGGCATCAGGAAAGACGCTTGTTGCAGAATTAGCTGCTCTGCACGCAATTCAGCATCAAAAAGGCAAAGCAGTCTATATTGTGCCGCTGAAATCTCTTGCGTCAGAAAAACATAAGGAGTTCAAGAAAAAATATGGACACCTGGCAAAGATAGCGCTGTCGATTGGAGATCTTGATACCGCAGATCCTTACCTGCATACTTACGATCTTATCATCTGCACATCAGAAAAACTTGACTCCCTTATCAGACATCACACGCCGTGGTTGAAGGAAGTGGCTTGCGTGATCGTCGACGAAATACATCTGCTGAATGACGCATCGCGCGGACCTACGCTTGAAATCATTTTAACCATTCTCAAAAAGATTGTTCCCTGCGCACAGATTGTTGGCCTTTCTGCGACGATCGGTAATGAACAAGAGCTTGCTCAGTGGCTTGGCGCGCATTTAGTGCACGATACGTGGAGACCGGTAGAATTGCATAAAGGCGTCTATTGTGAAGGAAAGATTGATTTCGTGAACGAGTGTGAAAAATAAATAATCATCGCGTTTAAGCAGCAGAGGAACGATACATAGAATAGAGATACGTGAGAGAATTCCAAACAATTGCGTTCAACATCCGAATCTTTTGCGTGAGTTGTTTTCTTTGTCATGCAGTAGCCTCCGATCGTAAGCAAAGCAGATGATTCAATTCGGCAAAAAACAATTCACGCGAGTCCCAGATTTCTGAGAATAACTTCTTTATCAAACGGTAACAAACTATCATACGTTTGTCCACTTCCCAAAAACAAGATAGGCTTCCCTATTACGTATGAAACTGAGATCGCGGCTCCTCCCTTCTCGTCCACGTCGGTTTTTGAAAGCACGATTGCGTCAATTACAACTGCATCATTGAACTCTTGCGCTTGTTCAACACAGTCGTTTCCAGTGATGCTCTCACCGATAAAGATCTTCAAGTCTGGATTTGCGATGCGCATGATCTTTTTCATTTCATCCATGAGATTAGTGTTGGAGTGCAGCCTTCCGGCGGTATCGATGAGCACTACATCTGCATTCTTTGCTCTTGCGTATGCGATCCCATCGAAAGCAACTGCGGCCGGATCTGAGCCATAGTCATGCTTGATGATTTTGACACAAAGTTTGTTCGCGTGTTCCTCAAGCTGCTGGATTGCTGCCGCGCGGAAGGTATCGGCTGCAACAAGTACGGGCTTCAGATTATTGTTCTGAAAATATTTTGCCATCTTTGCGATAGTCGTAGTCTTTCCCGAACCATTTACACCAACGAATGCGATGACATAGGGCTGGCTCTGCTTTCGTTTCTCTACGATTCTTTGCAACAGATCAATGGGAGTCGCACTAAGTATTTCGTCAAGACTCTTCTTCAGAGTTTCTAGAATTATGTTTTCGATTTTGAACCTTGAAAGCTTATGATCAACGAGGCGGTCTTTCAGGTCTTGCTTTATCTTTTCAATCACCGCGACTGCGACGTTGCTCTCAAGGAGCGCGAGCTCAAGATCAAAAAAGATGTCTTCGAATTTATCTTCCGACAGCCGCTTGGACACGACTGTTTCTCGGATCTTGGTGAGGAAGCCTCTCTTCTCTTCAGCCTCTTCCTGTTCAAGTTCTTTTATAGCGACAACGGCTTCTTCCGCGAGTTTGGGAACGGCAGAAATCTCCTCGTGCTTTTTTGCGGTTTTTAGCTGTGTTTCAAGAGGCGCAACTTGCGGCACAGGTGCCGTCGGCAGTTGCAGGGTTGCTTCTGTCACTTCTTCTTTTTTTGCAAAGAATTTTGAGAAAAATCCTTTTTTCTCTTCTTTTTTCTCTTCTTTTTTTTCTTCTTTTTCTTCGATAGCTCCGGCGAGGACTTCCTGCTTGCGTGGCTTTGATACTTCTTCATGCGATTGTTGTGAAGGCGTACTGAATTCGTCCGCAGGCTTTGGTGCATGAGAGGCTTCGCTTGGTGCAGCACATTCGACTTCTTCAGTTATTTCTTCAGCTTCTTTCACGATGTCGCCGGATAATTTTGAGACGGCATTCTTGAGCTTTTCTTTGAGAAATCCGAACATTTTGAAGTCACCGATGAATGATCGTCGATTCTCCGAGTGTATATATCGTGAAAATATCGTGAAAATTAATGTGTGCGTTCCGGTACTTGTTCGTTGATCATTTTTTCAAGTTGTTCTTGGAGATGCTGCATTTGTACAAGCATCTTATTCAAATGCGCAAGCAATTGCTCTCGATATATACTGATCTCAACCTCTTGGTCGCCAAGAAGTTTTTGGGTGTCGTCAAAACTTTTTTCGACCACGACAGAAGAACCGACATTGACAAGCAGTTTTTTGTTGCTTGCAAGATTCGCTTGCAAGAATATGCCGTTCGATACTGGAACCAAGACTTCGCTTCCGTCCGCCACGGTCTTGAAATCTTCAAGTCCTTCCTGAATGCTTACAAGATCTGCAAGTTGACCATCCATCTTTTGGACCTGTTGCTTAATCTCTTTAACCTGTTCTTCGATTAGCTGGTATTCGGTGTATTTTTCTTTGAGTTCCTGCACGCGTTTTTGTTCTGCGGCAGCGTCGAGTTGTGCTCTTGGCGCCGATGTTTTGACAGTTGCTTTTTCCATGTGAATCACCGTGAGACGGTCAGGAACCCCAATGAATCATCGATGTGGAGGATCTCCGGGCCGCCTGATTGGTCCCCGACTACAAATCCGTGATCATTACACAAAAGGCCTGCACCCAAGTAGGGCGTTCCGAGATTAACTGTTGTTTGGATACATTCGACTCCAAGAAGTTCTTCCATATACTGCATCTCGTTATCGTTTGCGGAGGGATGGATGAGGCACACGCGCCCATTGACAACGGCAAGCGAGCCGACGATTTCAAGACCCGCGATCGTTCCGGGCTTGAGTGGCACATTAAGTGCCTGCCGGATAAGTTTCTTGCTGTCCGCAGAGAATTGTGGGCTTGCAAGGCAGCCGTTGTTATTGACGACGAGGTTATTGCCAAGTGCCGTTACTTTGCTTTTGATGATTTTGTAATTGATTCCCAGCTTGTCAAGATGTTTTCGTTCATGATCAAGAACGATGTGCGGTAACAAGAGGCAATGGTCGTTTCCTGCGGCGAAGACTCCGATAAGGGACGTGCCGCACAAGGTCATTTGGTGCACAGGAACGCGCAGAATTTTTTCTATCTCCTTTGCTTTTGACGCCTGCACATCAGCACCAAGAAGGCAGTAGCTATTTGTAGCGTGTCCGAATAGTCCAACATTCGGAGTTCCATTGAAATTTGTTTTCAGGATATGATCAACGCTCATGTGCTGTTCTCAACAACAACGGTTGCTTTATATATTTTGTTAAACCATACATCGATGAACATATCGCATTCTTTTACACGAAAAACCAAAAGAACCGTCGACAATTCGCACTCTGTCAAGCGCAACAGAAGTTCACTTTTCACTTTTCGCTTGCGCAACTGCAGAATCTAATTGTGCTTTTTTCACCCAGATGTCTCCAAAATGCTGATCTTGCTCGAGATCTACTTTTCGTGCATTGGTGAGATGCAAAAGAGGAATAAAAGTGAGTACTTTGTCTTTTTTGCTGTCGGAGGGGATCAGCTGTGCAAACAACATGCGGTCTTCTTGTGACAATCTCAGATGATTGACGACATCATTGTAGATCTTGTCCATAAGCTCTGTAATGTCGTATGCTTTCTCTGGAGCTTCAAGAGTGCCTTGCGGAACACGGTTGAGTATACGCCGATGCCGGACATTGAGCGCTTGTGCGAGCGCGTCGATGAGATCGTAGATGGAGACTTTGCGCTTGCGTGGTTGAGGCGTGCGTGGAATGAGTTTAAGCTGTTGTGCTTGTTCCCACGTAAGGCCTTGGTACTTGCTCTTGCCATCAGCGCCCTCGCCGTTGTCGTCGTAGAGGCTGTCCTGCAGATCGTTTGACGCAAGCAGGCGGTCAAACTCAAGAAGGTCTTCTCCAACGAGCCTGCTTGATTTTATGCGCAGAAGGATTGCCGCAGCAAGGAGCACTTTGCCGCTCACGTGTAGGTTCATCTCTTGGAGTTTCTTGAGTGTGCCGATGTACCGCTCAGCAAGCTTTGAGATGTTGATATCCCACGGATCCATCTCTTCGTTCTTGATGAGTTCGAGCAGGATAGTCTGCCAGGTTATCTCATCCTGGTCCATGAGAATGGCGTAGATTTTTTCTTCCATGGTGAGTTTTCTTTGCGTCAAGGCACTATTAAAGATTTGTGCATTTAGTTGTGCTCTATTCTATATAAGTCTTTTGAGACTGTTGTCACTTTATTGTGATAAATGATCCTTCAACAACTTAATAAAGGTGCTTGAAATTCGCACGCGACACTGGGCTCGTGGTCTAGCGGCTATGACGACACCCTTACACGGTGTATGTCCCCGGTTCGAGAACGCCTAAAAAACGCTTGAAAATCCGGGCGGGCCCACTTAATTGTCTTGATGTTCCATTATTCATAGCTTATCCGCGCCAGTGGTTGAATGGTACAATTCGGCCTTGCCAAGGCTGGGGCCCGGGTTCGATTCCCGGCTGGCGCATTTCTCTTGCGTCATTCTGCAACAAGTAAAACTTATAATATTACTTGAGCGCCTACCACCAGTCACAGACCGGATGGCATGTATGGCACTCAACTAATATTATTTGACAAAAGAAAAATCAACGCCAGAACAGCAAACAATGCCTCTTATTAGTGGTTAAATAAAGACTGTTTATAAAGAATGATTAAAGAATGATTTTTGTTGGGATTCAACAGTACTATTTGGAGGTTGATTAGGATGAGCATGCAATTGATATCTACGGTTATTTACACTGGAGAACCGGTGTATCGAACGAATATTCCTGATGCGCAACGTGCGGTTGAAGAAGAATGCCGAACAAAGGGGGGATTTGTTGCGCCTGCTCATTTGCTTCTTGAAAATTGGCCGTATACTGAATGGCTGACCGCAAATAGTGAGGATCTTTCGGGAGTTGTGGCTGCTGATGTTCCAAGATTGGGTGTTAAGAAAGATGATTGTGTTGTTGCAACATATCACGGCGGCAATGATGGAAAGTGGGGACTTCTTCCTCCTGATAAAGTTGCACGTGCATTAGAACTGCGTGAACAAAAAAAGGGCGGTTTGAATGATTTGTACGCTGCAATCTTTTCTGATTTATACAAAGGAGACGTTTTCACACCGCTCGTTACAGAAGGAGGCATGCCCGACGGAAGAAGTGTTCAAGTTTTTTCTTATGAACAGCTTCTTGCAGGAGAAGCACAAGCGCATAATGCAGACTGTACACCGTACGTTGTTGTACGCCCTCTTGCACTCGCAAGAAAAACAATCGCGGGATATGAAACCATCGATCGGTTAACAGACAGAGAAGGAAAAGTCACTGATTCACAAGTCATCACGTACGCTGGAAGTAAAGCGAATGCACAAGGAGTTATTCAACGTGCAAAAGATATATTCAAAACAGAAAAGCTTGGCGTGTGGCACCCATTCAATAATAAACAATTCAATCCCGAACAACACCAAGGGCGTCTCTTGTGTCTTGGCGACAGCAACAGCGGTCTCAGGGGCGACGGCAACCTCCTCAACAGGGGGCGCTTCGTTCGGGTAGAGGCGGAGCCGCGAGAGCGTGGTCTGGTGCACGCTAGCGCAACGCGCGAAAATGTGGGGAGCGTAGGGTAAGTGCGCGAACGGGCCCTACAATGGATGAATTGCTTACCTATGCAAAAGATTTTGTTTCACCTGCGGCATGGTCTGCTTTTGAAGAAAAAGTAAAAGCAAGATACCAGTAATTCTTTTCAGTTACTTTTTTATACTTCTTTTTTCTTGATTATTTTTGTCCCAAGCAGGATGTTTCATCTTTTGATGGAATAATCTTTTGCTTGGGCCTACACGTTCGTTCACGAAGACAACACTCGTAAGAATGTTGTTATAAAATACAGCTTCGACAGCAATGAAGAAGCAGTGATCTGTAACAAGTGAACGGGCTACTCGCGGGCTTGTAGCTTAATCTGGTTGGAGCGCTGGTCTTATATGGCTACGTTTCAGACAATCTTAGAGACGATCTAAGAGAGCCAGTGGTCGGGGGTTCAAATCCCCTCAAGCCCATCTTTTTGTTTTTGCATTATCATAAAAATCGGTCGCAGGCGTCCTACTCCGCACTAAAGTGCGGAGTTTGAACGGACGCCTGCATGTATAGACCGATTTGTCAGAAACCTTTAGTTTCTGAGCATGCTCAGAAATGCTTTGCATTTCTGACATTTAGGATGCCAAAAATGTCGCCCTAAAGGGCGGGGTTTCAAACCCTACACAAAAATGTTTGGCGACATTTTTGTGCATGAAGAAGACTTTTCAACGCGACGTCCGCATCGTTCCATCGGGGTGCCGTTACACGCTGCCCCGTCCTCCTTGCTGGGACATCTGACATCCCTATGAGGGAACCCTGTCAGATGTCCCGGACCGTTAACGCCCGACAGGTTTCCTTGCAAGGATGTCGTGCGTCGCAAGATGTTTTTGCTGGAACACTCAGGTTTACAGATACAGCAAAGCGCACGCTCCGAGCTACACACCAACCTTGAGGACAAGCAAAAGTGGCATGATGTGGGATTACGGCCCGCCCAAACATTTTTAAACAACCCTTTTTCCGTCAAATAGCATAAATAGCATATAATCCGCTCCGTTGGTGTAGTCCGGCCAATCATTTCGGATTTTCGATCCGAAGACCCGGGTTCAAATCCCGGACGGAGCATTGAATAAATAACAGGACAAGAAATAATATCGGAGGTCCAGTAGCAATCATTCATGATTGTGAAGAAATAATGAAACGAAGTTCAAGACGTTGGAAGAAGAAAGGTCAGATGCGATGGAAGTGGCAGCGTAAACGCATGAGAAAGGAGAAGCGAAGACGCGCTAAACACGCTACGGCATAATTGTACTTGTTTCAAATTTTTCCTGATTCATTTTATGCATGGACTTAGTTTTCGAGGGCTCTTCAAAACCGGCAATTCTGGTGAAATTTTAATCCAATAATAGCCCACAAGATAGCCCACAAGCTTTATAAATAAGCTCTTTCTCTTGCAAATCACCTATTTTGTTTTATCGCCTCCATAATTCTCTTCCGATTCGGGAAGAAATGCGTGTATGCTTGAGAAGAACCTCTCAAGTATGAAGTAGAGAGTGTTTGAAGCAAGAGCAGCTCAAACATACGTTGATTTCCTTTAAAATAATTAATTCAGTCTATAGCAATGCAAAGAAGCTATGAATAGCGGCCATACACGAAAACAATTCCTGTTGATCCTGCAGGAGGTTGCTGCTATTAGGGTTCGACTAAGCCATGCAAGTTCAGGGGTCGTAAGACACCGGCGTAATGCTCAGTAACACGTTGATAATCTGCCCTCAAGTCTGGGATAACCTTGGGAAACTGAGGCTAAACCCGGATAGGAGAATCGTTCTGGAAAGAATTTTCTCGCAAAAGCAATGCTTGAGGATGAGACAGCGGCTGATTAGGTTGTTGGTGGGGTAATGGCCCACCAAGCCCGCGATCAGTAAGGGCCTTGAGAGAGGGAGCCCTGAGAGGGGAACTGAGATACTGTCCCCAGCCTTACGAGGTGCAGCAGGCGCGAAAACTCTGCAATGCACGAAAGTGTGACAGGGGAACCCTAAGTGCTTATGTTTAACATAGGCTTTTGCCAAGAGTAAATATCTTGGAGAATAAGTGGTGGGTAAGACGGGTGCCAGCCGCCGCGGTAACACCCGCGCCACAAGTGGCAACCAGTTTTATTGGGCCTAAAGCGTCCGTAGCCGGCTTGAAAAATCTTTTGTGAAATTGTTGCGCTTAACGTAACAGCATGCAAAAGACACTGCCAAGCTTGGGACCGGGAGGAGTCAGAGGTATTTCTGGGGGAGCGGTAAAATGCGATAATCCTAGAAGGACCACCTATGGCGAAGGCATCTGACCAGAACGGATCCGACGGTGAGGGACGAAAGCCAGGGGAGCAAACCGGATTAGATACCCGAGTAGTCCTGGCTGTAAACGCTGCGAGCTAGGTGTTGCGCAATCTTCGAGATTGCGCAGTATCGAAGCGAAGGTCTTAAGCTCGCCGCCTGGGAAGTATGGTCGCAAGGCTGAAACTTAAAGGAATTGGCGGGGGAGCACTACAAGGGGTGCGGCGTGCGGTTTAATCTAACTCTACACAGAGAATCTCACCAGGAGCGACGGCAGGATGAAAGTCAGATTAAAGGTTTTACTTGACGAGCCGAGAGGTGGTGCATGGCCGCCGTCAGCTCGTGCCGTAAGGTGTCTAGCTAAGCCTAGTAACGAGCAAGACCTACGTCTACAATTGCTAACGAGGGATTTTTCCAGATCGAGCACATTGTAGAGACTGCCCGTGAAAATGGGAGGAAGGTGTAGGCTACGGTAGGTCTGTATGCCCCGAATCTTCTGGGCTACACGCGCGCAACAATGGTCGGAACAATGGGATACAACTCCGAAAGGAGAAGTCAAGCCTCGAAATCCGATCCAAGTCCAGATCGAGGGTTGTAACTCACCCTCGTGACGTTGGAATCCCTAGTAATCGGACGTCAACAGCGTCCGGTGAATACGTCCCTGCTCCTTGCACACACCGCCCGTCAAACCACTCGAGCAGGGTCTAGATGAGGTTTGGTTTATTGATCACATCGAATCTAGGCTCAGTGAGAAGGGTTAAGTCGTCACAAGGTAGCCGTAGGGGAACCTGCGGCTGGATCACCTCCTTTTTTTCTTTCTATACTTTCTTTGTAGAAAGAAAAAATAATTCTTTTTTCGTTAAGAAAAAAGATTAAAATTATTTTGTGAAATCAATGAGAAGTTGAGCACACCTGCTTCAGACACTCTCTCTTTTTATTTTCATAAATTTTTATTTTCATAGATCACCAGCGATAAAAAGAAATGCTCATCATCGGGCCTGTAGCTCAGCCTGGTAGAGCACCGCCCTTGCAAGGCGGGGGCCTCGGGTTCAAATCCCGACGGGTCCATCGAAGTATATTTCATCACAAACAACAAGTACAGAAATCACATTCACACATTTAGGTGAATTCCGTAGATAATCGCGCCATGTGCGGCGTGAGACGGTGCAGTTCGTGACAGTGCGGTTCACGAATCACAGGGTAGAGACAGGCATGAGCGATCGGAGTACGGCGAGTTTCTTCGTCGACAAACCGCTCAAACCCAATGTCATGTTCATGAAGCCATGCATAGGAAAGTACAAATAATTTAAGCTAGTAGGTGGATGACTGGGCTCAAGAGGCCGACGAAGGGTGTGACAAGCTGCAGTAAGCTTCGGCGAGCCGCATGTAGGCTTTGAACCGGAGATGCCCGAATGAGACTTCTCAATAAATCCGAAAGGATAGGGAACGCAGGGAATTGAAACGTCTTAGTACCTGCAGGAAAAGAAATCAAACGAGATGCTGTTAGTAAGAGCGACCGAACACAGCAATAGGCAAACCGAATCTTGCATGGAAACATGCAAGGGATGTGGTGTTACAGGACTGTCTTTTAGCCTGTGCCAGCCAACGAGAAGTGCGCTGGAAAGCGCTGCCAAAGAGGGTGATAGCCCCGTATTGGTAGACTGGCGTGGTGTGACAGAATCCTGAGTAGCGTCTCTTGGAGATGAGGCGTGAATTTGGGAGGCATCAACTTCCAACCTTAAATACTTCTTGAGACCGATAGCGTACAAGTACAGCGATGGAAAGTTGAAAAGAACCCTTAACAGGGAGTTAAAAGACTCTGAAACCTACTAGTCATGGAGGGATGCGGCGTTACGGCGTTGCATCGTCCGTTTTGAATAACGTGCCAGGGAGTGCATCTGAGTGGCAAGGGTAATCCTGCTAATGGAGGACCCGAAGGGAAACCGATATGCGCGCAAGCAATGAGGCGCGAGGTATGAAAGTGCCTGGAGTCACTTGGATGCGACCCGAAGCCGAGCGATCTAACCCTGGGTAAGGTGAAGCGCGGGTAAAACTGCGTGGAGGCCTGAAGAGGTGCTACGTGCAAGTGTTCTTCTAACCTGGGGCTAGGGGTGAAAAGCCAATCGAGCTCGGTGATAGCTGGTTCCTGTCGAATTTGGCCGCAGTCAAATCCTCGACGAGACAACGGAAGAGGTAGAGAGACGGATTTGGGATTTAGGGGTCGAAAGATCTCGGTTCCTTGTCCAACTCCGAATGTTTCCGTGTCGTAGACTTGAGGGGACGGGGGTCTCCCGTAACGGGAGGGTCCGAAAGGGGAACAACCCAGACTGAAGTTAAGGTCCCAAAATACCGATCAAGTGTGAAAGGGTGAAAGGTGTCTATGTTCAAAGACAGCGAGGAGGTTGGCTTAGAAGCAGCCACCCTATAATAAGTGCGTAACAGCTTACTTGTCAAGAATATAGGCCCTGAAAATGGACGGGGCTAAATCGGTTACCGATACTTCAGACAACCGAAAGGTTTGTGGTAGGCAGGCGTTGTGCAAGAGCAAAAGCTCGTCTGAGAGGATGAGTGAATCTTGTGCAAATGAGGATCCTGGTGAGAGTAGGAACAGAGTCATGTGAGAATCATGACCACCGGAAGGGCAAGGGTTCCTTGACAATGCAGTTCAGTCAAGGGTAAGTTGATCCTAACTGTACACCTAACAGGTAGTACGGGAAAGGGAAAAAGGTTAAGATTCCTTTACTACACGCGTACGTGTGGCAACACAAGTCTTTGTACTGACCGTTTGGGCTAGATAGACACAGACCATCGTCTGTGATAACCACTGTACATCGAGGGAGAATAGTAATGATGAGAACTCGATGAAACTTGGGAATAGCGGGTCTTTGATCCGTTCTGTTAATGCCTGGACGCCATGAAAAAGGACAAGGAAAGGATCGCGTGTAATCATACCCAGAACCAGCACAGGTGCCCCTAGGTGAGAAGCCTAAGGTGTGAGGGTGTAATCAGTCTAAGGGAACTCGGCATATTGGCCCCGTAACTTCGGTTTAAGGGGTCCCTACAGTCGTGAGCATATACTTGCGATTGCAGGGTGCAATAACTAAGTGGGTCCAACTGTTTAACAAAAACACAACTTTCCGCTAGCCAGAAATGGTGTGTACGGAAGGTGACGTCTGCCCAGTGCCTGTACTTGAAACTTCGGTTCAACGGAGCTAAGAGCAGGTAAACGGCGGGGGTAACTATAACTCTCTTAAGGTAGCGTAATACCTTGCCGTTTGAATGACGGCTTGCATGAATGGCGCAATGAGATCCACACTGTCCCTAGATTGAAGCCCCCGAACACTCTTTTCTGGTGCAAAAGCCAGAGATTTCCAGTGGGAAGTGAAGACCCCGTGAAACTTTACTGTAGCTTGTTGTTGCGACGTGAGGTCTGTTGTATAGGGTAAGTGGGAGCCGCTACGATATGGTCGCCAGACCATAGATAGGCGACGATGTAACACCACTCTTCGGATCTTACGTTGCTAACTAACTGGTTTAGGACAGCGGCAAGTGGACAGTTTGGCTGGGGTGGCACACTACTGAAAGAATATCAGTAGTGCCCAATGGTTGGCTCAGGCGGGTCGGAAATCCGCTGTAGAGTGCAAGAGTAAAAGCCAGCCTGATTGGATCGCAACCAAGAAGCAATCCAAGAACGAAAGTTTGGTCTAGCGAACCTCCGTACCTCCTTGGTGGGGGTCGGAGATGACCGAAAAGTTACTCCGGGGATAACAGAGTTGTCGCGCCCGAGAGCTCATATCGACGGCGCGGCTTGCTACATCGATGTCGGCTCTTCCTATCCTGGTCGTGCAGAAGCGGCCAAGGGTGGGGGTGTTCACCCATTAAAAGGGATCGTGAGCTGGGTTCAGAACGCTGTGAGGCAGTTTGTTTAATATCTACTGGAAATGTTTGATGTCTGAGTGGAAGGACCTTCTAGTACGAGAGGAACGGGGGTTCGAGGCCTCTGGTCGATCGGTTGTCTGACAAGGCACGCCGAGCAGCTACGCCTTTGGAGATAAATGCTGAAAGCATCTAAGCATGAAGCTCTCCGCAAAAAGAGACATCATAGGACTCGGGAAAAAGACCCGTTTGATGGGACTGGTGTGTACGCACAAAGCTCACGCGATGTGTTTAGCACGCAGTTACCAATCGTCCATATCTTTGTACTTTCCTATGTGTGGTTTTCATTTTTTATTTTAAAATTATTTTTGATTTCTGTATTGATTTTTGATCGAGATGTAGCGTAAGCGTTCCTTTTGATCGCAAAGTGCACCCTAATTTTTCACTACTTCTGAAATTTCTTCGTTTTCATAGCGTATACTCGAAGAATATTCTAACTGACAGAAGATATTTCATTTTGCATGAATAATTTCTTGCTTTTCAAGCGAAAGTTAGTATAAAGCAAACGAACATCAGTACATCATCAACTCAAAACAAGTGGTGTGAAATGCAAGAATTCGCAAACGTGTACGAGCATAAAATTCTTCCCAAGGATTTGAAGCGGGCGATCAAGAAACAAATACAGAATGGTCGCGGCATCATTCCATACACAAACGATTCGCTGCAACGGATGCAACGGTATCTGCAAACAAACCGTTACACACGGCCTGAATGGAATTATCAGGGAAACTGGCAATTCAATGTTGGCTGTGTGGAGACAGGTAAACCAAAGATTCAGTTAGTTCCCTATGATGTTCAGCTGCGAGGCCTCGATGCATTAGTTCGTGATCTCGTGACAGGAACAGAGTACCGCGCACCGAGACTGCATGCTTATTTTGGGGCGTACGATGATCCGACAAGTGAGTTGTACGAGCAAGGCGATGCTATTGCAGTTATTGCACAGGTGGCAGAAGAAGGAGGTATGCAAACCTCGCTTGGATCAACGTATGTAGAGGAAAAAATTTTGGAACCACTGCTTACAGACATTAAAGGTAAACCAATCTTTATCCCGCAGTGGCTTGTACCGCTGACGGTTGACGTAACACTCCGTTTGACGTGGAAAGTGCAGCCCGCGACAGTGGAGGAAATTCAAAAAAGGATAGCAGCTGATTACCCATACATGAACTCATGCTCGCACGCCTATAAGTTAATATTTGAAGACATGTGCGCGCAAGAAAAACGCTACCGGCGAGATCCTTTCTTGGAAGCAAACCTCAAACTCAGCGGAGGCGTTGTGTGTGATGGTTTCTTTGGACGCGTGTTGGAAAACTACGTGACAGATATCAAGCACCGTGTTCAGGATTTCGGTGTTGACAAGGAGGATATAGAATGACACTACATCAAAAACCTGCGTACGAAGACATAACTCTTCTGACTACTATTCTACCGCACCAGAATGGTGTGCGGACGTACCTTGGAAGGCTTGTCGACGTGCTTCCTCCTGGGCCGTATCTTGGTTTGCCGAAGATACACAAAATTGCAAAGGTTGACATGCGGGTGCAGGTGCACGGCGTGAAGATGAATGCGGTCACTAGGGACAATTATGGTTTTCCTTTGCAAATGGATCTGCTTGTGCGTGTCCAGGATGCTGGAAAGTATATGACTGTTGCTCCTGAAAGTGTCACATATGGTATAGAAGAGCTTGTGAAAGCTGCTGTTACACATGAGGTCACTGATCGTTTCACGCAGGAAGATCTTAAGACAAAGCGTCAGGAGCTTGGCGACCTGATAAAGGAAAGGATTACTGCGGGCACAGGTGGATGGGGCATTGGAGTCGATCTTGCGCGTATTCCAGAAATTGCTATGCCGAGCAGGTCATACGAGCTAGAGCAGGAGAAGATGGTTCTTCAAAAGGAAGGCAAGAATCGGATGGTGAAATTACAATGGACTGCTCAAGCGGTCGAACGTGAGACAGCCATAATGACAAGGCGATTGCGGGACATTGCTATTGCGCAGTCTGATATGAAATTATACAGTGAGCTTCAGCGCGCCGCGGCTTCGGCGTATGAAACGCAGCGCGTGGGTGAAGCGCAGGCAACAGTACTGTCAAGAAAAGCAGAAGCGCTCCAAGGGTTCATGACGGAATCAGTTCAACGCCTCATCACCAATGGCTTCAGTCCCGTCGATGCAAAGGAGCTGATGATGTATTCTGTAGGTCTTGTGTTTGGTTCTCAGTTGCAAAACGTAGGAGAAGCCGCGACCGACGGTGACACTCTTCGTGGCGCAATTCTTAGCAAGGTAAAGGCGCGGATTGATGGTGAAGCGCAGAAGGCTCAAGCAGATGCTGCAGAGGTTGAGCCTAAGTTCATGATGTTAATGAACACCTTTCGGGCGATCAGCGGTGCAGGAAACCTTAACATCAATAATTGGGGTGCGTTGTGGGATACTGTGGGAAAAGACAAGAAATAATGGTGCAATCAGCCCGGCGTGGTGACATCGATTGCTCGCCTATTTGTGCAGCAAATGACAACTCTGATAACTTTTTGAAGAGTATGTATAAAACTATCATGATAGATGTCCAGTACGTGTTTTGCCAGACGCAGCGTGAAAATCAAGAGCGCGTTTTCGCTGCAAAATCGGTCTTGGAAAAACTCCTACAAAATTAACAAAAAGAGAAATAATAGAACAGACTTAAGAAACGAAAAGAAGAAACGAAAAAATAAAAAATTACTGCGCGGGTTTATGGGCACACCACAATCTTCGCCACTGTCCCTGCCGGTGTATTGACTGAAACGCGGTTTTCTCCAGAGACTACTGCACCCATGTTGATTGCTGAACAGACAACACTCTCTTTTGGTTCAAGATCGTATGCAGTACAGCCTGGTTCGACATCAACAACACCGCGATTCATGATGGCGACATTGACAGCACCGCGTTTTGTAGCCTCTCCCTTGTGCACAATGCTCCAAGCTTTATCTCCAGTGTTGGTGAACTTGACTGTGATGCGTCCGTCAGCGCAGCCGACTTCTGAAAATACGTCTGTGCTTGCTGAAACATCATGTGCGAGTCCTGTTGAGCTCCTTGATTCGAGCTTTTGTCCAGTCACGTCAGCACCAGAACCAAGCGTTGACTCTGCAAGTGGCGCTGCCTCAGCACTCTCGCTTTCTGCAGGAGCTGCTGCTTTCTCTTCTTTGGCTGCTGGCGCGCTCTCAGCTGGCGCAGGAGCAGATGGTTGAGCAGATGCTGGTGCTGCTGGGCCTGCCACGGGTGCCGCTGCCTTTGGAGCGCAACCTGCGATAATGACCAGAAGTAAGGTCAACACTGCTACAATTGCAACATAACGAGTTTTCATCGAATAAACACCTCCTAGGTTATACGAGCAGTTTTCACAAATAAGGATTCACAAATCGGGAATAAGATATTTAACTCCCCGTTATTTATAAGCTTTGTGTTTAAAAGCGTATGGCGTCACTGGAAACTACTCTTTAATCACGACACAACTCGAACTTCTGAAGCGAGCAACGTGGCCCCGTATTTGTTGCGTTCTCCGCCGAAGCGAATGTTTCCTCGCACTTGAACCTGATCTCCAACCCGTAAAGGAATGTTGTCGCTATCGAGAACGAAAGCGGAGACTCGATCGCGCGTCTGTATATCGAGAATGAATCCTGGTTTTGTGGGTTTTTCGTTTGACGCGTTCTTGTACACATGAAGTGGCTTCAGTGCGATTACCTGTCCTGAAATGATTGCATCTGAGTTCTGCGTTGCTTTTATGACTGCTGCGGTCGGGGGTGCTACTTGATTATGCTCTGCAAGAAAAAAGAGAAGCACAAGACCAAACGTGCAGCACAAGAGTGACAATCGTGTGAGTTTTCGTTCGTCCATAATTTTTTTGAACGGACGCCTGCATGTATAGACCGATTTGTCAGAAACCTTTGGTTTCTGAGCATGCTCAGAAATGCTTTGCATTTCTGACATTTAGGATGCCAAAAATGTCGCCCTAAAGGGCGGGGTTTCAAACCCTACACAAAACTGTTTGGCGACATTTTTGTGCATCACAAACATGCAGTATCAGGCAACTACTTCACATGTGCAGCGCTGCGCCTGCGCCCGGCCATTCATAAACTTTTAGTCGAGAAAACATTAAAATTTTCAGAAAGCGTGCTGTGAAAAACACACCCAATTTCTTGATAAGCTTTATATATATGCAGGATGTTAAAAACCACATGGTAAAGGAACCAGACTCTGCAAACGTTAAAAAAGGAAAGCGCACGAAATTAGCAAGTGCCTCTTCTGCAAAATCGTCTGCAAAAAAGACTGCTAGAGCGAAACGAGGTGCCAAAACCGCGGAACAAAAGAAAGCAGAGTTCGTGATTCAAGATTTTACAGACACAAGTCAAATCAAGGTTTCTGCAGCAACGATTAATCAAGTGATTGGCCAAGAGGCGGCGGTGGAGGTTATTAAAAAAGCCGCCAGTCAACGCCGCCACGTTCTTCTCATCGGAGAGCCGGGGACCGGAAAATCCATGCTCGGTCTTGCTCTTGCGGAGCTACTTCCAAAAGAGAAGCTTGTTGATATTATTGCGTTCTCCAACCCTAACGACGAGAATCAGCCCCTGATACGCACAGTTCCAGCAGGCGAGGGGAGGGATATTGTTGGAAAGGCGAAGATTCAGTCCATGACGATGTTCAAGAACCAGAATATTTTGCTCTTCATTCTCGCAATAATCGCAATGATCGCTCCCTGGTGGGCGCGTTCCTATTATAAGTCTGACATCATGTTCGCGGCATTGTTTTTGGGGGGCATGGTTTTTCTAGCAACATTTGTTATTTTTATCAATTTGGGAAAACGGATGCCCGGCAAAGGCGAAGTTCCAAAGATCTTGGTGGACAACTTTAATCGCGAACAAGCCCCATTTTTTGATGCAACTGGAGCACATGCGGGAGCGCTGTTAGGTGACGTGCTCCACGATCCGTTCCAGAGCGGCGGTCTTGGAACTCCAGCAAACGAGCGCGTTGTTGCAGGAATGATACATAAAGCGAATAAAGGAGTGCTTTTTATCGACGAGATCGCGACGCTCCAGGCGCATACTCAGCAAGAGCTTCTTTCTTCATTGCAAGAGCGAAAATTCGCGATCACTGGCCAGTCTGAACGCAGTGCCGGTGCGATGGTGCGTACTGAAGCTGTTCCGTGTGATTTTATCATGGTCGCTGCTGGAAATTATGAAACGATTAAGCACATGCATCCTGCATTGCGATCCCGCATTCGTGGATATGGATATGAGGTATACATGAGCGACACCATGCGTGACACTCTCCAGAACCGTTTCAAGATCGCAATGTTTATTGCTCAAGAAGTTACAAAAGATAAGAAGATTCCTCACTTCAGTCGTGAGGCAGTTGATTTCATCGTAGAAGAAGCGAGGCGGCGGGCAAACCGTAAGAATCACCTGACGCTGCGTCTGCGCGATCTTGGGGGGCTTGTGCGTGCCGCGGGTGATATTGCCTTTGAGAAGAAATCGTCACTTGTACTGAAGGAGCACATCTTTGGAGCAAAGAAGATTGCTCGATCGCTTGAACAACAGATTGCTGATAAATTCATTGAACGTAAGAAAGAATATGACATCATTATCACGAAAGGTAACTTAATTGGGCGAGTCAATGGTCTCGCGGTCATGGGCGGCGAGAGTTCGTATTCGGGAATTATTCTTCCGATCGAATCCCAAGTAACTCCTGGTGGAAAAGAAAAAGAGATCATCGCCACGGGAAAACTGGGAGATATCGCAAAAGAAGCTGTCAAGAACGTATCAGCCATTATAAAAAAGTATTTTGGTGAAGATATTCAACAATATGACCTTTACGTGCAGTTTCTGCAGACCTACGAAGGCGTCGAGGGAGACTCCGCTTCAATCGCTGTCGCGACATCGATCATTTCTGCACTCAAGAAAATTCCGGTCAAGCAGCACACAAGCATGACTGGCTCACTCTCGGTTCGTGGGGAAGTGCTGCCCATCGGTGGTGTCTCTGCAAAGGTGGAAGCAGCGATCGATGCGGGCATGGAACGCGTGATTGTGCCGCAAGCGAATATGCAGGATATCATCATAGATAAAGATAAACTGCGAAAGATTGAGATCGTGCCGGTGCATACAATCTTTCAGGTCCTGCGCGAGGCGCTTGAGTGGAAAGGGAAGACTGACATTCTGATGCGCATCCAGAAGATCGACCCAACGCTGGATTGATAAAAATCTTATTGCGAATATTTTTATTATGCCAAAAACTTCGCCCTGAAGGGCAGGGTTTTGAACCCCGCACAAAAACCTCTGGTGAAGTTTTTGTGCATAACAGAAAATTAAACAATTAATAATTAAACAATCGACAACACTATTATAAAACAAAATTTATATAGAAGCTGGAGATTTATTTTTCATGCTAAAAAAACAAGGTACACAGGAAGCATTAAAAAAGACGGCTGCAAAGAAAGCCAAGGGTGGAAGCACATCTAAGGAGCGTGCTGGACCGGCTGCCCGCCGTAAAGAATGCCCTGATTGCGGAAGCCCTAACGTGCTTTATGAAACGGCAACAGAGCAGTTGATCTGCCATGATTGCGGACTTATTTTTGAGGAGTTACCACCTGATGACGAAAAAGAGTACGAACGCGTCGATCGGATGTGACTACCAGAACACCTCTGCTTCGTCAGTGCGCAGGTATGGCAAAATATTCGACTCTTCAATCTGCATTCGTTTTCCTGCATTATATTCTAAGATTCCGAGCCACGCGATCATTGCGCCGTTATCGACGTTGTATTCGGTTGGAAGTACATACGCTCTTGCACCGCGTTCTTCACACATGATGCGGCACATCTCTTGAAGGCGCGAGTTCGAAGCGACTCCTCCTCCAAGAAGTAATTCGTTCTTTCCGCAGTGTGCCATTGCGCGTTCTGTTACTTCAACGAGCATAGCATAGGCGGTTTCTTGAAGTGAAAAACAAAGATCTTCTTTGGTGTATTCTTTTGTATCGTATTTTTGTTTGATGTTTGTGAGCAAGCCGCCGAAAGATACGTCCATTCCTTTGACGACATAGGGGAGTTCAACATACTGTTTTCCTGCAAGGGAGAGCTGATGAATTTTAGGGCCTCCGGGAAATCCTAGTCCTAAGTGTCTGGCGAACGTGTCAAGAAAATTCCCTACGCCTATGTCAATGGTTTCTCCGAAGACGCGATAGCGTCCTCCTTCGTACGCGATCACCTGTGTGTTCGCGCCTGATACGTACAAGAAGACGGGGTCTTTTGCAGCTGTGAGAAGCTTTCCGATCTCAAGATGCGCGATGCAGTGATTGACCCCAATGATGGGAACTTCGAGAAGTGTTGCAAGTATTCGTGCGAACATCGCCCCGACACGAAGGCAATTTCCGATGCCGGGACTTTGTGAATAACTGACGAGATCGATGTCACCTAAACCAACGTTTGCAGTCGCCAAGCTCTCGGCAAGCACTCCGTGGCAGACTTTGACATGGTGGTCTGCGACGTCTGCAGGGATGAGCCCTCCGCGGGTGGTTTTATGGACTGCACGAATATTGGACAGTATGCGTCCATTCTCGTCTACGACTGCAATACCGAATGTATGTGCGGTGCTTTCGATGCCAAGGCAGAGAAGCAGGCCATTCGATTTTTTTTGTAAAACCATGTTAAAATCCTATTTTGACCCAAAACAATAATAAATACTATTTATACCTTTGTGGAGTATGGCGTTTGACAAAAAACCTATCACATTTGAAGAATTTATAGAATTAGTCCGCAAGCAGAATCCGAAGGCGAATGTTGATCTGATCAGGAAAGCCTTTGATTTTGCTAAGACAGCACATGCGGGACAACTTCGTGCTTCTGGCGAGGAGTACTTCACGCACCCACTCGAAGTTGCTCGTATCTTGATGGGAATTCGTGCGGATGCTGCAATGATCTGCGCTGCACTGCTGCATGATACGGTTGAAGACACAAGTACGTCGATTGAAACCGTGCAAAGAGAGTTTGGAGATGAAATTGCACGGCTCGTTGAAGGTCTCACGAAGATAACTGGTGTCCAGTTTGAGTCAAAAGAGCAGTACCGGGCCGAAAATCTTCGAAAGATCCTGATCGCAACGACAAGAGATATTCGTGTGATGCTGATTCGTCTTGCAGATAGGCTTCATAACATACGCACGCTGGATAGTTTCCGCGAGGAGAAGCGAAAGCGCATCGCCCGAGAGACATTGGATATTTATGCCCCGATTGCTCATAAACTTGGGATTTGGAAAATAAAAGGCGAGCTTGAGGATCTTGCGCTGCGCTATCTTGATCTTGAAGCGTATTTGAAGATTAAGGAACAGATTGCCGAGCGTCGTGTGGAGCGTGAGAAGGTTGCTGCAGAAATTGTACAGGAGATCAGTTCAGCGCTGCAGAAAGAGCACATTAATGCTGAAGTCTCGGGTCGTGCAAAGTATTTCTATAGCATCTACAAGAAGATGTTGAGTAAGCAAAAGGAGTTTGATCAGATTTATGATTTACTCGCGATCCGCATAATTACTAATACCGTCCCAGAGTGTTACAAGGCGCTCGACGTCGTGCACACGACTTTTGAGCCCTTGCTTGATCGATTTAAGGATTACATTGAACACCCTAAGGCTAACGGGTATCAGTCCATTCACACAACGGTAATGTATAAAGGGAAGATGCTTGAGGTGCAGATTCGTACTGGTGAGATGCATCACGTTGCCGAGTATGGAGTTTATGGCCTTGAGGCTGCTCACTGGGCGTATAAGGGGACCGCGCAGGATTCTGATTTGTTTGATCGTAAGATTGCGTGGTTGAAGCAAGTGCTTGACTGGAAACGAAAGTCGCAGGACGCGACGCAGTTTGTTGAGAACCTGAAGATTGATTTATTTGAGAATGAGATTATTGTGTTCACGCCGAAGGGAGATCCTATCTCGCTTCCAGAGGGCGCTACGCCGGTGGATTTCGCGTTTGCCGTGCATAGCGAACTTGGAAATCATTGCTCGAAGGCAAAAGTGAATAGCAAGATTGAGCCGCTGGATCACGAACTCAACAGTGGCGATGTCATCGAAATCATTTCGCAAAACAACGCGGCGCCATCCCGTACTTGGTTGAACTTCTGTAAAACTCAGAAAGCGAAGAGTAAGATTCGTGCTGCGCTCGACATCGAGATAGAACATAAGCCAAAGGAAGCTCGTCTCAGATTTGAGCAGCGCGAATTCCAGAAGCAAGCGATCCATATCCTGGATTACATCAAGGTTGTAGGTGCCAAGGGACCGCTGAAGGTTTCCAAGTGCTGCGAACCCCGTTTTGGCGAAGATATTGTTGGATTCTTTACAAAGGAAGGAAAGATCACGATTCATAAAACTGATTGTATAAACATTCACACTCTAGATGCAGGCAAGAAAGTGGCGGTTTCTTGGATGAAGCTTGAAGGATTTGGGATTCGGCGTCTGCGAGTATTCATTAATGACCGGCCAGGCGTGCTTGCGGATATTCTGAATCTTTTTGCGCACCAGCATATTAATGTACACTCAGTGAATACAAAGTCAAAGAAGAAGAAGATTGTGCTCAATTTCAAGGTGAATGTCGGCGAGAACGTAAAGCTTGATCCGTTGATTGCATTGATTCGCTCGATTCCTGATGTGACAGATGTGCGCCTCTCGACGCCCCATCGGGGGATGTCAGCCGTCGCGGGTAGTATGACTATCACGAGCCAGGCGTGGTGCTGATTGAGCGAAGACGCGCGCAGCGCGGCTGAGCGGTGCTGGTCAAACATTCTACTTCAGAGCTTTTCAATAACGCCATCTCCGCGCAAGGTTTAAATACAAACAGTCAGAACCAGGCTGTGGTGATTGTGTGATTCCCAAAAAAAACGCAACTGACCCTCTACCTAAAGCTGACAATCCTAATGCTAGCAGTGTAAAAAGGCTTAAGCTTCCAACCAAGAGCCTTCTTATTAGTAGACTTCCTCGCCAAGGCAACAATGAATACAAGTCAGTATCGATTAAACTTTTTAACGTGAATGATCCGCACAAAACACTTGAGGAACCGGTACAAACGCTTGAATTTCACAATATCGAGAAGGTCCGCATTCGCCGCATGAATGTTTCGTATTATACCGAAGGAAATGACCTGATCGTGAATCACCTGGAAGAGGTGTATTTCATGTATAACGGGACAACGCTGATTGTCCGCGGATATCAGGGACTTAACTCGCCTCAATAACAGCAAGAGCATTTCTTGTCAAAAGCTCGCCACCACCGGTTATAAATAAGTTACAAATAATTAAGCTTCTGTAACAAAGTGCCACACAAAGAACAATAACAGCGCAAACCCTGCAATGATGGTTGTTGCGATGACCCGCGTGGTTTCTTTTTGCACCTCATTTTTGTCTGCCATTACTTTTGGCAGCAACAAGTAGAGAACTGCAAAGAGGATGATTGATATACTGCTCTTGGCCACCCAATGATTGCCTGAAAAATTTGTAAGCAGCGTCTTGAAGGGTTTTGAGAGCTCTGCAATGATTGTAATGAGTGTTACCGCACTGATCGTTCCGATCGTTGCGCGTGAAAGTGCAGCAGTGTTGATTCTCATACGATCTTGCCCTCAAGTGCTGCTCGTGCTCCGGTTGATATGACAAACCCCATTCCTGCAATAGATAATCCGATGATAACGATAAGTGCACACAAAAGCAGTACTGATTTTCGTGCGCCAGTATCCTTGATCAGGTTGTTTTTGTAGCGATACACGAGTCCTGTTGTAAGGAAAGACAAGAATGGCAAGAAGAGAAACACGTGTTCCTTCACCTCCATCGCGACTCCGTGTGCCCAGGGTGCAGGGCCAGATTTGATGATCGGTTTGACATTAGGCCCGTAGTACGCCACGTAGTAGTAGCCTCCGGTAACCCAAGACATAAGAAAGAAGAGCGTGCCTAGCGCCGCAGCAATCTTTGCGCGTTTGATGCGCGGTTCTGTTGGATTGAGCAGTTCGACAAGAACCCAGAGAAACGCAAGCACTCCAAGTTCTCCGATTGCCGCATGAATTCCAACGAGTGGATGAACCATATACAAAATAATGACCAGGTATCTTAAATAATTTACGTAACCAAACTTGCACGGTTAGTTGATCTTGCGAGCCAGCAATGTTGGAGTCTTCGTTGCTGCACGTGATAGGTGCGGTGGAGGATTCTTTCTTGGCAACTTTCTTGGCGATGAAATTGGTACACGCGTCGGCGCCTCTGTTATTTTTCGTGCTGATGGTCCCGTGGAAACGCTTGACAATTCCATCGCCATCGCGCCGGTGTTCTCTTCAATATGCACAGACTCCTTTGTTGCTCGCGTCTGGACCACAGATGGTGGTAGATTCGTTCTCGTTGGCGTTATACAGGATTTGCGATTCTTATTGTATGCCCCAGAAAGTTGCAGGAGTATCGCCACTCCGAGCGCAATAAGGATGCCTCGCCATATGCTCCATTTTTCATGAAAAATGACAGTAAGGACAAATAGATCAACAAGCGAAAGACAGCAGGAAAAGAAGAATCCATGCACTCTGCTTCGTGTTGCAAACTGATAAAGTCCCATCTTCTGTGCATAAAGCGTCACGGTATAAAAATGTTATTCGTTTGGACAGTGTTTAGTAATCGGCTAAGGTGGTGATTCTTGTACTGGTTGACTTTATCAGGCTCCACCAGTTCCATTTTCCGAAACCTGCTGCTTGGGCAGGTGTCTTGTCTTATAAAGACGTGTGTGGTCTTATGAATTTGTAGTAGTTTCTGAAAAATATCAACACCCACTTATACCCTTCAGTAATTAAACAATGTCACTAAACCAACAATTTATAAAGTATTAATTTATTCTATTTAGTATGACGATAAAACAAACACTCGGAGCAATTGTATTGGCAGGAGCAAGCGGGTTAACTGGTTGCAGTGTAGATTACAAAACAGGAACTGTTGAAAAAGAATCTGGAACTGTCGCACAAATTGTTGAATCACGCGGGGCTTTATTTGGAAATGAATCTGTAAAATTCAGCGACCCAACGTATATTCTCCAAATAAAGACAGAGGAAGGAGTTTATATTGCTTCTGTTAAATCAGGTAGACAAAAAACAATAGAAGCACTTGCTACGGCACTTGAAGAAGGCGACAGAGTAAGATTTGTAGTAAATGATTCTTACAGAGATGGTAAAACTTTTGGAAACGATAGAGTGGGAACACTATATGCAGACCAAATAGAGATTTTACCAAAAAAATAAATCTTTCGTTCTATAATTTTTATTTTTCAACAATTTCGTTAAAATTTTGTTAGATGAAGTGCGAAGCATTTAATAAGTTTTTCTTTATGATTTTAACGAAGATAACAACATTAGAATTTTCGGTGGCGACACTGCTAAACAAATACGAAAATACTATAATTTCTTCAAAAAAATTGTACAAATCAGATGATTCTTCAGCGAAGATAGAGAGAGTTTAGATTTCATGAAGTATCTTCAAAAATTCTGCTGCCAAACATATTAAAAAGAAACATGATACCGACCTGAATGTTCCTTGAGTTATTGCTCTCAATGCTGCTCGGGGTTTGTGCTGGAATAATTACCGGCTTGCTTCCGGGAGTCCACATTAACCTCGTGAGTTTATTATTGCTTTCGGTTGCTCCTGTGCTTTTGCAGTACGTCAACGTCGTCTCACTGTGCGTGTTCATTGTCTCGATGGCAGTAATGCATTCATTCTTGGACGTTGTGCCGTCGATTTTGCTTGGTGCACCCGACGATGAAGCGAGCGCGATGCTTCTGCCAGGCCACCGGATGCTTCTGGAGGGGAGGGGCTTTCGTGCGATCAAACTAACGGTGATGGGCGGCTTGTTTTGTCTCCTAATAACAATCGCGCTTCTTCCACTTCTCCTCAAGTTGATTGCATACATTGACGCGCCGTTGAATAACTGGATGGGAATCATTCTGCTGATACTCGTTGTCTTCTTGCTTTTGCGAGACGCGCACCGCTGGAAAAATATCCTTGTGTTTTCGTTGAGCGGAGTTCTTGGTTTTCTAGCGCTGAACATGCCTATACTGAAAGATCCGCTCTTTCCGCTTTTGTCGGGGCTATTCGGAGTGAGTGCACTGATCGCCAGCTTGCAAGCGAAAGTGAGAATTCCTAGGCAAAAAAAGGAAGAACAACAAAACACAATTAAGAGACGGGTGATGGCTAAGGCATTGCTTGGCGGGAGTTTTGCCGGGGTGTTAACGGCGTTTTTTCCGGGAATTGGGCCTGCACAGGGTGCAGCGCTTTCAACGGCGTTTCTCAAAGATCTTGGTGATGAAGGGTACTTGGTTCTTGTCGGCGGAATCAGTACTGTGAATTTTGTGATGTCCCTTGTGACCTTGTTTGCGATTGAAAAAGCGCGAAATGGCGCTGTGCTGGTGATTATGCAGCTGGTTGGGCAAACATCAGAAGACGTTCTCTTTGTGTTGCTGGCAGTGGCTGTTTTTGTGGCGGGCATCGGAATGGTCTCATCATTGTGGATCTCACGTGGGTTCGCTGCGTGGATTGTGCGAGTGGACTATGCTGCGATGAGCGCGATCGTCGTTTGCTTTGTAACGTTTCTTGTGTTTGTGATGACTGGCTGGATCGGCCTTCTTGTTCTTGCGGTCTCAACCAGTCTGGGCCTTCTGATAAACGGGTGGGGAGTTGCAAGAAGCCACGCGATGGGGTGCTTGATTTTGCCTGTGCTGCTGTATTTTCTACTTTGATAGCTATAGCAAATCGATTAAATCTATGAACTGTCAGGAACTCACAAAAGGAATACTGAATGTGTTGAGTTCCTGAGCATGCTCAGAAATGCGTTGAGGACACACATAGCGCATTTCTGACATTTTGAATCGATTTGCTAATAAGCAAGTTCAGTCGACAGAGATACTCTAAGCAGGTCACTTAAAGTTCCAGTATTTACTAAACTTGCTATAACCAGCGTCCTAATTCATAATGTCCTAATTCATAAAATTCATAAGGAGAATTTAAAAATACCAGATGTTTTCTGCAACCAAACACAAAAACGGGCATCAAAATAAAACTGATCTAGCTAACATCTATGGGGGTGTGAGTAATGGTGAAGTCTGGGCCATTAAGTAAAGAGACCATCATTCGGGGGTTTATGGAATCTATTCGACGCATCGAACACGTCGAACAGATCAATGCAGTGGGAATTGAACAGATTCTATTGCAAAACGTTCTGAGGCAGGATGGTGCCGAACAAAACTTCAAAGGAGGCATACCAACGCTCTACAAGGAGGTTGCCTGTTTTGTTGCAGGCATGCATCCGCAAATAAATCAGACAGGTGCACTGTACCGGCTAAACGAGATCGAACATTGAGTAGTATTGAGCGAAGCGAAATACTACGAGGTGGGTTGATAAGGGAAGCATTCCCTTATGGGGATGTCAGCCATCAACAAACGACATCCACTCACGAGCTGGCTGTGGCGGAAATTGAGCGAAGATGCGCGTAGCGCGTCTGAGCGGTGCTGGTTGTACATATGTGGCGAAGTTCGCTTACCGACGAAGCTTTCCACGTACTTCTAATACGAAAGTTTATATTTCTTGAAAACACAGAAAGCCAAAAAGAGGTCTTCCATGGCTTTTGTCGAAGTTGCTACAACCGCAGGTCTTTACGTATGGAAATTATTTAAGATATGGCTGTCAACGCTTTTTGTTGCTCCTTTCAAGAATTTAGATATGTTGTGGGTCCTGATTCCGATTTGGTTAACTTGGGCGTTTGCTGAATTCTTCCAAGAGAAAAGAGGGACGTCGCTTGGCAACGCGATAACAAATGCGGTGACTCCTTTTTGGGTAAGTTTGGATTGGACACGGACGTCGATCCGTTTTTTTCAGGCCGCTGAGATAAGCTTGGGTTCTCTTGTTGGACGCATTGCTCTTAGTGTTATTGTTCTCGCATACGGCCTATCGATTATTGTGTTGGGAATTAAGGGAAACAATATTGTACGGTATATTGGAAGAATTCGCGAAGTGACATATATTGTAGCGCTATTAACGCCTGTGTTCTACAAGGTGATACCGGTTTCATTCGATATGCTTCTTTCGGCCATCATTTTCTTTCCGCTGTTCTATTTCACCATCGAGTTAATTGACTACATCACTCCCAATCCTACGGTTTTGAAGATCGACACCGGTGAAGAGGGCGGCGGTAAGAAAGACGAGTCCAGACTAGGCGAACTTGGCGGCAGTTTTGGCAACTTAGACAGTTTGAGTGGCAGCGAAGGCGGGCCTGATGTTGTAGGTCAAAGTTCTCAGTTACCCTCAACAAGTACATTTGGCAGGATGCCTCCTGGTAAAGGGCCGGGAGGAGACCTTGGAAAATTCTAGGAATCTTAACGGCTGCAAAAACTTTATAAACACCCTCAAAAAACTTCAATAGTGATACTCATGGAAGGCACTATTGTGAATTACCGCTCAAGCGTTCACTGCCAAGTTCAAAACCAGATGGTCGTTGTCGTAAAGGGCGCGGATTCAAAGAAGAAGGCTTTGGAGCTTGTGGGAAAGAAAGTTGTCTGGGTCTCTCCAGCAAAAAAGGAGATCAAAGGTGAAGTCCGCAGTGCGCACGGCAACAGCGGCGCGCTTCGTGTTCTGTTTGAGACGGGAATGCCTGGTCAGGCTGTAGGCCAGAAGGTTAAGATTCAATAGAAGTAGAGAAGTAGATAGAAGTAGAAAACGGTTTATCATTTCATTTTGTTTGATAATTCTTCAGTCTTTTGCACGCGCCTGCTTATAACTTATAAGACGTTTTTCTGCCTGTCTGTAATTGCTTAAGGGGGAAATTCCGATAACTAAACAAAAACATAAATATTTATACCATTTTGACTATATACCAAAAAGAAACCAACAGTATTAAGTCATAGCAAAGATTTATATAGTAAGTAGTCCATTGTGAATAATTACCAAAGACAATATATTCCGTACGGCATATTAAATTGTATATTAAATAATTGACTACCTCGCGTCTTCAAAATTGAGCTGGAGGCAGCCGCGGCGATAGGATTGCAAACAACCAGTTGCACGTTCTGACACCGACGGCAGCTCCCAGCGTTTTTCACAGATCGCTTTGAAAAGCGGGAAGCGGACAAACCGATTAGGAAAGCTTTAAATATAATAGCTCATTTGAACTATATACCAATTGGTAAATGCCGGGGAAAAAGAGGCCGTGCCCCAAAAAGAGTTGTCAAACCAGGAGAAATCGCTCTATTATCCTAGACAGCAGTATCTTGATCTTCTCAGACGCAATATCTCTCATCGCAAACATACTCTTCTTCTTGCACCGCGTGGGATGGGCAAGTCGATGCTCGTCCGCCAGTTTTTTGAAGCAGAAAAAAAAGACAAAAGCGCAGCTTTGAACAGAACATTCGTCTATCTTGACCTTGCGCGCGTGAGCATTTCTCCAGAGAACTTTACGCAGGAATTTATCGGCAGCGTTGCGCACGCGGTGCAGCGCGCGAAAGATACAGAACTCTTAAAATATCAGGACATTGATTTTCTTTTGCAGCAAAATATCAGCGCAGACGTTAAGGAAATTCTCGCGAGCATTCGAAACGAACTGCAAAAAATTAAGCCAGATCAGCGATTGATCCTGACACAAGCGTTCGCGTGTGCAGAACAACTCGCAAAGGGCTACAATAAGCAGCTTGTGATCGCGCTTGACGATGCCGAGGAACTGTTGGGTTTTGATAATTATCCGCAGATCCGCGACAGCGTGCAATTGTTTGCTGATGCCACAAAGAAGTCATCGAGTGTCTCTTATCTGTTGGTGAGTTCTTTCACAAGCGTGATGCGCAAACGTTTTTCTCAAACACTCGAAGTTATTACACTTGAAGCACTTTCTGCAAAAGAAACGCACCAACTTGCTGAAAAGATCGTTGGTAAGATGGATGAGCGTGTCGCTGTGCAACTGCATCATTGGTGTGCCGGAATTCCCTCGGTGACAGTTGCGCTCGCTGAAAAACTCGTGCAGGCGCACATCAATGTAAAAGATGTTGTCAGTGTCCAAAAAATCAGGGAGGTTTTTGCTCAAGAAATTGCATCGCCAGAGTCACAGATCTATCGCTATGCAAAAGAAGAGTTCTTCATAGCACTCACGCATGCGCGCGGTGCATCGCTGCTCAAGAGCATCGTGCGCGTTGTTGCACTGCATGACAATTTACGTCTGACAGAGATCGCTCGCAAAGTCTATCGTTCTGGACCAGTCACGAAGAGCCTGCTTGATCGCCTTGGTGAAGTCGACTTGATCAAAAAGGTGAACTCGACGTTTGAATTCCACAGTCCGATTGTCAAGAATTGGTGCAAGACGACCGCCGTATGCTGATCCTGCTTGCAATCTCAATCATAGTATTACTGGCAAGCGCGTTCGTAGTGGAAGCAGCAGTGAAAGACAGCATCAGCAGTGGATGGGGTTCATTCAAGTCAAGCGTCGGCTCGGTCAAAGGCTGGTGGTCGAGTGCAAAACTATACATGAACGTAAAGATGTTTGTGAATTTCTTTGTCCTCTTTGTACTCCTCTTTGTTTTGCAGATGATGTTTCTTAAGGAGTACTCGCAAGACGAGAAGCAGAAGTATGCGATTTGGGGCCTGTGCCTCATCGGCGCCATCATCATTGGCGTGCAATTGGTTCCGCAAGGAAACATGTACCTGTGGGAAAAGGGAACTGTGGCAGACATTACACGATTCACGCTTGGCAAGCCTGCCGGTGAAATTACACAACCTGGATGCGACGGCGCAGGCGCGTATGCAAAAATCTTGCCAGGCAATCGCGGAGTGGCGTGCCGCCAAGCAATTCTGCGCATTGGTGAAACCGGCAAAGGACTTCCTGCATTGCTCATCACGTTCCTTGTCTTGTATGCAATCTTCAGTATCTACAAAGGACAGTTAGGCATGGGCGAAGGTGGCGCCTCAAAACTTGTGATCATCCTGCCCGCGTATCTGGCGGCGCTGATCGCGAATCAAGGTGCGACGAAAAATCAGATTATCGTGATGGGCGGCTGGATCTTAGTCATAGTCATATACGCCCGAATCAAGACGTCGATGGGCGAAAAAGGGAATCCGGGTCTTGCAATGGGTCTTGCCTTTGCATTTGTGCAGACCATTGCAAATCTCCTGGGTGCATCGCTCCTGGGAGGGCTTTTTGAGCCGGTCGAACCGCAGGGTATTACCATATGGTGGGTTGTTATCTATATAGGCATCGGGTTCGGCATCAGTTTTCTGTACAGCACGTTCGTCGGCAAAGGAGGAGGCATCTTTGCACAGTACTTCAAACAGCTCAATGAAGAACAGCAAAAGAAAATTGATGATCTCATGAAGGCGAAGAGGCCGTGGTCTGCACTCAAGCAATCGTTGCCGATCCTTGGTTGGTTTAAGGATTACACCCAGACGATGGAGCCTCCCAAACCAAAAACTGCTGAAGAATTCCGCGAGGAGATCAAGAAAATTTATGCAAAGGCGCTTCGCGGCGAGCCGCTCTCCAACGATGACTGGCAGCGCATCAAGACGCTGCAGCAGGCGGTTCAGTTTGAGGAGAAGAAGCAGATGGACCTGTATGATATGGCACGGGAAATGGGCATACCTGTCGTGATACCGCCCGGGTATCCTGCAGGGCAACAAGCGGCACAAGCGCAAGCAGGCTCAAAACCGCAAGCGCCAGCAGCACAACAGATGCCGCAATCTCCGCCCGCTGCGCCGCCCAAAACACCACCGACACCATAAAAAGAGCATCAAAACAGCGTGATCATGATGGCAAGAATAACTGACGAACAACGAGACAAAGAACGAGACGAACAACGAAGCGACGCTGCGCGAGTCGACCGGAATGCTGAATTTTACGCCTCGAGTACAGAAGACATTATCCGGCTTGATGAGCAGCTTATGCAGAAATTTGAACAAAGTCTTGAAGGACGGGAAGCCAATTACCTGCAGGGAGAAGTATGTGGCAAATTCCTCGCGGATATTCAATCACTGACTTCGGTGTTCTTGAATCAATACGAACAGATTGCGAGAACGATTGAAGGTTTTAATGATTCAGGGCTTGCTAAAGAAGTGAGAGGCGCTGTGCGAAAACTGCATGCAGTCGCTCCAATGAATGAGATCGAATATTTCAGGAAGATCCTCGCCCAGATTCAGAAAGGAGATGTCTGCGCAAAGGAATTCCAGCAGTGCGTCGTGCAGTTGAATGACTTTGAAAAGTATCTCGAGACGACTTATCCGAAATCCTACGTATTGCGAAAGTTGCGCGCATCAAAGAAACTCGTGCATATCAAACAGTACGTCGCTGAAGTCCGCGAGTGGAAAGAAATTCTTTACAGGATGCTGTTTAAGGAAGAGCTTGGAACGGTCCCGCAAACCGTCCTCAATGCGCAGGACATACAAGCATTCGAGGGTGCCAAGATCCTGCTTGGAGAAGAAACGTGGACGCGGCCGGACAAAATTGATGCGCAACTGCATTTGCTTAAGAAAAAATGCAGGGAAATCGGCGAGCGTTATGGCGATCCACACTATGCGAGGATTCTGCTGCAGCAATTCACGTCTAAGGGGTTTGATCGTGCAAAGTCATGGAAACTCGTTATGGAGATGATCCAAAAGATGCAGAGTCCTGAAAGCCTAAAACAGGCAGAACATGACGCGCTTATCGACCTTCACGGCATTGTAAAGGCATATCTGAAACACGCAGATGACTTGTTTGAGTACGAACGCGCATCGCTTGTTCACACCATCACCAAACGCATTCTTAAGATCAAACACAAGCACGCGGCAGATCTTGAGAAGGTCGAGTTCGTCAGAGAACGCCGGATACAGGAGATGAAGAGCATGTTGACCGCACGGGAAGTGGAAGATGCTGGGATCACCGTCATCAAGAACGATATCGAAGCGTATCTCAAGATCAGCAGCTACATTCTGGCAGTCGTCAACAGCAATGCAGCATTCTGGCAGCGACTGCACGACCTTGAAGAAGGCTCAAGACGCGGAGAGGTGAATGCGCAGGAGTATCAAAAATATCGAAATGATCTCATGCAGCATTTCCAAAACACTTTGGCGCCCGCGCTGGATAAGATGGTTACGATGAAGAAACAGCAGGCAGCACTCTACAATAAACTCCTGGCAGACGCGCAAAAAATTGATGCGGTGCACGAAAGCCACGACCAGATCATTCATGTTGCAGCCGAGCGGGCCGCTGACGAACGTAAAGAGATTGATGAATTACGGCAAAAAGCCGCATAACTGAGGACCACAACAAACCATGAAGCGACCCACTTACAATAAGACAAGAGATGAGACAAGAGATAAAATGAGAGATAAGACGAGAGATAAGACGAGAAATCGCCTGCTGTTACTTGCAAGCCTCTTGCTGTTTATGACATTTGCAGCTTCGATCAGCGTATCAGCTTCTCGTTTCACTGATGCGATGTCACGTGCAAGCGAGAGCGTGAGCAGCCAATTCACTGCAGAAGCACCGGGAATGTTTGACTTTATCCTCTTCGCGGTCATGTTCTTTGCGCTCTGTTGGATAGGATTCCAACGATGGTTTGAGAGCGCGAGAGGCGCGGTGATTGCATTGTCAGTCACGCTCGCGATTGCGCTGTCAGCCGCGCTCGTATTTGGGGGCAGGATTGGCGTAAAAAAGTTGTTGCCGTTTGCAAGCTTGCTGGTTTTCCTGTTGGTCATTGCCGGGCTCGCGTTCATCCTGCAGCGGTTGGTATTCAGAAGTGAGACCGCGCTTAGCAGGATAATGTCCTTTGCCATTGCGATAATCCTTGCAGCGCTTATAATGGGTCTCTCGCTGAGTTCATTGTGCATTCAGGGCAGTTGTGACAAGAATCCGTTGCTTTCAGACCTTGTAGGAAAGACATCGGCCTTTGGAAGGATCACGGGTTGGTTTGATGGTTTGTTCGGCGGACCCGGCGCGCCGACAGGACCCGCTCTTGGCGTTTCAGGCAGACCACAGCAGAAAGTGATTGATGAGAAATTGTACGATGAAGCAACTGCGTGGGAGAAAGCACAGCGAACCGAAACAGACACGCGCAAGATGAAGGATGATTTAGAACGCGCAAACAAAGCTCAGGAGTATATTGACCGGCTGACAAAATAAAAAATGAAAAGATAAGAAAATAATAAGAAAATAATAAAATGATAAGAAAACACACATACGGAATTGAAAAGCAACGCAAAGATACGCGAGTGTCAAGCCTGTTGGCTTCAGTGTTGCTCACCGCCTTAATTATTACTCTTATTTCTTCTGTTGTTTTTGCAGTAACGCAAACCGAACTGGACGATCTCGTCAACAGGCTTGCCAATGTCCGCGACCGGGCGCTCTCAGATGCAATCGGCAATGCGAAAAGCAAAGAACGGCTCAGCCAGATCGCCACGAGTCCTGCATTCTTAGCAGCGGAGGCAACACAACCCGCCCTTCGCGACCTGCTGAACAAGAGGCTTGCAGAGGATCTGCCTGCAACAGAGGATGAAGCAAAGAAGAGCCTCATGCAGAAGGCCGGCCAGTACGGTCTTGGAAGCCTTGGAGTTCTCGCAGTGCTCGCACTGGGATTCGTTGGATACAAGAAAGGCTGGTTCAAGAAAATCACCGGGAGAGATGCGGAATCGCTCCTTATTGAGCTTATCAAGAAATTAATCAATGTCAAAGAGGAAGTGAAGAAAGACACGCAGCATATCCACAGCCAATTGACGGAAGAGCAGACAACATTTGACGAATGCAGAAACCTGGTTGCGCAGATCACTGAGCACGTCAAAGAGACGATCGGTGAGGAAAAGGAACTCGCCAATGAAGTTGAACGTTCATCAAAAATCAATGAGAAGCTGCAGATATTGCGCGCCCACAATTTTGCTGAGAAGAATGCTGCGATCAAGGCGACTGAGCATCTCAACGAGGGCGTCAATGATATCGCCAGGATCCGTGTAGAGAAAGAAGAAGTGTTTGCTGCAATGAATAACGTGAAGAGCGTGCATGAAGCATTCAGGAAAGCTGATGATGGATTGCAGATGTTACAGAACGTTGATCTTACCGAAGCTGGCGTTCTCGACAGGCTGCAGCAGCACTTCGATGAGACAATTGCAGACTTCCAGGCGCTGGAAACAGCTTGTGAAGGAATCCATCTTTCATTAAATAGTGAGATTGATGAATTGATTCGCCTTGAGCGTGGCGAAGCCAATTATCAGGCGATTCTGCTCGATATACGCCGCTTGCGTGATAATGCCATCAAGCTCAATGCTCTCTTTGCAAAGAAGGTACAAACATTCAAAGACTTGGTTAAAAAGTTCAGGGAGCTTAAGCTTGACGTGAGCGAATTGAGCGGCAAAGAAATGGCAAAACTGCAAGAGTATCTTGAACTGGCGAAGCGTGAATGGGCCACGCAGCAGCCAAGCTATGAACGCATCGTCTACTATGCATCTATCGTGAAGAAGAATGCAATTCTCCTCGGTCTTACTGAGTTAAGTGATGAGGCGAAAAAAATTGTCAAAGATGCGATGCCACGCCTAATAGAAGCGCGCGAAAAAACGGTTAAAGAACTGGTGGAAAGAATTGAAGAATTAGTCAAGACAGCAGAACGGGAGAAGATTGGCGAAGCGCTGAAGCTTTTGCAGCGGGTGATGATCTCCGAAGTTGACTTGAAGGATGTCAAGATTAAAGAGCAGATACAAAAATTGCGTGTCGACGTGCTTGGAAAGCTTTTGGATCATGCAGAACGGCAGTTACAGAACGAACAGATTGGAGAAGTCAAAGTGATGGCCGATCTTGTTGAACGAGTTTCACGAGTAGAAGGGCACGCTCTGCATGAAGACCACAAGAAAAGGATTGACAAACTGCGTGGGGCGCTTGACGAGTACGATGCTGCAAAATTTAAGGAGATGTTTGATCGTATAGTCGCCAATAACGCGTATCGTACCGTGCAAGAGATAGAGATTGCGAAGAAAACGATTCGCGTGTTTATTCGAGCCGGAAAGGACGCTGCTGAAAAGAAAGCAAATCTGGCGTACGTTCAACAAAAATTGAGCGAAGAGGGGCAGGGTCAGCATCTTACAGCAGAAGTTATTGCAAAAGATCTTGAAGCGTTCACGCTCCAGGAGCCATGGGCGGATCTTGCTGTAAATCTTGCTGCAAAGATCAAGTCAGGGGAGGTATTAAGTGACGAGCGGCGTAAAGCGCTTGAGGACATGATCGCGCAGTTGGACAAAGACATTCAAAAGGCAAATCTGGTGAAAATACTGAAACTTGCACGTAACTGGAGTGATGAGAAGGCAGGTCTTCGTGAATTGTGGCAATCCTTGGCAGCAGAAGAGGTTACTGCATGAAAAAAGAAGGCCGCTGCATGAAAAAAGAAAAGATGTATGTATTAGCGCTTACCCTGTACGTCGTAGGAACGGGCGCGCTTCTTGCGGTATATACGGCGCTTCTCGCGCTCTCGGTTGCAGCACAAAGTTCTGCGGCAAGTAATCAGCTTTCCGGCATGATCACCCTCGAAGATATCTCCGACTTCTGGTTCGTCCCGGCGATTGCCGTAGGCATGATGGTCATTTATTTATTGTATGAGAACAGGCAGCGTCTCGTGGCGATTGCCTCGAGAAAGAACGCTCTTTCGCTCATCGAGACCGTGCTAAGTGAAGGAGAGGCCGAATTGCTCAGCAAGGCTCCGCTCGCCAAACGACTTGTAGAAAAGCAAAGGAAAAGGGAAGCCAGTGTTCGTCGGGTTGAAGAGCGTACAAGTTCAGAATTGGATATTGGAAAAAGAATCCTTGTAGCATTCAAAAGACTTCTGCCTTCGAAAAGTTCCCCGGATACGGTTGGGGGGCAACTCGCAGTAGGCACAGCGCTCAAGAGGAGCGGTGTCGCGTTTGACCTTGAGCGGCTTATAAAAGAAAACAAGGATGACCGCGGTTTGATTTCGGCAGTTGTTGCGTCTTTGCGCGGCGATTTTGATACGATAAAGGATAAACAGTCAAAAATCAAGTCACGCAACAAGAAACTTGCAAAGCTTGAACAAGCGCTTGAAGAGCTTGCACGATTGCAGGGGACGATCAGCAGTGAGCGTGCGAATCTTGAAGAACTGCGCCGCCTGCATGCTGGCCTTGATGAGATAACTACGGATGAATCAACTACATTTGAAGCGTTGCTTAAAGAATTCTCTGAAGTGGAGCAAGAGTTCGCGTACGTGTCTCAAGTGTGCAGCGTGGTCGCTACGATCTCTGCGCAAATGCGTGCGGAGCTTGCAGCCGTGGAAAGTGGGGACACGTCATTTGAAGCACGGAAGGCTGAGATCGAAAAGATGCAGCAGAATGCAATTCGACTGCAGCAGCTCTTGACTGAGAAGCGGGATAGGCTTTCTCGTTTGTTGTCAGTAATTGTTCGAATGCGCGATGAAATCGTGAAGGCGAGCATTGATGATCTTGCCCGCTTACAGCAGGCGCGCCGTGAAGAGGCGGCGATTCATCTACATCGTGTTGCAGAATTAACGGCGAAGATTGCAAAGAAGGAAGGAGAGAAAAAAGAGATTGAAAAACGACGGAAGGCATTGGATCAAAGGCGCGATGAATTGGAAGCTAAAACAGCGCAACGGCAACAGCGAATCAAACAGTTGACAGTAGACTTAGAAGCGGAAAAGAAAAGATCAGAAACAATTGAAGCTGCGCTGACAAGAGCAGAACAAGTGCATAAGGAGGCGCTCGCCGAAAAGGAGAAAATCATTTCTAATTTCACAGAAGGCAAACGCGTAGCAGAAGCCAGTCGTGATGAATTGGCAAGAGAACGTGATGCAGCTAAAGAGCAGCATCGCTGGGCGCTGGCGAGAATCGCTGAGCTTGAAGAACAAGAACGGTCGCTGCGTGAATCGATTGGGCAAGGGACTGCGGCAATCGCGGCCGCGCGAGAAGGGCTTTCTAGTAAAGAGCGAAAATTCGAAGAAGAGAAATCCGCGTTGAGCGCTTCAGAGCAGGAAAGAAGGCAGGCAGAACTTGCAGCACAACGCAGTTACTTTGAAGAAACGATTAGCAAAATTCAAGAAAGCTTGGACGAATCTCGATCAGCGATGGAAACATT
>JACQXV010000303.1 GCA_016208715.1 Candidatus Woesearchaeota archaeon | reverse complement strand
ATTCCTGTAAGAGTTGACATGGATCTAACAACGACCATCAAAAATTTTGATTTGAATGTGGTGGCTACAGGCAATTGCTACGATGGCGCCGCTTTGCAAGTTGCTTTTTCAAATATTTTAGGCGCTAATACTTAACTTCCCCCCATTCTTTGGACAGGAAAAAGGCATGTTTAAGGTTGAATCCGTTGCTTAACATTAATTAAGTATAGCGATTTTTTTCCAAAAGTCAACTGTTGGGTTCACCGGACGCGCGTGGAACGGAGGGAGGGCGTAGCCCGACCGGAGTTCCACGCGCGTTCCGCCCTCAAAATTTTTGCGCCCATACCTCCGCCGGGGTTCGGTATCCTAACGCCTGATGCGGCCTCTCGTTATTGTAAAACTCCAGATATTCTCTCAATCCTTGTTTGGCCTCCGACACGCTTTCGTAGTTCTTCAAATACACATCTTCGCACTTTACCGTTCGCCACAAGCGCTCGGTAAAGATATTGTCGAAGCAACGCCCCTTCCCGTCCATGCTCACCAAAATCCCCTTGGATTCAAGTTTATCTATGAAGTTCCGGTCGGTGAACTGGACGCCTTGATCGGTGTTGAAAATCTCCGGCCGGCCTTGCTGTAAAGCCTGCTCCAAGGCCGCCAAGCAAAACTCCGTCTCCAACGAAATCGAGACCGCCCACGACACCACGTAACGGCTGCGCCAATCCATGATGGCCGTCAGATAGATAAATCCTTTTGACAAGCGGATATACGTTATATCCGACGCCCACACTTGATTCGGGCGCTCGATTTTCACGCCCCGCAGAAGATACGGATATTTACTGGCTTTTTGATTACCTATACTTAAGTTAGGTTTAGGATAAATCGCTTGCAAACCCATCAAGGTCATTAAGCGCGCCACTCTCTTTTCGTTCACCGGATGGCCTTGCCGGCGCAACCAGACGGTCATCCGCGGACTCCCGTAGAACGGCCTTTTTGTATACTGTTCATCTATCAAGCGCATTAATGTCAAGTTGTATTCGCTTTCGCCGGCCGACCGATAATAATAACCGCTCCGCGAGACGTCTAACAACTCGCATTGCCGCGCCAGGCTGATTTGATCGAGATTCGGCGCTATCATGCCTTTACGGGCGTCCCGGCTCAATTCCATGTTTTTTTTTGAGCCAATCCAACTCCACTTTCAGCCTCCCGATCTCTTGATACAATCGCTCTTGCAAAGCCTCGGCATCCTGTTCTCGACGCGCTCTCTTATCGGCGAACACCTCCGGCAATCCCTCGACGGCCTGCTTCTTCCACTTGGTGATTTGTTGCGGATGCACTCCCATCGCCTCGGCGATCTCGTTCAGCGTCTTCTCCTCTTTGATCGCCGCCATCGCCGCCTGACTCTTGAACTTCGCGCTGTAACTGTTCCTCTTGTTCATTTTTTTTCCTCCCTTTAACCGGACTTTTTTAGATTGAATATTTTCTACCTTTCCTTATCATATTCAACCTTAATATCCTGTCCAGTTTTTGGGGGGAAGCTCAGTAACCAGAACAGTTTGCTCAACGGTAGTTATACTCAAAGGGGTCATAAATTGCGAAAATAATTCTGGATGCCCGCCATAAGGCGGGCGACCTTGTGAAGCCCTCGAAAGAGGGCGAAGGTTCTTAGCCCAGCAATTTATTGCTGGGTAAGCCATGGCGCCATGGTCTAACCCCGCCGACTGGCGGGGTGCAGGTAGAATTGGCCTCGCATCCTACACCCCGCAGGGCGGGGTTTTTGTCCTCGTGATGATCTTTTCCCCAGCGCTGAAGCGCTGGGCTAATAACCTTCGCTCCCTACGGGAGCTTCACAAGGTCGCCGCTATCGCGGCAGATTAATAATTTTATAAATTCCCGATTTGTGCCCCTTCTGAGTATAATTATTTTTGGTTTAATTGGGATGTTTTCAACTTGGAACTTAGAACTAAATAACTTGTTTTTGGTTGCGGCTGCGCTGCGCGGTGAGTATAGAATAGCAAAGAGGATTTT
>JACQXV010000089.1 GCA_016208715.1 Candidatus Woesearchaeota archaeon | reverse complement strand
TGGCTGTGTGCAACCAGGCTGGATGGACTCCAGTTTGACCCGAGCCCGCTCGATCTTACGGAGGATGTCCTCCAAGCTTGGCAGTCCAGACAAACGGCTGCGAATCAGTATTCCAGGCGGCGAGAAAGGGAAGTGTGATATGTCTAGTTATTTACGGGACACCACACTAGTGCTATTTCGTATGCCTATGGTAAAACGGTGGGTGGGCGCAAAGGGTGGCGGCTTCCCACGGTTGAGGAATTGGCAAGTCTGGTAGACCCGACACAGTCGAATCCTTCCTTGCCCAGTGGCCATCCCTTTACCAATGTGCAGTCGGGCGACTACTGGTCGTCTACTACCAGTGTTTTCAATGCCAGTGACACATTGGACGTGTACTTCGGCAATGGTGTCGTGTTTGTCGACGGCGTTAAGAGCGGCACTTTCTACGTATGGTGTGTACGAGGCGGACACGGCCATGATGCTCCATGATTTGGTGATTTGACCCCAGTGAAATAGATTAAAAAAAGATTTCACGGGGCAAGGTTCCCTGTGAGATAGTTTTAAATCTCAAATCTTATTTCACGGGGTGATTATTTGGGGGTGCAGGGGGTTTCCCCCTACCCGCTATTTTTTTAGAGATTCATATTTACGTAACAGTTCACGTGTATGGTTTAATGGCATAGACAACCCCCTGAATCCCCCTTTATTAAGGGGGATAGAAAAGGGGGTAGGGGGGTTGTAATTCTGCATGTATTTTGAGTCGGCTGCACTGTTACATATTAACAATGGCACGATATGAGCATCTTCCTATTTAGAACAGTGGAATAAAACAACAACAGGCATTCTGTTCCGTCGCTTTATTACGGTATATACCCTTGGTGTGATTGGCAGGGTATTAATTCCATGTCCCAGGCAAGAAGGCATTGGATCTGACGATCTATTTTGAGGAGATCGTCAGGCACTTCAGCCGTTATCATAAATATACCCTGGGGACTGAACTGAGGGAAAAGAGCCGCGAGATTGTTGGACTGATCATCAAGGCAAATTCCACGGTGGAGCGGCTCGCCTTGCTCCTTGAATTGCGGGAGAGACTGGAGGGATTGAAGGTGCTTGTACGGATTTGCAAAGAGGTTAAGGCGTTTCATAACTTTAATTCTTTCGAATATGCCATTACGATGTTAGAAATGTAGACATTCTATGTCCAGCTCTTTTTTTCTAAAAGGAAAAAAGAGTTGAAAAGTTCTTTAGAAATCAACGCTTACAGAGCCATAGCCCAAGGGATATTTCTTGCCTTGAGGTTTTGAATGTGCAAAGCTTCATCGTAAGTAGTATCCTTTGACCAGACGGCAAAAAGGATTTTGATCCATTTTTTTCCGAGATTGCGTAGGATGGTAAAATGGCTTTGGTTTCTTGCTTTGTGGTAATCGTAATAAGCCCGCGCCCAGGTGGATGATGTAAGGCTGGTAAATGCCCAATCGTGAAATGTCCTTCTGAGTGACCGAATGCAGGCATGGCGGATAGATACCTTTTCCCATTTACCACTTTGCTTGATAATAGGCACACAGCCGGAGAGTTTTGCAATTTCCTCTGCGGAATGGAATCGGTGGTGGGTGTCTTTACCGTTTGGGCCAAGGGCTGCAACCAGTTCAGGAGCCAGGCGGTCTCCAACGCCTGGCAGGCTTTGTATTGAGTTTGACTCCGGAAGAGTGTCCAGGATTTTCTGAATTTCTTGCTCGTAGTGGGTGCAATGGATTTTCAGGTTTTCGAGTTGATCGAGAAGCATGAGGAGTCGGAGTTTTCCGGCGCGAGCGGTTACTGTGTCGGCTTGGAGCGTTGAGGATTGAATTGTTTCCCAGAGTTCTTCGATCTTGCCTGGATACGGATAGCGGTGTTTCTTGATGAATGCGAGGAAAGTCTTTGTCTTGCAAGCCCTCAAGGTATCGTGGTCAGGAAAAGCCTTGAGGAAATCAATAAAGATTTGTGAATTAAGAGAGAACAGTTCCAGCGCCTTTGGGTAGAATTCCTTCAGGCAGGAGATAATCTGGTTAACGATCCTGGATTTTTCATCAATGAGTTTACGGAGGTCGCCACAGAATCTATCGAGGAGGCGATAGTCTTCGGGAAGGGGTACAAGAGCTTTAAACCGGTGGCGGTCTGTACGCAAGAGATGAGCAAGTGCCTGTGCATCAAGCATGTCAGATTTTGCTTTTGAAAGTACGTGTCGGTCTTTGTACCGGTTGACGGCCTTTGGATTGATGGCATAGACGGTGTATCCTGTTCGTATGAGCTCGTGTACCAGAAGTCCGCGGTTCGTTTCGATGGCGATCAACACGTCAGCGGGAGATTTCTGGTAATTTGCAATGTTTGCATGAAGTTGAGCAAACCCATCGGGTGTGTGGTCAATCTGGAATTGGCCAAGTGTTTTGGCGGAATCATCGGTGATAACGATATCATGATGATCGTCAGCCCAATCTATGCCGAGATAAATCAATTTTTGTTCCATTGCTGTGTCTCCTTACATGAAAATGTGTTCTTTTCCTTTTTGATACCCTGATAGAGCAAACTATTTCTGTTTCCGTTGATGGCCTTATAAGGACTTTTTCAGAACATTCTATTGATCATACAGTTCCAGGAATCGGAGAAAAGAAAGATGAGTAGGTCTACACGAGGTCATCGTATGACAGGTTGGGTAAGACTCTATAGCTGGTAGGCTGGAGGCGTAAGCCTCCAGCCCCCACTCGTTGCCAGATACTTTGGACAACGTGACAAAGTATCCTTTTAAACCATACGTCTTTCTCGTAGTTAGCGACCCCATAGTGTTGCTCTATAGCAGAGAAAAGT
>JACQXV010000289.1 GCA_016208715.1 Candidatus Woesearchaeota archaeon | reverse complement strand
GTTGGATGGTTTGCTGAACCTGTGTGTCTTCTGTGGATCTTTTCTGACCCATTGTAATTCAAACGAACATTCTATTAAACATGTGCCTGGATTTGCCGTGAGCTGTCGGATATAACTCTTTGAAAGGTAACTTCTTATTTCTTGACTGACTCCCTATCGAACATATTCAGTTGATTTTCGCTCCGATTTCTCGACTATATTTCAATAGCGCTCAACTTACCGCTTACTGATTTTAACAAGGATTTCCTTTCCCTTTTAGTCAGCTGATATCGCTGCCTGCTGCTACGCGGCTTATCGGGGATGGTCATTTCGATCAGGCATGCCTCAAGCGGACCGAAGGTAGACCAAGCGAAAGTTTTTTCTGCCTTGAGTCCCGAGGACGCTATAGGGTCTGCCGATCCATAACGCCGGTTATTGCGACCAGAAGCCGCCTCATGACTTCGCGCGTAACTTCGGGTGTCACTTGGTCGGTTATTCACCGCTTCTCCTTCTTCCCACATGTTTTAAGACCTGCCACGTCTTCTTTAGAGGGCATGCCGGCCCAGGATGTCACGGATGTCACCGGGGTGGTACATTACATCCCATCCCCATACCCCAAAGCCCCCGTGAGCATTGACCGCGTTCACCCATTCCGCCAGGAATTCCCGCTTGGTTCGGTTCTCCTGAGAGTCCTGTCCCTTCACTTCCAGAACCAATATCTTCCCATGGGACAGACGGATCAGAAAGTCGGGACGATACTTCCGGACAATACCTTTGACGGTCTCGTAAAAAGTATTTCACCGTGTCATTGCGAGGAGACTTGTATGATGAATGTCTGGACACTAAGACGTCCTCTGTAGGCAGTATAATGGGAATTTGCTACCCACCCATCTACAAAGGAGGTGCTTGGATGCCCAGCGAGATTCTGTACGATGGTTTCATTCCTCTGCAGTATGACATTTTTGCAGGTTTGGATGTGGATAAGACCAGCATCTCGGTCACGTTTATGAATCATCAAGAGAC
>JACQXV010000088.1 GCA_016208715.1 Candidatus Woesearchaeota archaeon | reverse complement strand
TTTGATGAATGATGCGTTACAAACACAATGCCGGAACGTTAAATTGCAAGCGGAGTTCCATCCACCATAAAGCCCGTATCCAGATGTGGGGCTTACAATAATATTGTTGGCAAAAAGAAAATCGTCTGCATGAATCACCTCGGCATCACACATCCAGGCGTATCCGCATTTATAAAAAGTATTGTTCACATACTTGTGACCCCAAAACGTGTAATTCGCCGTTGCAATCTTGTTCTGGATACCTGCAATTTTACATCCGTAAAAAATACAGTTCTCTATGACCAGACTATCCGCCGCAACAGTGTAACCCCACCCCTGCTCCACATTCACACCATAGCACAGCGTATCCGCGCCGCAACTCAAAAACAGACATCGCCGTACAATAATATTATCAGCATCATTTTTTACGTATATGCCCCATGGTTTGTTAGTAGCGCTAATATTATTACCCCGAAACTGTATCCCCTCTATTGTAATGTAATCTTCGCTATTAATCTCCAACATCATCCATATACTCAAGCTCTTCCAGACGGGCATAGAATCCACGTCAGCGTAAAGCGATTTAATGGTCAAATTGTTTGCGGCTGTCCATACACGCGTGACATTATCAAACCGCACATAATCCGTTTCCGTATAAGTCCCGGGCGCAATCACGATAACCCACGGCATTGTTGGGTTGGTTCCCGCATTGGCGTTCACATAGTTCCTGGCCCCGGTAATGGTGTTGTAGGCCGTAGCCAGGCTCCGGCCGTCCTTGATGCTCCCCACATTGGAATCATCAACATAGACAGTTTCGCACAAAGATATTATTGTTTTTGTAATCGGATTACCTTTGACCGCGCCCATAGTGATGGCGGCCGCAGGCCGTGTCTGACCGAAAAAGACAAGATCCGGCGTAACAACAGTGTCCAATGCCCCGAAACATACCGTGTCCAGTGTGGGCGTCATAAACTTTGTGTTCCAATATTGATTGCTGTCCGTAAGCGCAAAAACAGGGTTCCGCATTAAAGTATCATCAGAGCCTGTTGCACAAATCCCTTTTAAAAGAAAAAAGGGGCGATTTTAGCTTTAAAACGCAAGCAAAATTGCT
>JACQXV010000288.1 GCA_016208715.1 Candidatus Woesearchaeota archaeon | reverse complement strand
TAACCTGGCCATGGTTTATTTTAGAACAGAATTAAGTGAGGTGTCCCCGGAATTCCCCCGGAATTCCCGGAATTCCCGAAGGACCCGTAAACTGGCCTGCTGGACTGTCATCTGTCATTTTTGTCATAAACAAGTGACAAATGAAGACGGCCAGGGCCTCTGGTCCCAGATCCGTCCCCGAAGCTCTGTGGAGCGGGACCTGACCCCATGTCCTCAGGTGCACTTTGATTTTTAACCAAGAACGGCGTCTTCTAAATACTGAAGCTTGATTTCTTCGGAAGTGGCACGATCCCCCCTGAGCACTTCCTCATCAAAAATGAATATCCAGACAAAAAAGGGACTGCCATGCCTGTGGAAATCCTTTAAGCATAGGATAACTTGCGAAATGTCTTTTTCACGTTTGTAATATTTGCCGGGAACAGGCGAATCGAGCTTGGCAAGCCAGAACCCTTTCCTGTCGTCAATAATTAAGTCCTTTACAACGTGGCAAGATACTGGACCACTCCCTAAAGATATCCGGTGAAAATTACGATTTTTCACTTCCTCTAGAAGACGAAGCTGTTCTTTGGCCTGCTCTTCGGAAACGCAGAGAACGGCGCTGTCTTCGTTATAACCGGCATAGCTGGCTATATCAAAATCTATTTGATCCATAAACTCGTCTTTGAAACAAGCCATATAACCATAAATTGGCGGCGCTTGTCCTTTCAGACCTTGGGAAAAAAATATTATTTTAGAGATATCCTTTTCTCGATGATAAATTACTGCGGAGATAGGAGACGTCAACTCTAAAACAAAATCTCTCTCAAAATTTGGATTTCGTCTTGTCTCTTTCAAAATTCGGCAGTGCTGGATTTTTTGTATGGATAAGGCAATAAAATACATTTCTTGTGTCATGGCATTAAAATGGCGGATTTATAAGGATGCATTCATTGCCTGGCTCAATCCTAACCCGAAGTCTAGCGTTGGTAATGATGACTTCCGGCCAGCCAGGTAATTCGTGCCAGTCATACCCCGGTATTCGTTGAGCTGGTCGAATAGGTGGCAATCCCGACGCATCTATCAATTCACCAATAGCCAGGCAGACCCCGGAATTTTCATTAGGCAATCCTGCATGGACTCTATAATAAGATTTTGGACCGACACTTGTCGGCACGTAAAAATGTCCAAGGCGAGGATCGAGGTTGGTCCAGGAAGAAGCCTTTCGAGGATCGGAGGGGTCCGGAGAAAACAACCACGATCGCCCTCCGCCGACTCTATAAACCGTCATGCCCAGAGTGACTTCTTCATGTAATTTTTGACTAATTTGATTTTCAGCTTCCTCTATTTTTTTCCTTTGCTCTTCCTGACCAGGAACAACGATCTCATCTTCAATCCTTTGGATATTGATATTTAGATAGCGCGGCCGGTCAAAGGTGGTGGAGAAGGGCTGGCCGTTTTCCGGGATGATGACCGCGGGAATGGTGACGGTTTCGCTCAAGAAAGGCAGGACATGGGTTTCTTGGGGCTGGTCATTGTTCTGGCTGATG
>JACQXV010000287.1 GCA_016208715.1 Candidatus Woesearchaeota archaeon | reverse complement strand
CTACGGCCTCTTCATCCGGCAGGATTACCTCCAAATGGGAGGAAATACCGGCATCGGAATTATACACCGTGATTATCCAGGGTTGGAACCTGACCAAACAGAACTATCTGGAACTGGGCGTGCTGGCCCTAAAGCGCGGCAACCTGACCAAGGAAGCCCGGACCTGCTTTGACAAAGCCACCGAGGAACCGACCATAGAACCGGTTGTCAACAAATACCGCCAGCAGGCCAAGTATGAAAAGAAGACCCGCGATAACGACTCCAGGAAAATTTACACCCAGGCAAACAATGCCTTCAATAGCAATAATTACCAGACCGCACTGGAAGGATTCTATCTTCTTAAATACCGTTACAGCGATACCAAGGCCTACAAGGAAAACGACGCAGATATCAGGACCAAGATTAGCCAGTGCGAAAAGGCGATTAAGTAAACTGATTACCGAACTCTTGCGAAATGCCCCTTTTGTCATTCTGAACGGAGCGAAGCGGAGTGAAGAATCTCCGTTTTATGCGTATTTGGGACGAGATTCTTCGTCCCGACACTCCGTGTCGGGACTCAGAATGACACCTTTTGGACGGCCTGTTATCCGTTTCGCAAGAGTTCAGTGATAAAACAGATTAATCCGTTCAATCCGCTTACAAAATAAATGACACAACTGAAGACACAAATCAACCAAGCCCTAAAATATATCCGCACCAGAACCAAGTTTAATCCGGAGGTCGGTATTATCCTGGGCACCGGACTGGGCGACTTGGCTGATGAAATCAAGAAGGAAACCATAATCCCTTACGCCAAAATCCCCGGCTTTGCCCGTTCCACAGTCGCCACCCATAAGGGCGAACTGATGTTTGGTATCTTAAGTGGTAAAAAGGTCGTGGCTATGGAAGGCCGGTTCCATCACTACGAGGGCTACACGCTCCAGCAGACCACCTTCCCGGTCCGGGTAATGAAGGCCTTAGGCATCAAGATACTGGTAGTTTCCAGCGCGGTGGGCAGTGTCAACCCGGATTTGCCCTGCGGCACGGTCGTGCTTTTGCAAGACCACATCAACCTGATGAGCGACAATCCCCTGATTGGCCCTAACGATGACTCGTTAGGCGAACGCTTCCCGGATATGAGCGAAACATATGACCATGAACTGCTTGATATGGCCGAAGAGGTAGCCAAAACCAATAAGATTAAGGTTGGCCGGGGCATATATGCGGCCCTGACCGGCCCTAATTTAGAGACACCGGCCGAATACCGGATGCTCCGGATTATCGGCGCTGATGTGGTCGGGATGTCCACCGTGCCGGAGGTGATTGTCGGCGTACACTGCGGCCTGCGCATAATGGCGTTGTCGGTCGTGACCGATTTAGCCACACCTGAAAGCATCAAGAAGGTCAACCTCAAGGAAATCATCGCCATTGCCAATGCCGCGCAACCCAAAATGGCAACCATAGTCAAAGGCGTATTGGCGAAGATATAAGCCCCTAAAAGAAACCACAGACCGTAGGCACAGATGGACACTGCTAAAGAAAAAGAATTTATAAGAAAACACATAGAACACCTTGAGGACAGCAAAAATCTTCTTACGAAGAATAAGAGAAAACCGGAAAGAGAACAACTGGTTGTTAAGGCATTCCTAAAGATTTACAGTACTATTGATGGTAACATAGTTAATGTCCTCCCTTATTTGTCATTCCTGCGAAAGCAGGAATCCAGGCCCCCCGCTTAAAATACTGGATTCCCGCCTACGCGGGAATGACATCATAGAGGGGTGGTTAGGACATTAACAAGGTGAGTATCAATAATTACCGAACTCTTGCGAAATGCCCCTTTTGTCATTCTGAACGGAGCGAAGCGGAGTGAAGAATCTCCGTTTTATGCGTATTTGGGACGAGATTCTTCGTCCCGACACTCCGTGTCGGGACTCAGAATGACACTCTCCGGGTGGTCTTTTTCCCATTTCGCAAGAGTTCAGTAATTACCAAAAAGACGAAATCCAAATCTGCCAGGATGAGCCTCCTGATATTATTTTTAGAGATGCCAGATTTGAGGTTACCGAATGTCAGGATGATAATCGTAAAAGAGGCGACGAATATAAAGAAAAATTACAACGTGCCAAATGCGCCAAAGGAATAAAAGACTTTCTTGAGCCATATGAATCTCGTTCCCCAATAACTGAACAAAAACTTCTGGAGAAAATATCCAAAGGAATTTCAAATAAGGGTAAATATGATCTATGCACAAGGCAATCGTTGGATGCTCTTGTTTATGTTAATCTTAAAGAATTTGCAGGTTATGATGGAAAAACTAAGGTAAATAATATTCCCGCGGAATGGGTATCACAAAGTTGGCGGTCAGTTTCTTTTGTTATGGACGGGCATGCGGGAGTACTTTTTTGTAATAGCAATGCTCCTCAATTCCTGAAAGATTTAAGTAAAAAAGGAATAGTATTAGCAAAAGATCCTCTATCTATTTGGCAATAATAACCGAACTCTTGCGAAATGCCCCTTTTGTCATTCTGAACG
>JACQXV010000286.1 GCA_016208715.1 Candidatus Woesearchaeota archaeon | reverse complement strand
TCTACGTAAGGCGAAATCAGGTGTGATTTCTATTCGTGATGCATTGAAGCACCCGCAAACTATTCCATTCTTAGGTGGAAGAGAGCGTGCTAAGCAGTATCTTGCAAAACACGTACAAGTGTATGGTTCAAGAATTGGGATATCGCACTCGGATGATTTAGACGAGAAACCTCGCGGGCGTCTCTTGTTCCTTGGCGTCAGCCGCTACGACGGCCTCCTTGGCTACTGCGGCCTCAGCATCTTTGGGCGTCTGGTCGGGGTAGGAGCGGCGGAGCCGCGAGAGAGTGATCCGGTGCGCGCGAGCACAACGCGCGAAAAAATGGAAGCGGATCGCAGAGAGGAGCAATTGCGCGAGGGCCAAATGCTTGAAGATCTTTTGGCGATTGGCAAAGAATATGTTTCTCCGGCAGGTCGGGCAGCATTTGAAGAAAAGCTCTACAAATGCCTTTTGAAATTTTGAAGAAAGTGCGTGCCAAGTAACCTATGACCAACACTAATCACCCATACGTGTCAGAGCCGACAGGCCTTTCAAAGGAATCGTTTGAAAGTATTCTCGAAAAGGTTCTTACTAAGGAAGGACTCAGCTACACATACGAACGCTTGCAAGGCGGGATCACTGGCTTCACAGTAGAACAGACTGAGATAACCATGTATTCCTTTGGGCAGTACTATCGCATAGAGAAAAAACCCGTGGCAGTACTTCGTCCCGTCGCGATTCAGGTGTCCGATCCTTTCGGACGCGCGGCATTTCGCCAGTATGGTATTGAGCTTGTCGTTCTTGACAATTACGCTGAGAGCATCATGCAACGTGTGAGCCAGAGTTTGGATCAAGCACTGCAGAAATATGCGCGCCGGGCAATGGAACGGTGCGCCATTATAGACGCGCCGCAGAAGTGACACGCTCAAAAAAGATAGCCCCGCCCTTTAGGGCGTTGGCTCTTTTTTGGCGTCCTAAAAATCCGCACTCAAAGAAAGTGCCCGCCAAGCCTCGGGCTTTAGCCCGAGGTAGGGCGCTTTCGGCGGATTTTTATGACTTTGCCGGATTCTTCTGCGCCGCACAATGTGCGTGGCTGACACTAGAACGGATGTGTCAAATGTTGGCGGGCGGCGCGATCGAAGAGATCGTGCGAGGGCATAATCAGATACTTTTGCCACTCGTGATGCACGAGCAGCGCAGGATATCGCCGGATTAACGCGATTGCATGAGCGCCTTTGTGACCTTGCCGATTTTCGCGTGTCCCGCTGCAAGCTTCTTGTTCGCTTCGTTCACGAGCAGTTCAAGGTAGTCGTCGTCGATGAGCTTTTTTCCGCCTTTGACGACTGGACAATCGATGCGTTCTGTCGCCATCATTTCAATGACGTTCTTTTTGCCGACCGACATTATTCCGCTGCGCTTGAACCCGAGACTATATACAATATTGAGTAGTGCTCCAGCGTTATCGATCGTCTTTGCGCAGACGTGCAGTATCGGCGGCTCGAATCGAAACCATATGTCCTCTTGTTTGAGAGTAGAAAGCGCAGAATTCACTTGTTTAATGGAGACGGGGTCGTGTGAGCAGAGCATCCATTCAGAATCTTGTTTCCTTCCGCTCGCGGGCACACTGATGAGGACTGTTCTGCCTGAGCACGAGCTTGTAGTATAGAAGTTAGGTAGTGCATTGATGGTGTCGCACAATTTCCTGATATGCAGATCGATGTCGCCTTTCTTCGATTTGTCTGTCTTTGAAAGGCAGTTCTTCTTGTCAAGTTCGAAAGCCATAATATCTACCGTATTTCAGCGATATCCTGCTTTGTTAAGTTCTTTTATCGTGTGTATTTTTATCGTGTGTATTCAGCAGCGTCGCAAGAGGCATCCGAGCTGACAGTAAATCACATCAAGCTACACTATTCGCGGCTCGTGACGCGGTTTAACTTATATGCCTAACGTCGCTCTCTGGCTCTGTCCCGAGTCTCGCTTACGCTCGGCCGCTGCACCGCTCGCTGTGAACATCTCAGGCAGCGGCAAACCTTCGGTTTGCTGGTCTTTTTTACGTTGCAAAAAAGGCAATCTTGTCGCCGAGAGGATGTTTAAGCAACCTGTTTATCGCTTCAGCTCGCAGGGTGGCAGCGGCAGATTCGGGACAGAGCCGTCGCTCTCGGATATTAAAGATGACTTAAGTGCATTAACCCATTATAATCCCTTTCCACATCGCTTACTTGGTGAGTCCTCGCTGGGGCTCGGGCAGCGCTGTATCCGGCGCGGACAGAAAGAGTTTATTTATCCCTTCTAAGTGATAAAAAAACAGAAACGTTTAAATAGCCGAACAAAATCAGGCCTGCAAGACACGAAACCTTCTCAACGCCAGGATAAGAGGTTTCAGGCCATGCGGGACTTAATGGATACTGCCTGAGCGCAACCGGATAATGCACACATCATTTGAGAACGATTTAACAACTGGACGCTGATGAATATGATGAATAACGACAAGACGCCCATGACAGAGCAGGACACTTCCCTTGCTGGAGGTGGACTGAAAGAACATGACTCCTACTACCTTCTCAATCCTCTCAAAAAAGGGCAACGGACGTACCGGGCGGTGAGCCGCGCTACCAATATCGAATGTCTCGTTAAACTCTACACGCCAGGCAGTTGGCAAGGCTTTAGCGATGCAAGTATGCGAAATTGTTTTTTACGCGAAAAAACCATCCAAGATATCCTCGTAGGAGCGGAGCATCATCCGAATATACTATACGCGACCGAGATCCAGAACCAAGGCAAGTACTGCTTTGTAGTTTTCCCGTATATTCATGGAGGCGACCTTTGGGCAGCATCCGGATTTTTGGGCCCGCTTGAACCACGTCAGTCAGCGCAGGTCGTGGCTGGCATCTGCGACGGGCTTGACCACCTTCATTGTCTTGGAGTCGTGCACCGCGACATGAAACTCGACAATGTACTCTTGCATATCAGCGATCCTGCTACTGACTCGGTAAGAGAAGCGCTTAAATCAGGCACACTCGTGCCGATCATATCAGACTTTGAGTTCGCGCTCCATGAGCGGACGCGCACATACGACCCTGAAGATCATTGCATTCTAGGCACGGAACAATACATAGCGCCCGAGATGTGGAAAGGACTCGCTGTTGACTGCCGCTCGGACATCTATGGTGCAGGGATCATGCTTTTTGAGATCCTAACAGGGAATTATCCTTTCGTTCGGTCGGGTAGGGATTCTAATTTTAGGCGACTACACCTGAAGGCTTCGATGCGCGATCCGCGCCGCTTCAACAGAAAGATTACGCCGGGCATCTGTGCAGTGCTAGAAAAGGCAATAGCAAAGGATCCAGATCGGCGATACCAAACTGTACGGCAGTTGAAGGATGACTACCTCAACGCCGTCGAGATGAGAACGAGTTCGTGAGGAACAAGGCCATGACAGCCTTCTTTTCTCCGGACAATGCGATCGCACTCGGTCTCGCATTGCTCGTTATCGTACTTTTGCTGCGCATCTGGCTAGAAAGCAAGGGGTACTTTAAGAATAACCGGGCAAATGTCGTACCTTTAATCATTATCGCGATCGTCTTTTTGCTATTGTACCCAGCATTGCTGCGTATCGCTTCATTCACGTTTCCATTCCTTGCACTGATCGGAATTGCACTGATGTTTTTGATGTTCTTTGCCTACTCAGCAATGGGAATGGAGCGAAAAGGAGTCCTCGGGATATTGCGGTATCCGTCACTGAAATTCGTGTTGAAGATCTGCGTTGTAGTGATCGTCGCGATCGCAGCTGGCCGCGTATTCGGAGAACAGCTCTTACAAGAAAAGACGGTGTCATTCTCTGAGGGGATTTTTCCTGCGCAGCAAGAAGAGAAAAGCATGGATTTTTCATTCATTTTCACATCGCAAGCTCTTGGATTATTGTTCGTGCTCAGCGTTCTTGGAATCGCGTTTTTTTACATTTCACGATAACACGGGACCAAAATGAAACTCGATAGAATCACTATAAAAGAAATTAAAAGGAATTAAATATCCTCCAGTCATGGATTGAGAACTTGTTGAGCGATGTGCAGATGAAATCCCGCTGTTTCAATACAAAGAAAGGGATTTGGGTTGGGTAATATGAGAAAACTTGAAACAATCATCGACGAAGAAAAACTTGAAGCGTGGTGTAAACGCCTGCCACAATGCAGGACTTTTCTGGAGAACTTCTTCATGACGTGCGGTCCGTATGCACGCGAGGAAAATTACATCAACTACAGATTTGACATAGAAGAGTACATTGAAGTGCACCCTTCATGGGCGCGGTACGCTGACAACCTTATTGAGGCCTTCAATGATATCTCGAAGG
>JACQXV010000275.1 GCA_016208715.1 Candidatus Woesearchaeota archaeon | reverse complement strand
TTGTTGTATTCTTCCTTGCTCATCCGTGCTGGGTCCATGACTGCTTTCATCCGCGCACCCAGGGCTCTGGCTTCCTTTTGCTGCGTGATTTCCTGAAATCGTTCTGCAACCCGCCTGTCATACAACTGACTAGGATTTTCCACCGATTGTTGCGGTGCATCCAGAGGTTCATAGGGTTGGCGCTCGGGTAAGAGATTGATGATCTGCTTTTCGGGCAAGGTCCGCGGCGCTGGGGCACTAGGTGCCGTACTCGGTAGAGTCCGCAGAATGACAATTGCCTTGGCAACCACAAGGATGAGGATGCTGATTGTAGCTACAACCCCTGCCCCAATCCCCATAAATGTCACAGCATTGATTTTGAAATCCGCCCAACGCTGACGATTGGCAATATCCTGATCCAGGACCTGAAGGTCATGTTTATGTTGAGCATCCAGTTTTTCCTGGTCCCGCTGGATTTGGTGGATTTCCGCATCCGTCTGAGCAGCCAGTTTGCGTTCCTGTAACTCATAGGTAGCCAGCTGGTGAGCCGACTCGATTTGAATGCGCTGTGCTTGCGCTTCTGCGATGCCAGAATTAAGCCAGGTGGCTTCTTTGATGTTGGCGCCTAGAAGAAATCCCATCAGGATAACTCCGAAGAAGCCAAAGAATATCCATTTGGCGGTAGATGCAATTGGATTTTGAAATTGTTGATACATTTTTGCTCCTTGCCGCATCCAGCGGCAGTCAAATAGAGAAATTCACCTTCTGGCATCATTGTATGCAACATTACCAATAGTGCTATTTCACTCGCCTAAATTTTCTTTCGCATTTGGTTGACAAAAAACTCTTTACTGTCTTCGTATAATCTCGCAAATAGCTTACAGAAGCGAAAGATCCAACCGACAGCCAACGAATTGGACTGAAATGATGTCATTTCAATTTCATACTCCCATCGAATATCCTGCATATATCTCACACCGCTCACACCCAACCTGTTGACTTTTAAGCAAAACTGCCTATACTGGTAGACAGGAATTGGTGGAAAGGAGCAAAGGATGGGTATGGTTCTTCGTGGAATGATGTTTTTGTTCATACGATTTTCGATGAACACGTCAATTGGTGAGGGATAACGCATGGCTACAAACAAACGCCCCCTCAAGGTTTTCCTTTGTTATGCCCGTGAAGATGCAGATTCTGTTCATATTCTCTATGATCGTTTACGGCATAACGGTTTGGATATGTGGATGGATAAAGTTAGATTGTTTCCCGGACAGAAATGGGAAAGCGAAATCCGTAGAGCAGTTCTTGATAGCGATATAGTGATTGTTTGTCTTAACAAACAGTTTAGCCAAAAAGGCATTCATCATAAAGAAGTAAAAATTGCTCTGGAAAAGGCAGAGTCATTTCCCGAAGGCACAATTTTCATTATTCCGGCGCGTTTGGAAAATTGTGATTTGTTGGATGGTTTACAGGATTTGGAGCCCGTTGATCTATTTGAAAATCCACCTATACCTGCCGAAGATGGTTATGAAAAATTACTGATGTCCTTGCGTCGCCGTGCTCATGATATTGATGCAATTTTGCGAGTTAAAAGGAGCCGGTCACTAAAAACACCTTCACCACAATCTCGAAGTGAAAGACTTGTTCCTGAAGATATTGTGAGGGATTGGCTTATCAGACATGACATTGTCGTCAATCCTTTTGGGAACACCGATATCAAAAGTTATTCTTGGTACCCAGAGGGCGCGGTTAGACCTGATCAGTGGGAGTTTCTCCTCGATCCAATACCGCTATTTGTTCATTGCCCAACTTCAGAAGACGCTCAAATGCTTGCTTATCTTTTGA
>JACQXV010000087.1 GCA_016208715.1 Candidatus Woesearchaeota archaeon | reverse complement strand
CGTCCGCGCAAATGTCCACCTTCCCCGAAAAGCAATTCTCCTCAAGGAATTGGGCCATGTCGGGTGAAGCGCCATAGAGAGCGCTATGCTTGGGACGAATGCAAACCGTTAAGAGACGCCGGAGCCCGATCGTATCCATAGGGCCGACAGCTTTAAAATTCAGGATGATCTGGTGAAAGTGGTGGCGCCGTATGCTTTTCTGGATCTTCCAGGTCACTTCCTGCACCGTCTCGAAGGTCGGCTCCCCCTTCAGATCGAAAACCGCAACACCGCCGATCTCGCGCGTTGAATAATGGAATCTGCTCATAACATTCTCCGCTTTCTCGATCGCTCCGTACGTCGGAGTTCCCGGTGAATCTTCGGGGACATATACCCCGTAAGGATGTCGCCTTGATGAATGACGCAAAACGTAAGAGACCCACCGCGCCCGTTCACTTTTGCATTTCGAATCCCGTATAGATCATGTGTCATTTTTTAATCTCCTTTGATTCAGTATTTATATCATTGTCAAAAGTACTTTTGCTACTTCCTAACAAAAACATAGCCTAATAACATTCTTTTGTCAATAGTTGTATATAATTTAATTTTTAATAACTCTATAAATAGCAATTACTATCTTTAAATAGCATTATTATCCATAATGATCCACATAGCTGGCTAATCAAGCATGAATTCAATGAGCAAGTGCACCACTTAGGAGGGTAGAAGGGTATGCTTAGAGGCTATGAAAACACACTACAAGCAGCTTTTGTTCAACCAAAGAGCCAATCTATTCGTTTTAAAACTTCAGGGAATGTCCCTCCGGAGCATCGCCCGGAAGCTTGGAGTTCATCACACAACACTGTCCCGGGAACTTAGACGTAATCGTTCCTACTTTGCCGCACATCACTATCATCCTCACCAAGCTCAGTTAAAATCAAAAGCTCGAAAACGGCGCGGAGGGAAAAGATCTCGTTTGAAAAATTCTGCCATCCGGGATTACGTGATCCGGAAAATAAAGCTGGGATGGTCTCCCGAGCTGATCGCCGGCAGGATCGCCATGGATCTTCCTCACTACTCCATCTCCTATGAGGCCATCTATCAGTTCGTTTACGCTTCCACCAGAGAACTGATCCCCTTCCTTCCACGGCGTCACTCCAAACGCAGAAAAAAAGACTTCCCGCGAAAACCTAAGAAGCTCCCGATTCCTCAGAGAATTTTTATTAACGAGCGGCCTCACGAAATCAACTCGCGACGTCAGTTCGGCCATTGGGAAGCGGATTCCATGGTCTCAAGAGCTTCCAAGACTTCCCTCCACGTTCTCCTGGAGAGACAGTCTCGCCTTCTCAAGATCACCAAAATCCCGGCCAATAACTCCAAATACGTCCAGGCCGCCATCCTCCACCGGCTTACCCACCAGCCTTCCGAAATGCGACGGTCCATCACCTACGACAACGGCTCTGAGAACATCCATCACGCGACCATCAACCACTATCTCAAAACAAAATCCTACTTTTGCAACCCTTACCACAGTTGGGAGAAAGGCTCGGTGGAAAATGCCATTGGCATCATCCGAAGGTTTATCCCAAAAAAAACCAATTTGCAGCTTATTCCGGCTACGGAGATCTCGAGGCTTGAAAATCTTATTAACAATCGACCCAGAAAATGCTTAAATTACCACACCCCCAATGAGGTCTTCCAACACACCCTCACTGGTGCACTTCCTCATTGAACTG
>JACQXV010000355.1 GCA_016208715.1 Candidatus Woesearchaeota archaeon | reverse complement strand
ATACGGTTCGCATGAATAAAGATGAGGTTTCGCTTCGGCGAAAGTTTTTCGACGTGTAGCCACTGCTTGCTGAGAGGAGTCGCCGTCTCATGGCCGCCAGCGAAGCTCGCTCATTGGGGTACGGAGGAGTTTCGAAGGTTAGACGAGCCTGTGGACTTTCACGAAAAGCCATAGCCAAGGGGATGCAAGAGATATCCGATGGAAACACGATGCCTGGACGTATTCGCCGATCAGGTGCGGGCCGTAAGAAAATCACCGTGCGCGATTCCCAGCTTCTCGCCTCATTGGAGCATCTGGTTGAACCGGAAACGAGGGGCGATCCCGAATCCCCCCCTTACGCTGGATATGCAAGAGTACCCGGGCTCTGGCCGCTCAACTGACGGGGAAGAAGCATCCGGTCAGTCATGAGAAAGTGGCGCAGCTTCTGCGCGATCAGAACTACAGCCTGCAAAGCAACCGGAAGACGGAGGAAGGTGCGGATCATCCTGACCGCGCGACGCGCAATTTCGTCATATCAACGCACCGGTGAAGCGGGCTTTGGCGACTGGGATACCGGTTATATCCGTGGACACCAGGAAGAAGGAACTGCCCGGAAACTACGAAAACAGCGGCAAACAGTGGCTTCCCGCAAAGAAGCCGGTCAAGGTAAACGGGCACGATTTTCCTTCTCCCGACGTTCCCCGCGCATATCCGTATGGTATTTACGACCTCACGCGAAATAGGGGATTCGTGAATGGGGGGACGGATCATGACACTGGGGACATTCGCGGTTGCATCAATACGGGGGTGGTGGTGTAGTGAAGGCAGGTCGTTGTATTCGGATGCGCGGGTGTTACTCATCACGGCGGATGGCGGTGGTAGCAATGGCTCCCGGTTGCGGCTCTGGAAATTGGAGTTGCAAAATTTTTCGGATGAAACTGGGATTTCACTTTCGGTATGTCATTTTCCTCCGGGCACCAGCAAATGGAACAAGATTGAACATCGGATGTTTTCATTCATCCTCATCGAATTGGAGAGGGGAGCCGTTGCGGGATTACGAAACGATCGTGAACTTGATCTCAAGAACGACCACGGCGAAGGGCTTGAAAGTGACCTGTCGCTTAGATCGTCGAAAATACCCAACTGGACGGAAGGCTTCGGACGAGGAAATGGAGAGAGTAAACTTAGAGCGCAACAAGTTTCATGGCGATTGGAATTACATCATTCGACCAAATTCGACACATTGAGTTGATACCTTTATTTATTACCGCCGTCTTAGAAAGTGAAAGCATGTCACATTGCTTCGTTATGCTTAAGTGAGGGTGATCCTTGTCTATTAGCTCTCTCTTATCTTCCAGCGATAGAACTATACTTTTTTTTAAACCAATCATTTTCAACTTTAAGCTGGCCTATTTGCCTGTAAAGTTCATCAACTATCTTTTCACTATTTTCCCTTTCTTTGCTCTGCTTCACTGAAAATAGCCCAGGAATCCCGCTCAAAACTATCTTCTTCCACTTTTGTACTTGATCCCGGTGAACCTCAAATGCAGATGATATTTCTGCCATCGTCTTATCTCCTTTAATTGCCTCTATTGCTACCTTCGACTTAAAACTTTAAAACTTGAACTATAGGACTTTCGCATTTCTCCTCCTTTCTTAGAAGAAAATTATGGCAAAAGTGTAGCTTAACTACCAGTTCAAATTTCGGGGTCCACTATAGAGTGAGTTGATCCGCGGTTATGGTCTTCGCCACGCCCGCTACCGCAGCTTGGTCAAAACACGTCTGCAAAATTATCTCATTGGAGCGGCGTGCAACCTTCGGCGGTGGTTCCGAAGGGTTCAATGGGAAGCGGCACGGACTCCTTGTACCCTGGTATCGGCACAGGCCGTCGCAACAGGCAAAACTTGATGAATAAAACTTGTCCTCATGAAAATGGGGAGAGGTCTCGACCTGTGAAATGACCATCATTATTGCGTTATAAGTCGGCTGACGGGCAACACATGATTTTTCGCCGTCATTCGCACGTATAAAGTCACCACCGCTTGAACAGTACGCAATGATTATGTGCGCAATGTGGCCGATGCGGATTGGGGTTTTTCAGCGGAATCAACAATAAAGGTTTGACCCCAAACGCATGCCATTGTTGTTATTGATATTTTACAAAAAACTAATTTAATGTCCAGGAATTTCAATCTTTTATGATGCCCCTCTATAAAGAGGGGATTAAGGGGTGTGTAAGTTTGCCGTAACACACCCCCGGCCCCTCTTTTT
>JACQXV010000354.1 GCA_016208715.1 Candidatus Woesearchaeota archaeon | reverse complement strand
GCCTATACAGGTGTTGCATGGCTGTCGTCAGCTCGTGCCGTGAGGTGTTGGGTTAAGTCCCGCAACGAGCGCAACCATCATCCTTAGTTGCTACCGAGGGATCCGAAAGGGTCCTGGCGAGCACTCTAAGGAGACTGCCCGCGATGAGCGGGAGGAAGGTGGAGATGACGTCAAGTCAGTACGGCCTTTATGCCCTGGGCTACACACGTGTTACAATGCCTACTACAGAGCGTTGCCAAACCGCGAGGTGGAGCTAATCGCAAAAAAGTAGGCTCAGTTCAGATTGGAGTCTGCAACCCGACTCCATGAAGCTGGAATCGCTAGTAACGGCGGATCAGCTACGCCGCCGTGAATACGTTCCCGGACCTTGTACACACCGCCCGTCAAGCGATGGGAGCTGGGGGTACCCGAAGTCTCCGATTTATCGGGGCCTAAGGTAAAACCGGTGACTGGCGCTAAGTCGTAACAAGGTAGCCGTATCGGAAGATGCGGCTGGATCACCTCCTTTCTAATTTTTTAAGCAGTGCTTAAAAAATTAGATAATAGTTTTCAGTTGTCAGTTATCAGATAAAACTGAAGAGCGATAACTAAAAACTAAGAATTAAAAACTAATATCAGACTCTCAATATAGGGCGACGAGTGGCTTGGCTATTTTTTATTTTACCTCTTTTGCTGGTATAATCAGCCGTTTATGGGCTAATTTACGCAAATGATGAATGGCAAATTGAATCAGGGCAATTTGTTGTAACTTATATAAATTTGCTAAATTCGGGCCCATAGCTCAGCTGGTTAGAGCACAGCCCTGATAAGACTGGGGTCAGTGGTTCGAATCCACTTGGGCCCATAATTTTTAGGGGCAGTAGCTCAGCTGGGAGAGCACCTGCTTTGCAAGCAGGGGGTCGGGAGTTCGATCCTCCTCTGCTCCATTTTTTGGCAGAGGAAAAAATAAAAATTTCAAATCGCGATTCATTCGCGGTTTTATGTTCTTTGACAACTTAAATAATCAAGTAAAATCCTCGCGTTTTTTTGTGAAAGCAAAAAAGCGGGGATAATGAGTCTTTTCGAAAGAAAAGATTCGGGCATAACTACAATAAACGAGACCTAATTAAACT
>JACQXV010000285.1 GCA_016208715.1 Candidatus Woesearchaeota archaeon | reverse complement strand
TTGTCCAACCCTAATTTTGCTGATTTCTTGAGCAGGAACAAAAGCCTTAATGGTCAACTGGGTTGCGTTCGGTACAATCTGCGCGATCTCCTCTCCAGGTTGAACCGTTTGTCCAGCGTTGCGTAAATTGAGCTTGGCGATTGCCCCGTTTGCTGTAGCTCGAACTGTGGTTTTAAGCAACTCTCGCTGCACCTGACTGAGTTCTCGCGCATCCAATTCAAGCTGATTCTGAAGCTGAATTTTCTGTTGAATCAGCGCCTCTCGTTCTTGACTTAGCGAGGCAAGCGTTGCTTCACCTGTGGCTTGCTCGATGGCAATGCGCTCAATCGCCACTGACACACTGGCATCCGTGGGATTCAGTGCAGTTCTGGCGCGTTGCAGTTTGGCTTCAGCCGCTGCCACTTCTTGCGCTTGCTGCTGAGTTGCTAGCTCAGCTTCGGCCAGTCGATCGCGCTCCAAAGCTCCCTGTGCGGCAATTGGACGATATCGCTCCAATCTTACCTGAGCCATATTGAGTGCTGCTTGGGCTGCCTGCAAACTGGCTTGTGCTTCAGCGACTTCAGTGGTCGAAATTACCTGCTGATTTTGGTAGTCGCGCTGGCGCTGGCTCCACTCAGCTTCAGAAGCGGCTACTGCTCGATCGCCTCGGTTGCGTTCTGCGGCAATGCGGGTTTCGATCGATTGAATCTGCGCCTGCATCTGCAGAATTTGAAGCTGCGCCTGCCGAATTCCGTTTTGCAGTTGAGATCGCTTCGTTTGCAGTTGCGAATCGTCAATCTGAGCGATCACGTCTCCTCGCTTGACAATTTGATTGGGGGTGACGCGCACCTGTACAACCGTTCCGGCTGTTGCCGCCTGCACAAGCCGCAGTTCCCCAGCTGGACGAATTACAGCAGGCGCTTTGACGGTGACTCGGTACTGTGCGACTGAAGAGACTGCGATAGCAGCGGCAATCGTGCCAATCACAAACAGTCCACCAAACTTCATCCAGCTGCTCAACGGCGGCAAAAAATCTTGGGTTTGCACATCGGGCAGTGCCTCAGCATCCGAATTGTCAAACATGATGATTCTCCAATTGATGAGCTATTACCGAGCGACAAGAACGGAATTGAAGAACTTGAGATGATCGCCCGACTGGTGGCGCAGTTCTTGCGGTGTGCCTTGAATCTGGACATGACCGCGATCGAGCATGACAATCCAGTCGGCGCGTTCGATTACATTTGGACGGTGGCTGATCAAAATCGTGGTTTTGCCTCTGCGGTGAGACAAGACGCGATCGAGCACTTCAGTTTCACTAGCCGGGTCGAGTGCGCCTGTGGACTCGTCCATAATTAAAATTGGTGGGTTGTTGAGGATGGCGCGGGCGATCGCTAGTCGTTGTCGCTGTCCACCTGAAAGGTTTGCGCCAAATTCACCCAGTACAGTTTGATATTTGTCGGGAAGCTGGCTGATAAATTCGTCTGCGCCGACAATTTCGCACGCCTGCACAATGCGATCGAACGGAATGTGCGGGTCGCTAAAGCGAAAGTTTTCGACAATCGATCGGCTCCAGAAATGCGGCTCTTGCGGCACAAGCGCGATTTGCTGCCGCAGACAGTCGAGCGCCAAATCCTGCTGGTTGTAGTGGCCATAGCGGATATTGCCGCTTTGCAGCGCGTACAGTCCGGCCAGCAGTTTGACGAGTGTACTTTTGCCGCAGCCAGATTTGCCGATCAATGCGGTCACCTGTCCACCCGGAATCCTCAGTGAAAAACTGTCGAGCAAGTCTGTTCGTCCGGCATGGTGAAATTGCAGGCGCGAGCAAACGATGTCGGCGTCGGGTGGAAGCGCTGCCCAAGGTTTTTTGAAATCGTTGGCGTCTTCGGGCGTGGCGTCAATCACTTCGCTGAGCCGCTGGAGAACCACTTGAGCAGTGATAAATTCGTCGATCAGACCGATCGCCGCCGCCAGAAATCCAAAGAAATTGCCGCTCAAGCCGTTGTATGCCAGCAGTTGACCGATGCTGAGCGTGTGGTTAATTACCAGATAACTGCCCAACCACAGCAGCATGACGCTCGTGCAGGTTGAAAGAATTGTCGTCACCGTGCCGCTGTAAAGCTCCAGCTTCATCATTCCCCAACCGAGATTTGCCAGTCTGCCAAAGTTGGTTTGATATTCCTGCCATGCTTGCGGCGTTGCTTGGCTGGTTTTGAGCACTTGGACGCCGCGAAAGGTTTCGACTAAAAAGCCTTGATTTTCCGTACCTTGCACGATCAGGCTGCGCGTTTTTTGTCGCAGTGCGGGTAGAAACAAAAAGCTGATTCCCGCCATCACTACAAAGGCGGCGAACGAAGCTGCCGTCAGTGTGGGACTGTAGAACAGCATGAAACCCAAAGAGATGATCGCAATGAAAAACTGGCTTGGCAAGCCCAAAACAATTTGCGAAACGAGCGAATGAATCGCATCGACATCCGAGATGCGGCTGACCACTTCACCGCTGCGCCGTCCTTCAAAATAGCTCAGCGGCAGATGCAGCAGTTTCCGGCCATATTCCAAAATCAAGCCAAGCTGCAAGCGCTGCCCAAAATAGCCGATCAGATGCGCCTGAATGATACCAATCACGCTTTGCACGATCGCCATCACAATCACGCCGATCGCCACAATGGTGAGCAGTTGCGTATCGCCGCGCACCAAAACATCATCCGTTAACACCTGCATCATCAGTGGCGAAGCCAAGGCCAGCAGACCGATGACGATGTTGAGCGCGATCGCCTGCACCAAAATCCAACGGTAGGGTAGAACGCGCTGGAAGAAGCGCCCGAATCCCGACAGGCGATCGTCAGGTTGCTGATAGAAACGCTCCTCATCAGGAACAAGCAGCAGCATGATGCCGTTGCCCCAGCCTTCTACTAATTCTTTGTAGCTTAGATAGCGAATTCCGATGCTGGGATCAGCAATTACATACTTCCTTTTTCTCTGCCCATACAGCACAACCCAGTGGTTGCCCTTCCAATGAATGATGGCGGGAAGTGGTGCTTGATCCAGGTGATCGAGAAGCTCTGTAGAAGCTTTAACGTGACGTACATTAAAACCTAAAGTATCGGCTCCTCGACTTAAACCTAACAAAGAAGTTCCTTGTGAACTCGTACCGATTGCTTCTCGAATACGGCTGATTGTAACAATGCGTTTGTAGTGCTTGGCAATTGTTGCAAGGCAGGCCGCACCACAATCTTCCTCATCATGTTGTAGAACGCTTTGATATTTCATGGTTACTCTCGTGAAGAGGCTTGGGCAGTATGGAAGTAGCGCTGTAGCTGCCTGCATTGATCGGGGCTTCTTAAAAATTAAAGATGAATACTATTCATCTTTAATTATCAATTTTCGTATTTTTGGCTGAAGAAATTGTTACCTGTAGCGACCGAAGAATTCTCGTCAATCGCCACAGGTATATTCAGCGGGACAGTTTAGAATCTCACAAAATTCTATGCTACTGCGTTAGCTGGAGAGAACTGAAGCCTTGCCAAAGACAAATACACCGTCTCGGCCATCAACAAGATCAATCTCGTAAAAACCTCCTCGCACTCCCGTCCAGAGGGCCCCAGAATCCCCAACTGCAACTGTCTGCCGCGAAGTGTTGCCAGTCTTCAAGTTTCTAAGAACAGCGGTGAAGAATTTGTTTGATCGACCTGATACAGTAGTAGAGTGCAAGGAAACGCTTCTGCCTCGTGCCGCAAAGAATGATCCCGAGGACTGAGACGTATCGAACCGGACAGAGTATCTAAAAAAACCACCTCCTTCAACAATTGCGGCTGCTTCGTCGGTCAAATCATCCACCGCTAGAACTGCATCAAGCTTGTTCATACTAGACATTGATTTCTCCTTAATGACATGTGTTTGTTCTTGCTGTAATTGTTGAATCAGTACCAAACTCATGAACAGAATTTAGATTGCAGTCTAAGAATCGTTGCGATCGAGTTGAATTGATGTGAACGTGCCATTGTTTTTCTCCAATTTGAGTGATGGTAGATGGCTAACAAACTTTGGGAAACTGTTTGATTTCTTGCTGTTTGCTTCATCAAAAAACAATTTATCTCACTCGCTTTGTAGGCGCAGTCTGAAGAAGTCAGATAAAGTCAGATAAAGTCAGACGTTCTAAGGTGAGAAAGTCAAATGGTAAACTGCAGCACAATTGGGGATTGCGTAAAACTCAGCGGAGCACTCACCCACTCCTGGCTCAATTGAAGATAGGTTTGAGAAAAGCGTTGATTGCGCTGATTCTTCTCTAGTCGGATCATTAGCTTCACATCATCTTCAGGAAGAATGCGCTCAACTAGGCAATCCTTGAATTTGGGTGGACTAATAAACAGACTGGGATTAGCCATCAGTTTCATGTCCTCATGGGCAAAAGAGAACAGAGACTTGATGCTTTCAATTGTTTGAGCCTGCGTAGATTCTTCCAGTACGCTTTCTGCCAACATGGAAACCCAGCCTTGCATATCTTCCAGCGTAACGAGCTGAATAGGCTTCTTAATCCAGAGCAAAAAGTCTACTGCATGACGACTGTAGTAGCGTTGAGTGTGAACTGACTTTCTATGAATCCACATCTCAATGAGTCGATATTCTTCTGAACTGATCGAGCTAGATATCAAGCCATTCTCGGGCACTTTTTCGATCGAGTTCATGGCGAATGTTTGATTAGTAATATAATCATACATTCGAAAAATTGCATAACAAAGACCCACTGCTGCCGATGGCCTGCACTTTGGCGGATGTCGAGCCAGTTAGATTCAGGGAGTGTACCTGGACCCCAACAATGGGAACATACCTTGAGTGCAGAGACAGCTTCGACGGAAGTTCCCCGACTTATTGCTTCAAGGTATTCGACTGGCACATTCAACGCATAGGCTAAGCCACTAAGAGATTTGCCTCCTTCGTAAATCCCTCAGTGGTTCAACAAAGGTATCAATGGGCGATGAGGGTTGGATTGTAGAGTCTAGTGATTGTCCTACTACTCGGCAAAGCCAAAAGTAAAGTCAGCAAGCCCCTAGCATTCGATCTCTGCTAGGGGCTTTGAGCGTTAGGGGTGCTTATGGGGTCGAGCTGGGGTAGTGATGAGTAGAAATACCCGGTAGATGTGGGTTCAATGATTTGTAATTGCTGACTTTTCCTGACTTTTTCACACCGACTATATTGGCTTTAGCTTTTAGGCTAACAGGTGTAAACCAAGCAATCATGGGGTGAAAAATGTCTCTTGACAACACACAACCTACAACACTTGAGAATGTCATGCCTTTTCAAGACCTCTCTTCTAAAGAGGCTGAGACAGTTCAAGGTGGTGCTGCTATGGAAATGTACGAATTTTACAGAGTAGATCCACGCAATAAGTTAGGTTCATTCAATGGTGGCGGTTTGAGAACGATGAGTCCTAGAGCAAACGATCGACTCAGCTTTGTCAGGATTAGAGAAGGGGTATGGACGTTCTACAGGTTCCGCTACTGGATTAATTTTCCAGGTGCAACAATTAGTCTCGGCTATGGAGACTGGAATCTCGCTAGTCTTGGATTCGATAATTCAATTTCATCCTTCCGACGGACTGGTTGATTACCCGATAACACTCAAGTCGCAAAAGTCGTTTTGGCAGCATCCTAGCAGCATAAAAAAGTGCGGCTGAAAAGTGCGGCTGAGCCACCCTAAAAACAGCAAAAGTGCGGCTACAGCAGCCGCACTTTTAGGCACGTTGTAATAGTTTCTCCAATCACCGAAAACCCGCTTGAAGCTCTATTGGACAGATAAGGACAGCAAAAGCCACCCCTACCGATGGGTTGTACTTTGGCGGATGAGGCGTTGTTAGGGTTGAACAGTGTTTGAGTCGTCAGCCTGAACAAATCATGGATAACCCCCAACCGCCCAATCAATCAGTTGTTGAACTTAGAGCCATCAGACAGGAATTGGCAGCTCTCAGGAAGGATACAGCGGCACTGAATGAAGAAATGTCCTCTCTGCATCAGAGCGTTAAGAACAAAAAGACCTTAGCGATCTCTGACCAGGTTGCTAAAGGCGCTGTTATTGCTGGACTGTTTTGGATAGTGACGATCATGGTCTTACAAATAAGTAGGTCAACCCAATAAACCGTAAGATAGGAGGCAAGTAGCAATAGTTGAAAAGGTATGCCTGCTCCCCTAACAATCTCCTTAACTGAAGAAGAAGATCGCACCTTGCGAGAACTGAGCTATGCCAATGGCGTACCTG
>JACQXV010000284.1 GCA_016208715.1 Candidatus Woesearchaeota archaeon | reverse complement strand
TGGCTCCGAAGATGGGAATGACGCATCAGGATTCCGAACGCTATCTTAAGGAACTCGTCGCTTATATGACCAAAGCATTAAAGTTAGGCGATGAGATTGTCTTCAGAGGTTTCGGGCGGTTCACGCCCCAACGTAGAGCTGGTGTCATAGCCAGCCAGCGCCCTCAATTCAAAAAGCTATGCAAAAAGCAACGCACGCCAGTAGAAGGCGTCGTCAGTAGAAGGCGTCGTGTCAACGCATCGCACGCTCGGACGCATCGCACCCAGGCTTAGCGCAAAAATCCATAAGACGCTTCGTCGTTGGTGAACTCACACTCACCAAATAACTTTTTCTTACCACTTTGTCCATAATTAGTCATATCTTTTTCCTGCAAATTCCCATTTTTTATAGACATTACTGGTAAATCTATATAGTATTGTGAGTTACAGGAATTTCTTGACAAGAGGCGAAACGATACAGTAGAATATATGAGATGTCTCACAAAGGAGGATTTATATGGCAGTGCGAACACGCGATGATATAGCGCGCGTCTTAGCGCCAAAGATGGGAATGACGCATCAGGATTCCGAACGCTATCTTAAGGAACTCATTGCTTATATGACCAAAGCGCTAAAGTTAGGCGATGAGATTGTCTTCAGAGGTTTCGGGCGGTTCACGCCCAAAAAGATAGAGTCACGAACTGCATACGACCCACGGACGCGGGAACAAATCCAAGTAAAGTCGAAAATCGTGGTAAAGTTCAAACCTTACGGCGAGCTGGTCGATTTGCCAGGGGGAGAGAGCGGTTGCCATAAGCCCGCTTCGGGCGTTAGTGAACTCACTACCGCGTTTAAAGAGGAGGAGGATTAAGATGTTTTACTCGAAGCCAGGAACGGTCTTTTTCATAAACCGCATCCTAAGCTGGATGAAGCGGCAGAATGAGCGCCTCTGGTGCATGGTTCCTTTTTGGGACAGCGCTGGGGTTGCGATGATAAATTCCTGCAAGGCGAAAGACCTTCGGATTATCTGCCGCCCTGGGGCAGTTGCAAAGTATCTTTCGTCCGGCGTGCAAGTCCGAGTAGATAAGGATGGGCACTCAAAGGTTATCGTAGGCGACACGGCGACGTTGCTTGGCTCTTTTAATATGACCTACCAGAGTATGTTCGATAACCAGGAGAATGCAACTTACTCGCGAAGC
>JACQXV010000283.1 GCA_016208715.1 Candidatus Woesearchaeota archaeon | reverse complement strand
TTGGAATAGCCGGCTCCCCGGCCCAAGAAGGCATTGCGTATTCCAGTGGTATGGGAGTAACCGGCCCGCACGCCCACAAAGGTGTTGCTGCTCCCGCTGGTAATAGAGTAACCGGACTCTGAGCCAACAAAGGTGTTAGCGTTCGAGGATACAAGCACGCGGCTGCCAAATTGATAGTAGCCTTGCGCATCATAAACATCCAGTTTGCCGGCTGGACTACTCGTGCCGATGCCCACGTTGCCGCCGCTGGTCAGCACAAAGTTGCTTGTGCCGTAAATCAGGCCGCCCGACCCTCCGGCGTCAATGGTGATGGAACCGCCGGTGACATGGAATTTTGAAGCGGGGGCTGTTGTGCCGATGCCGACATTGCCCGACATATAGGTGTTGTGGGCAAAAATACGGTTTCCGATGAAGTTGTGGGTTCCTTCAACCTCGATGTCCCAGACAGGTTCGCGGCCGGAATATTCGATGGAAACAATTTTGTCCCAGAGAACATTGGCCTCTTGATCTATTGCAAGTTCTTCTGTTACAATACTGCCATGGATGTTCAAGAGTGGAAAAATTGCATCTGGGTTAATCCCAATATTTGCCACGGCAAGCCGTGTTTCAAGGGAACGAGAATCATGGTTTACCTCGTTATCGAGATGTTGGAAGACGGAGCTTCCGCCGAAGAAATTTTGGAGGCTTATCCATCGTTGAGCCCAGATCACATTAGGGCTGCTCTCCATTTCGCCTCGGAAGTCATTCAAGCCATAAAATTCGACTCCATCTTTTCCGCCGCCACTTCGATCTCCCCATAAAATGCTGTTCCTCTTGGATGAAAATGTCCATGTTGGACTTATTAAATGGCTTAAGGAGCTTGGCCATGATGCAAAAAGGGCTCCGCTTGGCATTGAAAATGGAGAGGTTGCGAAACTGGCACATGCAGAATCCAGGGTGCTTTTAACCCATGACTTTGACTTTACCGACCCAGAAACATTTTCCCCGGATAAACATGCCGGCATTATTTGGATAAATATGCGGGTTAGGAAATTGGATAAAATGCAGGCTGCTTTGACTTTGGTTTTTTCCCAAATCCCTGCCGAAAAAGTTTCCAAGAAGATTGTTTTATTAGAGGAAGATAAATTTCCCAAAATTAGTTGAATAGGCGCATTTTCGGCAGATGGAATCGGCTTGGTCAATGCTTGCAAGCTCGGCGCCGCACCCTTCGCGGAGCTTCGGGTACCGGTCGGGGAGCCAGAGGCTCCCAGCGTGCCAGCAGGCGCCAGCGTGCTGGCAATCTCCTCTCCTATCTTAATATCCACCACCTTCTTCCAGCCAGACATTGTCAGGTAGGGATGGTTGCCTGTTGTTCGGATTTCCCTTCCTGAAGCGGTTTTAAGCGTAAACACAGGCTTGACCACCATGTAAAGCAGACCGTTGACTTCGTGAGGTTCAATTTGCATATATTATTTTTTGCCGATAATGGTTTCCGATTTGAGTAACTTAATTTCAGTCTCCAGGCGGCTTACTCTGTCGTTGAGCGCCGCATAGTCGTCCGGATTCACCCAATAATGCGGATTGATGAAAGCCAAAATCTTCCCCTCTTTCGCTTTGTCATTGCGAGGACTTGCCTGTGGCAGTCCAGCAGGCAGTCCCGTGCGGCAGACACGGGGCAAGTCCGTGGCAATCTCATTGGAAAGAAAACCCTCTTCATGAGATTGCTTCGTCGTTTCACTTCTCGCAATGACGGTGTTCACTGAGCTTTTACTTGAGTCTTATTCTTCCGATTTTATTATCTTTACTCTCAACTGCTACAAAAATCAATGTTTTTCCTTCTGCTCCTCTGCCTCGTTTACCAGTTCTTTCTCCGCCGAAATAAGTTTCATCGA
>JACQXV010000323.1 GCA_016208715.1 Candidatus Woesearchaeota archaeon | reverse complement strand
GACATCCACTCACGAGCTGGCTGTGGCGGAAATTGAGCGAAGATGCGCGCAGCGCGTCTGAGCGGTGCTGGTCGTACATATGTGGCGAAGTTCGCTTACCGACGAAGCTTTCCACGTACGACTGCGGCGTTAGATTTTTATACTTTCAACCTTTAAAGCTTGCAATGCCACGTAAAAAGGGGAAGCCAGAGAAATCCGTACGAGAAGACAGGACGTTCGGAATCGTCGTCCTGGGTTTAGTCTGTGTTATTGTTCTTTCTGTCGTTGTTCTGCTTAGTTTAAAATCTCCGGAAGTCAAGACTTTCGCGTACACTGTAGCACACCCGTCAAGAGAGGAATTGAATACGGGGGCGGCAGTCTCCGTACAGAGCGAACAGTACAAGGATGCAAGCCTTACAGGAAATGAGAACGAATCGATGGTCAAGAAGATCCTTGTGGGAAAAGCGTCGAGTGTCGCAGCAACAGACACTTCCGGGAAAGGCCCCGCCATACGCATCGAAGATTTTGTCTCTGGCCCGCCTGACGGTTTTGTGGATAATGAATCGGGCAAGGTATTGCACTACTTGAATGCGTCTCTTGTCAATTCAGGATCCGTGCCAAAGGACTGTTCTGTTGAGATTAACACATTGAATGGGGAAGATACTATATCATCTATATCTCACATAGGGGTTGTTAAGCCTTCTGAGAAGAGGGGTTTCTCGCTATTGCTATTGCCGATCAGCGGTCACGCGCAGCTAACTGTTAAGCCCGTCTGCACGTGATTTATTGATGTAGTGTCTGGCGCGCGTTTCTTAGGTTGTCTGTATTGGAGGCAAACATTTATTAACACATGTTAATTTATTTTGACACATGTTAAAAATATTTAACAATCTTGTGCCGTTTTTCCATGACAACTATAGACGTATCAATATCCGGGAGTACGCCCGGCTGCAGCGGATCAGCCCCCCCTCTGCGTCAAAGCTGCTCTTCCAGTTTGAAAAGGAAGGATTACTCAAGAAAGAGGTCGACAGGAGATATATCTACTTTGTCGCGAACAGAGAGAATAAGGTCTTTGTTGATTTATTGCGTGTCTATTGGTATCTTACTTTGAAAAAAGCAGGGCTTGTCGAGCATCTTGAAAGGGAGTTCGTCCAGCCGCTGATTGTTTTGTTCGGTTCTCTGAGCAAAGCAGAGGCGACGCAAGAGTCAGATATCGATATCGCGGTTTTCTCAGCTTCAAGAAAGAAAGTGGATCTTGTGCCATTTGAGAGAAGAATCAAAAGAACGATCCAGATTTTAACGTTTCCAAGGAGCGAGGATGTGAAAAATAAGGAGTTGCTGAAGAATATCATGAACGGATTCATCATCTCAGGGGGCTGGTAGGATGGATTGGAAGGCGTGCGAAAAAGGCGGGCTTGTCAAGGGGGTCAAGATAGACAAGAATCTTGTCACCTCCTTGATAAAGGGGGCTTCCAGGAAACTGAAGACGCAGGCGCTTCTGGGATTGGATGCCGACACAGCTACATCAAAAGTGAGTCTAACCTATGAGGCATTACGCGAAATATTGGAAGCGATAGCTCTGTCACAGGGTTACAAAATTTATAACCACGAGTGTTACGCTGCTTTCTTGAGGGAGATCCTTGGAGAGTCTGCACTTGCTGGAAAATTCAATGACTTCAGAAAAATACGCAATGACGTCAATTACTATGGAAAAGATTTAAATGTAGAGGAAGCAGAATCAGTCCTCAAAGGTATGCAGAGTCTTATTGAAGCGATAAAGAAGAGATTCATAAAGGTGCCGTAGAAGTTATTTTTACAAAAAGAGGCCGGCAGTATCAGATGTCAGGAAACTTGATAGAACATGACGGATATCATATACCCGACTCCTGAGAGGATTGTTGAATATAACGTATTGGTTTTAGAGATTGTCAAAGTGAAGAAGGCAGATAATCCAAAAGTGTTAAGCACGAGTAAACTTAGGGAAGCAATCGCTGAGTGTGAAGATAATCCTGGAGACGTTTACGACAAGGCAGCGGTTTTGATGAAAGGTTTGGTGCAAAAACACCCTTTTGCAAGTGGGAATCGCAGGACAGCGTTCGTAGCCACAAAAGAATTTATTCTGAAAAACAACGCGAAGTTTGCCATAAGTGATGATCCAGATTCCGCGAAGGTTATGCAGGGGCTGCGAGAAAATTATTATTCGCATGAAGAACTGAAGGAGTGGATACAGCATGGAAAAATCCGCGGTTTCAAACGATAAGATAAGGTTGAAAATAGTTAAAGAAGAGATTGAGAGATTTGAGAAGCTGATTGAAGGGCACAGAAGGTTACTGACTGCAATAGGTAAACTTTGACAATAGTTTTTGTTTATGTTGTCATTTAGGTAAAAAGAGGCCCCATGGCAAATTCAGATGTCAGAAAGCTCGAATTGTTCATCGAACGCCAGCTCGAGAAAGGTTTTTCTCTGCGCAGAATCAAGCAAAAGCTTGTAGCAGTTGGCCACCCAGTCGAGGCGATCGAAAAGGCGCAGGCAAACGTATTTCTTCGTAAACCATACTTGAAGCGGGCGCCACACTCGTTGAAATTCTTGACATTGTTTCTTCTTGGCATCGTGGCAACTGCTCTTGTTGTATTTGTCGTAATCAAAGTTGCAGAGCAGCAGAGATACGAAAGGACGATTGCAGAGCTTGAGCTCAATCAGTCTTTTTCGTTGATGACAGATAACGAACTTCTGTATTATGCAAGAGATCATGACACGTTTGCTCCCTGCCCCTTCGTGAAGGGTCATAATAAGTATTATGCGTGCCTAGATAAGATTTGGGAGAAGAGGGATTGTTCTTTTGAGCTGCTGCTGTTTGAAGGAGTCTCTGAATGTTTTTATAACAGGGCTATTTCGGAAAACAATATTTCTTTGTGTAATCCTTTTTTGAACGGTTCTATGTTTGATTCATGTAGAGGATTCTTTTTTGACAAGGCGGTTAGGGAGGAGAATGCTTTGTTGTGCAATATTTCCGATCCTTTGTATGTCTCTGATTGTGTTTCCGCAATCGCTTTGAAAAAGAATGACAGGACAATTTGCAATTTTCTTCCTGCGGGAGAAGATGTGGCCTGCAGGACTCAATTCTTAGAGTATTTGGTTGATGAGCAGTTTGTTAGCTGTGGTAGGACTGATACTGTTGTTTCTATGACAAAAGAAGAGATTGCTCGGCGCAGTTCGCGTATTCACAATGAGACTGCGTGTAAAGTGGCCGATTTTGCTTTGAAGAAAGATGTTGTTGGCTGTGAGATGATAGAAAAGAACGAGGATGGGAGTCTGACGGAAAGTGACGCGAAAGATTCCAGTAATTTCTGTTTTTTTGCTGTCGCTTATGGAAGAAAAGATGGGGGGATTTGTTTGTCTATTAAGGATGGTTATTTGAGCGCTGATTCCTTGCAGACCCTTTGTAAAGCCAAAGTACTGTCTGATGTCGGAGTTTGTGATCAATTGAAATCAGAAGAGAGGAGTTTGTGTCTTGCTGTTGTGAAGGCTGACTTGCTCGCTTGCAGAAAGCTGGAAGATATTACGTTAAGGACTCCTTGCCAACTTTTTATAAGTTTGGCTGCGCTTTCTTAACTTGCTGTTCCACCAGAACTTGGATTGTGGCACGAGCTAGAACTTGCTGTACCCGGAGGGGAAGAGTAATAGTTGAGTGTTTCAACTACATTTTTTGAGATGCTATGTGCGTGTGTTGCTACTAATTTCTCATCAGTGGTTTTTTCTAGTGATAAACTATTTGAGTGTGATATTGATGTGCAGGCAACATTTCCTCCAGGGATTAAGCATCTTCCTGATGCGCCAGTCTCGCCTCCATTTCCATAGCTCCATATGAAATCACCCGCTTTACCATCTACAGGAGTAGATTTACCTTTATAGGTGTAATAACCTGAGTTAGGTACAGAGTCTGCAGGATATTTACAATAGCTGAACACGGTGTGGTCTGCTTCATTATCATTTCCTGTATTTCCTTGGCCATACGTGTTTCCGCTATTTCCTACATCTGCTGCATTTGTGTTTTTAGCGAATATAGAACCAGCAATCCCAAATATCGATGTCAGCAATCCTGCTTTTATTATGCTCTGTTTTGAGATTCTTCCATCTTCCGACAAAAGAAACATCTTGAGCGTCTTTTTTATCTTTGGCAGCATTTTACTTATTTTCGGTGTCTATTTTTATTAATCTTTCGCTTATTTTGGTAGTTTGTTGAATGTTTCTGTTTTGTCTAGCATCTCGGAAAACCAGTCGGTCCATGACTGTTCGCTGTATCTTCTTTCTTTCAGGTGATTCAATAATTGCTTGAATAGGTATGTTTCAAGTATCGATGGGAAACATTCGACCTCTTCTTCAGTTATGCTTGTTTCTTTCTGGAATCTTTCCAGTTGTTCTGCTGTCTTTATGTCGAATTGTTTGGGTGGGTTGAAACTTACGCAGAAAGCGGCGAGATCGTATGTTGCTGGTCCGGTGAACAGGTTTTGCATGTCGACAAGATACGTCCCGTTTTTCGCGCTTATCAGGTTTTCTGCTCTGAAGTCTCCATGCACCGTGACGTGCGGTAATCTTGATATTCGGCCTATTTCTTTTTTTATTTTTTCAATCCTTGTCATGAGCTTCTCTTTGTGTTTTCTGAGTTCTGGCTTATATTTGTAAGTTTGTTCATTTTCCAGATCTTTCTCTAGCGCGGTGATCGTTTTTTCTGTCTTGTTTTTCATTGTATCGGGATATTCCTGCCAGAAGTCCTTCACCGCTTTGTGATATGAGATGAGGACAGCGAATGCCTCTTTAGCATTTTCTTCCCTGAATTCGATAGTTTTTCCGTCAACAAAATTGTATATTGCGGCAGGCTTATTTTTGAACAGGAAATATGTGTTGTTTTCTGAGGTTCTCTCTGGCTCGAGCGTCAGCAATCTCTTTTGTTTTAGGTGCTCTAGTAGTTTGTGCTGGAATTCGATTTTTCGTGTGGATTCTTCATGCTCGTCAGAGCAGAATATCTTCAAGAATGCCTTCTTTTCTTTGGTTATTATTGTATAGTTCAGATTGTAGTTTCCAGACCAGATAGGGCTGACTGTCGAGTCAGTTATTCCATAATTCTTCAACATGTCCCTTTTTATTGTGTGTTGTATGTTCTCTGACAGGGTTAAATCTTCTGTGTTGTTTATTTGTGTCACTTTGCTTTTTTGTCCGTCTGGGACGTTTTTTCTGTTTTGGTTTATGGAGAACTTGGTGTTATAGATGGCGCTGGCCGCGTTCATCCTTTTGATGAATTTGTCTATTTGCTGATCCGTGTTTTCTTTTCTGATTGTCTGTATAACTGTGTTGACTGGGAGTTTTGAGAGCTTTTCTATGGCTCTTCTTGTCTGCTCGAAACTGTCTTCTGTTTGTGCTATCTCATTGTTCTCCTTTCTGTCAGGCGATGGGAGGAAGATGATGAAGTTATTTATGCCTGAGTGCACAAGGCTCTTTGCCACGCTCTTGTACGCAAGCGTCCTCCCGTTCGTACACAACACGATCTTGCAGTCTGGCACGTCATGCACCAGTTTCTCAGCCAGTTCACACAGCGGCACTGTTTGCTGTATCGTCGGCTCTCCACCAACTATGAAGAAGGTCTTGGGGTCTTTTCGCATCTCCTCTGATATCCAGTCTTCAGTGAAGCACCTGTCGCCCGGGCAATTGGTGCAGGCGTTGTTGCATGAGAAGGGAAGTTTGATGATCATGGTGCTCTGTCGAGAGTCTCTCGTTATCGCTGCGGGCTCTTCTTTGCGTGCTTTCTGAGCTTCTCGCGTACGTCTCGTATGGCCTCTTCGGTCATCCTGAGGACAATGTCTCGGCAATGGCTGATGAAGTGCGGTGTCTTTGCCATCAGTTCTGCATAGACGCGGTCATCAATCTGTCGGTCGACGTAGTATTGCGCGTCTTGCCTTGCGTCGAACGCCTCATCGAGCAGTTCGAACTGTTCTTTTGAGAAATATTCCTGCAAAAGTTCATTCGCGAAGGTTATCGTGCACGTGTGGATCTCGCATTTTATCCCTATCTTCATGAGGATGGAATAGAGTGAGAAATACATCGCATAATATGCGGCGGAGATTTTCCAATCCTTGCTCTTCGCGAGCCTCGCTGTCTCTAAAGAAGATTCCGCCTTGAGGAGGTATGCTGTCGCGAGGTTCGGATTCGGTTCGACCAGTTCAATCCCGTTTTTCGTGCGTAGGCACCAGGCAAGCTTCTTCATGGCAATACGGTCTCGATGAATTTTTCTGCGCCTTTTATCACGATGTGGTTCTCGAGCACTTCGTTGATGAGCGGATCCTCTCCAAGCTTACTTTTAAAGAGGGCTGGCGGATAGGTCTTTACATTGATCTTGATGCCATAGAGTCTCGACAGCTCTTTTATCCTGTTTGCCTTGCAGGAGCCCGCGACAAAGACGTCAAGATCGGAATCCTCCTTTTGCGTCCCTTTTGCGTAACTTCCGAATATGGCCGCGATGCCGTTGATCAGTGGCGTGATTTTCTCGATGATATCCTTCATGAAGACGTTCTTTTCTACGAATAAGATTTCCTTGTGGATTTCTGCGATGATGAGATAGTTCCGGCTCGCAGGACCCACCCTGATGCTGTACATGCGTATCTTTCCTCGCGTTGTCGACTCGAGGACGGTCTTCTGTTCGAGAAACCGGAGGGCCAGTTGTGCACTGCGGGAACTGATGTGCAAGAGCCGTTCGACTTCTCGTATGTAGTGCGTGCGGCGGAACCCTTTGGTGAACACGCCAAGCACCTTCAGGTGCAGCTCGGTTATTCTATCGTTTACTTTTTTATACATATGTGTTATAAAGTAAACGGTTGTATAAAAACCTTTCGGTGCCCGTGCATGAAGGTCGGCGGGCCTGTGCGGTCGCCTGGGCAGTTCGTGCAGGCGTTGTTGCAGGCAGATGTGGGAGCTTGATGATCATGACGTTGGTCCCATATCGAGTCGTTCCCTCTTCCAATCTGTCACCCAATCGAAGAATACGTCCCGCGCCGAGGGATTGAAGATGAGTTTATCAAAAACATAATCAAACATCATCTCGAAGTAGAGATGGTGCGCGTTCGTAGGCAGCTTTGGGATGATGTTTCCTTCCTCGGCGTACGTCGCGACTTGGCACGTGCCGCAGTAGGGCTTGTAGGCGCAGTTGTCGCACAACAGATTATCGTTGAGCGAGTTTGCGACAAGCTGTTTTGCTTGCTGGGATCGGATAACTTCATGATAGGTAGCGGTTCTCGCGTTTCCCATCTTGAAGATGTCATAGTTCCTTCCTTCATCGCAGGAGTAGATGTCGCCGTTGTAGTTGTACGCGATCTGTCCGATGACGATCCCGCAGGGCGATCTGAAGTCCGTGAAAGATGGGTCGTGCTTGTGGAGAATCTTCTGCAGAATCAGCGTTACATACCGTTCCTTGATCTTCACTCCTTTTTTATTCAGCTCGATCATGTAGTCGACGGACTTTTTCCAGTACTCCTCGAACTCTGCAAACTCATAGCCAATCAGCTTCCAGGTGTTCTGGGCATACCCGAGCTTGTTGATGTACTTGAGCTGGATCGTCCGTAGACCATACTTCACGTACTCGTCGACGATCTCCTTCCAGTACGGCAGCGAGTATCTCGTAGTGACCATGAGCGCGCCCACTGGCTTGTTGTGTAGCTCGTTGCAGCGCTTGAGCCAGTGCGTGACAGTGGCGTGCGAGGGCCCTCCGCCTTCCATGATGCGGTTCTTGTCGTGTACCTCTGCCGGGCCATCTAGGCTGGTGCATAGGTCTATGCTCTCATCGCAGATCCATTTGCACAGCTCGTCCGTCATCAGCGTGAGGTTTGTCACTATGGAAAATTGGAGTGTTTTCTTGTGCAGCTCGTTGAGTTGCTTTGCTCGCTTCACGACGTACTCGAACGTTGCGGTGTTCAGCAGCGTGTCCCCCCCTTGGAACTCAATCATGAGTACAGGCGAAGGTGCCTGGAAGATGAAGTGCAGTACGTGCTCTGCAGTCTCACAGTCCATGTCGTATTCTTTCTTGCTTGCACTCACGACGGCTGAGTGGCAGTAGAGGCATTTCTGGTTGCAGCGGATCGTCGGGAGCAGGATGTGCAAGGATGCTCCTTGGTCAAGGAAGTGGTAGCGCTTGCGGTAGTCGGAGATGATCAGCTCGACATTGTTCTTTGTGAGGATGATCCCTTTCTCTTCGAGGAGCTTGAACGTCGTGTCGTCGAGTTCGTGTCGGATGAGCAGCTCGTACTCGCTCTTCTCGAGAACTGCCCAGGAACCGTGGTCCGTCGTAAGAAAGAATTTGTCCCGCAGCCGCTTCGTCCGGTAGTGATTAAGCTCGTAGTTTTTGCCATCGATGATGGTTTCTGCAAAGTATGTTTGGGCCATGGTTTCCTCTTTTCATGATTGCAGACTATTTCATCAATGCAAGACAGTGGTTAGCGAACTCGCGGCCAACGTCCTCGTTTGGAAGGGTTTCATTTCGTTCTTTGATGTGAATGACGAATTGATCGCCGTCTTCCTGAATCCCAATAAGGAACAAGTGACCAAAGTTTTCCGCTGCTGCTTCGAGCGCTTCTTTCGCGTAGAACTTCTTATTGAGGCGAAGGATTTGTGTCATTGTTTGCGGTCTTGCGCACAATCATGATCCCCTCAGGGTCTTCAGTGTGCTGTTTTGCTTTGCTGTATCGCGGGTCTTCGATTATGAGTGGCTTTGCGGGCATTGTCGGTGTTGACATTACTTTGTGCATGATCATCTCGCGAAGGTTCTTGTTGCGTTCGGTCTGTATCTTGTAGACTCCATAGTTGAGCAGCTGTTCGTTGAATTCGATGACCAGCTCTTCTACATTCTGCTTGGGGCTCTTTCTTCGGATCTCGACTCTTATCTTGTCAGCAGGATCTCCGTCAAACAAGATGAACGCTTTGTCAAGCAGGATGTATGCTGCAGAATAGATGATGTCGATGGGGTAGAGTTTTGGGTTGAGCGAGAAGACTGCGTAGTCAGCGCAGAGTGTTATGTTGCCTAATGCATTGTACCCTTTTTTCTGTTCTTGCTCCATGTGCTGGTGGGTTTTTGCCACGTATTTAAGGTTTTTGACGATTTTTGTATGTGATCATTCTACCTGTTGTTGGTACAGGAAGGGCGTGTACAAATTGTACCTGTCCTTTGGCAAGTTCCGCGCCTCTTTGTTTCCATTCGATTTTGCTGTAATATTTTCAGTTTCTAAGAAGTTGCAAGCATTTCCAAAAACATTCATTTACCAAAACAATCAAACCAAACCCATCAATGCCGCAATGACATTTCCCTGACTCAATAATGTGATGATCGCTCCAGCAAAGAGGAACGGCGCAAAAGGTATTGTCTGCCGTGCGCGCAGGTGATTGCAGCGGAGTTTTCCCGTGTTGTATAACTTCTGGATATTTGCTATTTCTTCTTTTGTGACTCCTTGTGTTCTTGGATAGTATAGATATTCGTCGTGATGTTTTTCTTTGAGAAAGAATTTTGGTCTGGCGTATCCTTTGTTTCCGTCTTTCTTGATCGCTTGGATAAGGAACATTCCTGGCTGTAGATTGTTGATATTGACTTTTGTAGTGTAATGTTTTCCAAGATACTTAAGGAAAAGACGGACAAGAAGGTACCCGCCTGACACGGCCACGAGTGAGGCGAGATATCTTGTTTGAAGTATTTGCTGCTTGTGAAGTGCTATGTTGATGACTGCAAGGAGTGCAAAGAAGTGGAGTGAGTATTCAGCTAAGAGGAGATACACAAGGCGCGATATTCCTATGACGGTGAGTATCGCTACGAGGTAGTAGGGCACGACGTGTTCAGGTGACGCGATGTACTTTGCAATCCACGAAGTGGAAAAGATGACAAAGAGGCTCATCAGGATCTTTTTCCACGACAAGGCCTTCCTAAGCGCTTTCTTTTTTCTGCGAAGGCTTGTCTTGAAGAGGAGCTGCACGACAAAGAACGCTGCGACGGGAAGTATCGTGTTGATGAAGAGTTCTGGAGCAAAAAGAGGAGTGCTTGTTTTGCTGATGAGTTCTGGCGGTATCAGCAGCGCAAACACTGCATAGAGTTTTGCATCGCCTGCGCTCCACAGCCCAAGAATCCAGAGAAGAAATCCGATGGCAAGCGCAACTGCAGCGTTTGCAAGCGTAAGGAGAAGGGATTTTGCGGCAAGCGCGGCTGAAAAGTACAGTGCACTGGTCACGAAGAGTCCGGCCGCAACGGCAGTAAGAAGGTGCTTGTTTTTGATCCTTCCTTCCTTGAAGTCAGACCAACTTGTGGATGCTCCAAGGGCTGCGATGATTGGCAGAAAGAACCAGAGTGTGTCAGCCATCTTTTTCCCTTGATTTTACAACTCCTTTGGCCCTTAGCGCTTTATCTGTTTTCCCCGAAAGCTTTATAAATGAAGATGGCTCGTTTCCTACGGTCTCCTATGTTAATATTGTATTTGTCCTCATAGGAAGAGTATCGTTGAAAATCGAAAAGAGGTTTGCATAGTTGATGTTCTTTAAGCTTTCAAGTAATGGCGCGGCACCTGATTCCAAGCAAGGCGTACCTGGATGCAAGACTGTTGCTGGTATCGGGTGCATACTGCTGACTATTGCTGTCGTTCTTTCTTTTGTAGTATTTGCGGACGGACCTCCTGCGCAAGGTGGAGGAAATGGAGGACCCGAAAAGGATTATCAACATACGACAGAGGTGTCCACGACATTCACAAGTGACTCAAATGCGATTCTTGGTTATTGGCTTGCCATGGCGCGAGAACCGGGAAAAAGTGCGGAAGTGGTGAAGACTGCAGCTGCTCCGAAAACCTTGGTGGAGTATCCGGCGTACAAGGCCACGATGACGAGCATAGGTGCAAGCACCAGTGCAAGCACGTTTAATCTGCTTGATGCCCTTCCAAACGATGTTTACAAGAAGTTTGGTGTAGACCCCAAGAAGAAAGAGATAACAGGACTGATTTTTGCGCTTGAACCTCTCGAGTATGATCCTACCGCGACCAGTGCTAGCGAAACCTGTAAGACTTGCGTGAGCTCGCATGGTCGCAAGGATGATGATGCCGTGTCAGCGCACACGAATCGTCGTACAGGGTGCATTCAGTGCGGGACGACCGAGTCGGCATTGGATGGTGTCGATGATTTTTCCACTTGTCTTGCAAACTATGTTAAAACATATACACACACTGATAATACTTGCTTTGAGATCGGTATTCTGAACCGGAGGGATTGCTCGCGGATGGCAGATGTGAATCAGCCGTTTTGTGAGGGTGTTCCTGGTATTTCTGTGACACCGAGCAAAACGGAGCTTGTCGATGCAAGTGCCGGCGCGATTGGTATTCCCGGCGGCGGTGGTTGTCAACCGTACGTTCCAAATCCTGATGGAACTTTCGGGGAGTTCAAGAGTCCCGGCCGTGATTGGGATACATCATCAAAGAAATTTTCATCTGATAATAAGAAACAGGATACGAATATTGTTGGCAAATGCTGTGGCAATGACAAAGAAGATGTTAGTATTTTGAAAAGTGGCGATGGTACGATTGTACCAAACCAGTACGCGTGCATTCAGAACAAGAAGGGCGAGTTCGTGTGGGGCAAAGCGGGTGAGCCCGGTTTCACATTCGTCATTTTTTCAGTGAATCGTTCCAAGGAAAACTTGCAATTTGATGCTGTAAGCAATGGCGAGAATTGGTTTTTTTGTAACGCCTCTTCTAAATCCATGCATAGTTCAACGAAGAACCTTCTCGAATCAAATTTTGCAACATTCACAAGCATTGGTGCTGACTACATTCCACATGGCGTGGTTCTTGGAGAGTTTGCGACGCTTCCAAAACCGAGCCCGTCTTTTGGTGCAGGCATCGTAGCTCCGCCTCCTTCCGAAGCCGGACCGCTCAGCGAATCAGGATGGGGAGTCACAACGACGGAAGCTGGGTCGAGTTCAGGAACAGAGGTTGTCGGTGTTGAGAACATTACTGCAGGAAAGGGTGTGACCGAGACGGGTCCGCTCGTGAGCACCGTGTGCGACAAGGATGGTGATGGGTACGATGGTCCGTGGACAACAGACATTAGTATGAAAAATAAGCCTGTTTCACCTGATTCATCGGCAGTCTGGATGATCGACACTGATAAGAATAAATGCATTAAACCAGGTTCGCCGTTTGATTGTGATGATGAGAACACAAAAGTGAGTCCTGGTGCAGTCGAAGTGTGTGCAAACGGAATTGATGATAATTGTAATGGTGATGTTGATGAAGTAGGATGTGTTCCGCAAACAAAAACAGAGGCTCCCGACATCACGAAGGATCCTAGAACGGCTGATCGTTTCATGTGTTTTGAGGAACAGCGGAGCAAGTTTGACGAGGGGGGGACGTTTGCGGAATGTTGCGGTTTTGATCTTGGATGGTGCCTTAATTCTATTCCAAAAGCAAGGCGCCAGGGCTCTGTTATTAAGACGTTGCGGGAGTTCAGCTCGTTTGGTTATGCAACGAGCGAGCAGGGGAAGAATTGTGCAAACACGACGAATTGTGCATTGCGCTATGGTGTTGCGATTCCTGCAAAGGAGGAGAGCGATTCAGCAGAGTACGCGATCCCGTTATTCATTGATAATTCGGATGCAAAGATTCGTGACTGGAGCTCATACAAGTATTTGGAATTCTATGTTCACTTCACAGGAAACTTCATTGGAAATATAAAGGTAGGAAAGTTCACGCATCCCGAAATTGGTGAGACTGCAAAGAGTAAGCCGTTCGCGTATGATTATTACATTAATGAGCCGATTATTAAGTATGTTGTGAATGAACCACAACTCAAGAAGTGGCTTCGCGTTGTCATTCCGCTTGAGAAATTTCCCCCGATTGATCAAGCGGATGTGGTTGTAATCGCGTCGCCGGTGAAATTGTTGAAGCAAGCAGCAAACAAGATCACGTATCTTACGCTTGATGGTAAAACGAATACTGTTCGCACATTGATATCGATTGATAAGATCGCTCTTGTTGGTGCAAAGGGTAACCGTTACTGTACAGGAACGTATCCTCCAAAATGGACCTCCGACCTCGACGACTTGGGGCAGAAGCCAGACGAACCCATGAACATTCTGGAAGTCCCGGGTCTTGCAGCGTGTGAAGATACGCCCGGTTTTGGATGGACAGGAAGCCAATGCTGCGGTGATGACACCGGAAAGGAGTCATCGTCAACGAATTTCGGAGATAGCACTTTCAAGGAGTTTTTCAGCGACACCAACGGTGGATGCTGGGCAGGCCAAAAGATCGGTTTTGATCAGCGTTTGATGATGATAAAATATCGGCTGTTCATCCCGGGTTTTGGCGAGAAAAAAGTTACGCGTTCGTGCAAATCGAATAGTTGTATTTATGAACTTCCCTTCATGAATAACACGCTCGTGATGAATGACTACACAAATGCGTATGATTTGGTTCTTCTTGAGGATAAGCGTATTGATGTTGCCCCTTTGGCAATAACAACATCGCCGTCTGCCGCTCTCAAGGCCGAAAATGTTCCCTTGCAGGTATTGTACGCCAAAAGTGGAACGAGTGCAGATTTCTATGGCTGTAACGCGGAGCCATATATTTTTGATGTAAAGAGTTCGGTGACAGGAAAGCCGTTATTGGTCGTGGACGCGGAACATAATCTTTCTTCGTGCGCGATCAAGAGCGAGTTCTTCTGTTCACACGCATTTGGAAATGATCTCGGCTGGAGCAATGAGCCGCTAACAAATTATTCATCATACCCGGCACTTAACGTGACCGCTACGGCGAGAAGTAACGAAAAGGTTTCATATAACCTGATCCGTAATTCAGGATTTGAGGAAGTGTGATGAAAACAAATATTGCTTGTATGAACATTTTGAGAACAAGCATGTTCCTTGTAGTCCTTATAGTGGCGCTTTTGTTGTTTATTTCTTTTGTGTTCGCCGCAGGTCCTGGTCAGCCATGTTACAGTGATGGCGAGTGTAATCTTCCATTGTTCTGCAATTCTGTTTCGAAGGTTTGTGATTTTAGGGATCTCCCGTTCGGCGAGTGTGCTGGTCCAAGTTGTGGAGATGGGCAGTGTAGTTACTGTAAGCACGGAATTACAGATAGTGCTTGTTCGGCACCGACGTGCGGTCAGTACTCGGATGTGCGCGGGCAGTTTGATAAGATTTGTGTGGACGTCGGGCCGGGAAAGAGCACGTGTAACATTGATGATGCAGATGTAGACCAGAGCGGGATAAAGTCCGATTGTGATTTCACCAGTTCTTTATGCAGCAATAACTGTGATGCAGATGGCGATGGTTTCCATGATAATGTAGATAACATAAAGATTTTCAGTGACGGAAAAACCGGATTGCGTGACGGGTTCGAATGGGATTGTAAGGATACGTGCATTGATCGTGATGGCGATGGTTCCTGCGCAAAGGAGTCTGTGAAGATTGTTTCTCAAGAATGGTTAGATGGCAGTTTTCCTGATAGTAACCCTGAACTTGCCGAAGTTAAGAACTTTATTATATCGCTTTATAAACCTCAAACAGTAGACTCTTCTAAAAAAGATTCTGCAGTATATGATAGGAAATTTTGCGCTTCTCCTATGGCGGCGGTCTTTCCTTACTTTAGTGGCGTGCAAACCTATTGTAGCCCAATTGGATTAACTGATAACGGGTTGTTTTTGAATTTCCTTGTCGCGCTTGCTGCAAAAAAAGATCCTTTTGACTGTGACGACACAGATGCCGCGGTCAGGGGTCCAAACAAAGACGGATTCTTAGACGAGGACAACTCCTGCGACTTAAAAGACAACGATTGCGACGGCAAAGTTGACGAGTGCTCTCCAGTAGGCGGAAAGCCCCGCGAATGCTTCTACGAGAATAAAAACGGGAAACTTGCTGGTGATTGTGTTGTGAAGGATGCCGACGGTGATGGGTATCTCTCAGTACAGTATGGTGGTGATGACTGCAACGACGATCCCACAAAGGACGGCAAGAGTTACAATCCGGGAGTTTATGATGGCTATAAGTATAAAGCGACGATTATAGTGGGAATTCCAGCCGAACCGCCTCCTCCTGATTCCAAAGAGCCCAAACCAAAAGGAGTAACATCGGGCTTGGCAATTCTCGGCTCGCCCCCGGTCGAAACTTCTCCTGCCGGCGATTCTTCGGAAGGGAACTTGATTACTGGCGAGGCAGTCAAGGGTGGCTCGCAAGGGAAGTCCGAAGAAACTCCAAAGTTTCCCGTCGCAACAGAATATACTCTCGGCGACAACAACTGCAACGGCATCATCGAGACACTTGACCCGACGGACGATAATGATAACGTGCCCAAGCAGTTTGACGAATGCATCGAGAAGGATGGAATAGTTACTGGGGGGAAAAACTTTCCACGCACTCCTCCACCGAACGCATTGATTAACGCCAAGGGCTGTTCGATCTCAACTGTCACCGGAAGGTTGCCAGGCTGGAGCGCCGGCCCAAACAGTGCTGTCGCGTATGTGGTAAAGGACGATTCTAACCCAAACCCTGGCAAGAACGCATTGTACGTGAAGAGCCTGCTCAAAGATGATTTCATCAATTACACCGCGAAAGGGGAGGGCAATACGACGTACACGTTTTCGTTTTGGTATCGTACCGAAGCAGGGGTGTCCATTACGTTGACGGCGTTTGAACCGGTTAGTGGCGCCGTTCTTTTGCAAAGCTTTCTGTCTGAATCGATGACGTGGACGCAGGCTTCCTTCACCCTCGCAAAAACAAGCGGCAAGTCCACCGATCTAAATGCTGTCCGTATCGAATTCTTTATGAGTAATAAGGATGCGGTGTTTTATCTCGACAATTTGCAGTTTGAGAACGCCCTTGAACCCACAGCATATAATGATTTCAAGTATGAGTACGGGTGCTGCCCAAAGGATTACTGCTGGAGTGGTGAAGTTGAAGCGACGCCAGGATGGGTCCCGCACTGTGTTCAGGATGATTTTTATGAGAAGAACGTTTTGTTTCCGGCGCTTGGAACATCGTTAGCAACTTCTCCCAGTGGTCTGGGCGCAGATGGGAGCCCGCAGTTAAAGAACGGTTATCGCTGTATCGGCGGGCAATGGAAGTTCCAGAAGATTAAGTTCTCAGAATTATACGACGCTGCTGGTTTCTGCCCTGAGGATAATCAATGCTTCCACTATAATGGCACTCCAACAACTAAGGTTGAGGAAGCGTGCGTCTCTACAGGGGACGTTCGGTCAGTTGGCGTTCAAGTTGATCCGGCAGGAAAGAAGCCCTCCAGACTAGAAAGTTTCTACTGCTATCAAGGAAACTGGACGACGAGAACCAAAGCTATCGCGCTCGCGTTGCTTTCATTTACGAAGCCAAGTGACAAGTATACAATATTTTGTGATCGCGCGTCCCACGCGCTTAATGCACTAGAACAAGAGACTGGCGCTTCGCTTCCGAGCGTGACCGAAGAAAGTCCTATCCGTGGTCTTGGAGATATCGGTGGAGGCAACATTGTTCCGTACGTGAAAGGCGTCACGGACGAGTTTTGCGTGTTGCGATTGAATGATCAGGTGATTGCCGGAGTCTCTCTCGATGTCAACATTAGTGTGCCGCCACCTGCCTTGACGGGCGGAGGCGAGCTTAAGGGTTTAGAGCCAGGAAAAGTGCCAGCGGCGCCAGCCTATTCATTCATTGAGGCCCTAAAGAATGATAAGACATACTGCGCCGGCGTGGTCGATGCTGCGAAAGATGAGTTCAAGCCGTGTAAGAATAAGGACGTGTACTACAATCCTCATTTGAGAAGCGTGATCTTCACGAAAGTGGCGCCGGGCACAGCGTTGCAGGATGTCCCGTTTCCAGAAGGCGCTCCAACAGGGTTCATCGACAAAGCATTTGATCTTCTTAAGAAGCTTTTCACTCAGCTGCTGAATGTGTTTGGCCTTGCAAAAGGCAAGGCTGTGGAGACAACGCCTCTTGAGAGCCAGCTTGATTTTGTGCGCAAGGCCGGAGATTTCGATAAGCTCTACATCAGCAATTTCCTTGATGGTGGGAAGCAGAAGATGATCTCCGCGGTGCGCGAGACGCGCGTTAGCGCATCGGCTGGCGGCAAGCTGCGGACGTTCCTGTCAGCAAACTATCAGAATTACAAGACAGACATTTGTAATTACTTCAATTTCAGGATAGCGCAAGCAGGCGATGTGATCCGTTCGCAGATTTCGAACGATGATATCCATTGTGACCCCATCATCTATAACCAGACGGACTGGGCATACTCTGTGTACGTAGAGATGCCAAAGCTTGACGAAAACTATGCTGGCAGCTTTTCAAATGATTTCCCGGTGCTCTGGAACCAGGGCGCAGATAATTTCTGGAATGATATCACGGCAAAGATTCGCTCGCAGGCTGCTGACGCGACTCCTCCAAATGCGCCAGTGCCAGTCATCGACAAGGTTGAAGTGAGCGATTCAAAACCAAGCCAATTGGTGCCTGTGAGTATTACTCCGGTTATAACAAAGGAGCCAGAAGACATTATTGCACGCACGTGGTACTTTGGTGATGGTACGTCGTACACTACGTGGTTTAATTTGAGTGCGGAGCACGCGTATCAAGCCGCGAGCCCTCTCACGCCCTATACAGTGACTGTGTACGCTATGAATAAGTATTTCAAGATCGCAAAGGACGAATCCACGAAGTTAACCGTCACTCCGAAGGTTTCTGTTGATATCGCGACAAACCCGTCGGCAGTGATTCCTCCCGGAGGAACGCTTCAGGTGCAAGCAATCATCTCAAATGGCAAGCCTCCGTATAACTTGGTGTGGGACTTTGGTAATGGCACTGAAAGTTCATTCACTGATACGCTCCAGAGCGGGCCAAAGGTTCCTCCCCAATTTGACGCTCAGCATCAGGTGAAGTATAAACCTGGTTGCGGGAAGTACACCGTTAGTGTAGAAGTTGTTGACAAGGACGGCATTACTCCAGCGACAAAGAATAAAGAGATAATCCAGGATTGTTAGTGTTAACAGCAAGGTATTTGTTTAGCATCGTCGCCACGTCGCCCGATCTTGCCAGCGTAGATTTACGCTGAAGGATGCCGAGCGTCGCAGGAAGGATTATTCACAAAAAGCATGACTGCACCACGCAAATCACAACGGAAGATGGCGAGCGTCGTGGCGACGCTGCGATGTGAGTAGCTAAACAAATACACAGCAAGAAGTTCGCGCGTTGTGTAAATTACTGATTACTGAATGCTCATGACAAATGAAATCAAAAACTGGTTTTGTGTATTCGAGGAAGTCGCAGATGACCGTGTTTGTCATCATTGGAATCATGATTCTTTTCACGTTTGTTTCGCTGCAGATGTTAACGCGTCAGACCGCGCAAATCCAATTACGCGAGTCGACGCAGAAGTTGATTGTTGATCTTCTTAAGAGCGGCGCGCTGCCTTATTATGTGAATACGTGTCTTGACCGTTCCTTGAAGGAGGGTCTTGTTCTCGCGGGTCAGCAAGGGGGCAACATCTATAGTTTCCAGAGCGGTTCTGTTGCATTGCCGTCGAAGTATTTGTCAATGAGCGGTGTGTTGAATGGGCAGCCGGTTTCAGCGCAGGTCGCGTACGGGATTTCAATGCCCCCGCTCGCGAACGATACGGTTTATCCCTTTCCCCCCGGGTACCCCGGTGGTGCTGGCAAGTCGCTGCAGGTGCCGAAGCTTGAGTGGAAGAATTTTGGCCGTTTTGGTGATGTAACATTGAGAAGGCTGTGTGATGCTAATGGCGCGAATAAGCCTTTTGCGGTAGGGACTGTTGGAGGTTTCACGCCGATTTGTTTGAATAATATGTATGCTGATGTTGAGAGCACTCAGTGGCAGCTTGAGCAGTTCATTAAGAAGCGTTTGGATGCCTGTGTGAACTGGAGTGCGATCGCGCAGGAGACCGCGTATAATGTGACGAGTCTTGATGCGCCGAACGTTACGCTTCGTTTAGGGGATGTTGATGTGTGGGTTGATGCTTTTTATCCGATTCGTGTGAAAGTTGGAGGTCGCGAGCCGGTTTCAATTGTTGCTGATTTTCATGTGCGAGAGCCTGTGCGTTTGAAGCGCGTGGTGGAGATTGCATCTTTCATGTCGATTTATGATAGTTATTCGCTGAACTGGAATATTTCTGAGCACGCGATGCAGCTGCCGTTTTGGGATTCTTTTATGTCGTTGAAGGTGTTTAAGTATCCTTTGCCTGGTGTGTGGCATGATGTGGTTGAAGTTCAGGATGATGCTTCGCAGATTGACGGTCAGCCGTACGTGTTTCGTTTTGTTCGTGAGAATCGTTATCCTGTGTTGGATTATATTCATGAGGTGTCTGAGAATCAGACGTTTGATATCGTTACTATTGAGAATAACACGATTTGGATCATGCCGAATCCTGATTGGTCAAAGGTTTATGATCCGGATGAGGATAATTTGGTGTATGATTTTACTGGTTGGAAGGAGACTTGTGATGAGCCGTTTGATTTTGTGAATGGACTTAATGTTTATACTTGTTCTAATGAGGTGCGGCGTCCGGAGGAGTTTTTGCCGCAGAGTGTGCGTAATCCTGGTGATTGGACGAATTCGGAGCAGTATAAAGTTTCGCAGCGTAATGCCTCGATCGTGACGGATCATTCTGATATCGGGCCGCATAATGTGACTGTGTGGGTGTGTGATGAGGAAGGCTTGTGTGATTATCAGGTTGTTAGGGTTATGGTGTTTGATATTCCGGAGTTGCATTTTGATGCGCCTGCGGTGTATGGTGATATGCCTACTTTTTCTGCTTCTGTTGAGGATCCGTTTAGGTTTGATGCGTCGGGGACG
>JACQXV010000081.1 GCA_016208715.1 Candidatus Woesearchaeota archaeon | reverse complement strand
ATTTGGCTATACGGCCCGGTTAAACGCGCTTCATTCGCCCATTTAGACCAGATTTTTTCGCCCGCTGCGTTATGCGGAATATGGCAATAACTGCAAACATTCTGGTCTTGGCCTTTACCTAAAGAATACATGTCGTGCTTACTATTAGCAATACCGGCAAAACTATACGCCCACGTTAATAAAAGTAAACTTATGAATATAACACCCCTAAGCCACGCCATCCTTCTTTATCTGCCTCTCTATCCTAAACTCTATAACTCTCAATTCTATTTCCTCTACTCACTTATCACTATGGCAATTAATACACAGGCTGCCTGAATCTTTGGTGATGCGCAATAACGGCACAGCCGCGCCTTTCCTGTGTACAGAATGGCAGCTTTCGCAAATCATATCGCTTGAATTCGCCGGATAATCTATAGCATTTATTTCTCCGTCATCGTCGTCAATGGCATTGCCTGCCGGCGTAAGCGCCGGATCAGCCGGTGTCATCGAAAAACCTACATTAACCGGATGGCTATTGCCGATTTTTGGGCCGTTTGTTTCATCTGTCGCATTATGACAATACGTACAATATGAGGAATCAATATTATCCTGACGCAGAATAGCCGCACGCCCCGCTGGAATATCAGGCTGGTGGGGATCATGGCAGGTCTCACAATTGACATTGCCCCATCGCCCGGGCGTAGCCAAATTTGCCGGATGTTTTACGCCACCGGGGCCCTGCACATATCCGGGGTAATAAAGGGCATAGTGGCATAAATTACATAATGCGCCGTTACTATTATCCATTCTTAATATGGGATTGGTCAATCCGCCGGTTGTATAATTTGCTGCGCCATGTACCCAGTGACAGGTATTGCAGCTGCCGCCTATATATTTATACTTATGCTCTGTACCTGCTAAATGATCTCCAAGATGCTCTGCCCCCGGATACATTGTCGCATCATGGCAGGTTTCGCAATAAGTCGGAGAATACACACTGGAGGCGCTTTCGGTTTTGGGAATAACCATAAACATCCCGTTCGTATTATCATGCACGCTGTGGCACATATTACAGTCTTGGCCGGAAGTGATCTTATGCTGTTGGAGGCTGTTATTAAAAGCAGTTGACTGGCCGATGTTTGTGGCTGTGCCGTCATGACAGGTGTAACACATGTTACCTATAGTTGTTGACGGGCCGCTGGCAAGCTGTGCCTCATTTGCCCAGGTAGACCAGATTTTCTCGCCTGCGGCGTTATGGGGGATATGGCAGTAATTACAGACATTCTGGTCTTGGCCTTTACCTAAAGAATACATGTCGTGCTTTGAACCGGCTACACCGGCGAAAGCTAAGTTCAGAAAACCTATTAATCCGATAGAAAAAAATATTATCCTTAGCGCTTTCATTATATTCATCACATCTGATGGCAATTAAGGCACAAGTTACTGCCGCTATTGTCAATACGCAATAACGGGCTGGCTACGCCCTTTCTATGCGTAGAATGGCAAGTCTCACAAATAACATTACTTGAATTTGCCGGGTAATCTATGCCACAAAAACCGTCATCATCTATTGCATTACCTGCAGGGCTCTTGGCGGGATCCGTAGGCGTTGTATCAAACGGCACATCTACCGGATGGCCATTGCCTATTTTCGGCCCGTTTGCAGTGCTGGTTGCGTCATGGCAAGTCAAACAATAAGCAGAATCAACATTCTTGTTACGCAATATAAAAACAGTATCCTGATTTGACTGATGCGGAATATGGCAAGACATGCAATCGACCTTCCCCCAACTTCCTCCGGAGCTCAAATTCGCCGGATGCTTATTGCCGCCGCTTGCATTCTGTACGATTATCGGATGGCAGCTGGCGCAAAAGGCGCTATCGGTATTATCGAACCTTAAAATAGGGTTTGTTGTTGTAGTTGTAGAATAATTCGCTCCTGCATGAACCTCATGGCATAAGCCGCAGCTATTATAACTTGATGCTCTCTGTGTATGCTCATGATGGCAGGCATTGCACGAAGCACCTGTAGGCGGAGAACCGCTGCTATGCCGGAATCTTCTTGTGGTTGCGCTAAAATAACTGGGATGGTGCCCTTTGGAGGTGGTAGTATAAGTATAATCTCCCAAGCCCCCTGCGTTTACTGTCGCATTATGGCAGCTTACGCAATAAAAATTTTGCGTAACCGGCACGTTCATAAACATCCCGTTTGTATTATCAT
>JACQXV010000322.1 GCA_016208715.1 Candidatus Woesearchaeota archaeon | reverse complement strand
TTCGCAAATTGCGCCCGCCAAGTTTGCGCGCCTGCTGGCAGTTAGCGCAACTGCAAAATGCTTCGGGGTAAGCGTTGGCGGCGGCAGTGCCGAGAAAAGTTAAGTTCATTGCGTAAAAAGATTAAAGATTGAAGATTGATGATTCAAAAACGCCCTCGCGATTGTGAGGACGTTTTTGATTAGATATTTTAATGGTGGGTATCAACCGCTCGCCGGAGCGTAGCGGAGCAACGTCGGCTGCACGTGCGGGTTGGGAGCGAGCGCGGAGTGACCCGATTTGCTGATTGATGAATAGCATGAGAGCGCGTTCTGATTGAAGATGTCTCTCGTGAGTTATCACTGAACTTTAAGTTCACTTGCTCATTGCCTGTGCATAGCCGCTCAAGTCATAGTCAACTCGATACTTATCCTCAAAATCAGGGCGTTTGATTTGTTCTTTCGGAAATGTACGGACGAATACTTCAGGTACAAGATAAACGGCATCTGGCACAAGGTCTTCAAAAAAGACAAACGCATAATGAGTTGCGCCTCTCTCCGGGTTGTTTTGCCTGTCCTTTCTCGTAACTCCATACCCATTCGGGTTGTCGAACATTTTTGTTATGCTTTTGACCTGTATCTTTTTATCACCAGCGAGTACGTCGTAGCCTATGTGAGATTTGCTATCAGGGAGTTGCCCCTTAAAAATTAATTCCACGAGCCATTCAGAAAAGTCACCCTCGGTAGATTTATAAGAACGTATTATCCCTGCTTTGAGTAAATTGTTTTTTGCCCGTACATAGTCCGCCCATAATGCGGTTGCCGCCATTTCTGCTTCGTTCACTGTGACTCCTCCGCATACGTCTTCATTTCTATGCGACGTTCCTCGAATACTTGACCACGCTGCGCTGGAACTGTCTGAATCTACACTCGCTGTGCCCAACTATTGATTCAACTGATCGGCACGAATCTTTTCGTACTGAACTCTCAATCAGTATAATACCCCAAACCCAAAAACCATCCCAATCCTTCAATCCTTAATCTTCAACAACTCTCTCAACTTCTCCACATCATTCACCGGCAGATTGCAGGCAAAATTTTCGCATACATACACCGTTGCTTTGCCATCAACTTGATCGCGTCCGTTCAACAACGGAATAGGCGAGTCTTTAGCGCCGACGGCGACCACGGCGAAGGGGCGATAGGTTTCATTCACCACATTCAGCATCACTTGTGTGTCCGCCTCATTCACATCGCCGATGATGGCGATCTCTTTCGGCTTGCTCACATAAGATGATTGCGCCACGGGCCATTGGGCGAATCCTGTTGGGTAGCGGGTGACGACTCCTTGAACGGATTCCAACATGCGCTCGGCGATCTCGGTGTAGCTGCCATTTCCAGTGAAACCCGCCAATTTAAATAAAACCGTTGCCGCCATTGCGTTGCCGCTTGGCGTAGCGTTGTCTTGCATACTCTTCGGGCGCACCACAAGTGATTCGTGATCGCTGCTCGTATCAAAAAACCCGCCTTGTGGGTCACTGAAGAATTGGATCATC
>JACQXV010000321.1 GCA_016208715.1 Candidatus Woesearchaeota archaeon | reverse complement strand
CGAAGTTTTTGGCATCCTAAATGTCAGAAATGCAAAGCATTTCTGAGCATGCTCAGAAACCAAAGGTTTCTGACAAATCCGCCTATCAAAGCAGGCGTTCCGTCAAACTCCGCACTTTAGTGCAGAGTGGAACGCCTGCGGCGGATTTTTATGATATTCCGGTGCAGCGGCCAAGCGTAAGCGAGATTCGGGACAGAGCCGTGGATCGCAATAATGTCGATCGTAATCAAGCGAATCTTCATAAGTTTTTTATATTATATCAAAAACTGAAGTCTCATGACCAAAAACTACAAAGATTTTGTGCTGCTTGCATTACTCCTACTCGCCATTGCTGGCGCGAGTTTTGGGTGTACACTCAAGAGCCAACCCCCCGGCACGGCAGTTCAAGAACAACCCGATCAAACACCAGAACAAGAGCAGATAAATGAACAAACGGTGTCGACGACGCAGGCAACGCAGAAACAGACGAACGATTTCTTTCAGTTTTTGACGCGTACTGAATCCTTGAAGTCCTTCCAATACAATTTGAGCGATAGCGATCTTGATGAGAAGTATTACTTTTTTGTCAACAATCGCTTCGTGAAAATGCAGCTAGAAAAGCCGCGTTATTTCGAGGATGGAACAATCTACGATGAGGTGTTTATTGACCGCGTCAAGAAAGTTGCACTGTCTCACTGCAGCAGGCGCTTCTGCCAAAAACCAAACATCGACAAGAAGCTTGAAGTAGTGAACTACAGTGATTTTTATCAGCTTGACCCTCTGGAACATATGTACAAGGTAGGAAAACCAACATTTGTTGCAGATGAAACGCTCTACGACAACGACGTCAAGAAATTCAGTATACTCTATAACAACCGTTACCCCGGATTCATGTGGGTTCAATCATATTATGGATTTCCTATGAAGCTTGAGTACACATCAAATGACAGTGGCGGTGTTAGCAGCAGCACGCGCACGATCGTGTTTGAGAACATGATGATCGATAGCGTTCGGCTTGGCCAGATATCTACTCCGTTCAACTTCACAGTCGGAACTAAGAATTATTTTACGTTCTTCCATTACCTGGGAATTTATCCAGGGCAGGCGAACGCATCAAATATAATGCCTATCTGATGTTAAGCAAGAAAAATGTTATATAAAATTTAGGTATTTGTTTAGCTGGAATTAACATCACGAATAGCACGACCCGCACAATTTCCGCCACCGATACAAATTTGTTGCATGGTTGTTATTACAGGTAAGATTGTAAATAAATCAACACTTGGACTCGCGACATCCCTGAAGGGAACCCTGTCGCTCATCCCTACGCGGCAGGCTTTATGCCCGCCTTACTGTGGGTTGATAAGGGAAGTATTCCCTTATGGGGTAGTCAATTGCGGGGAACGTCAAGAACCTTCGGTTCTTGAGCGTGCTCAGGAATCTTCGATTCCTGACATGTCGGCCTTATGCGACCAGAATAACTGCACGAGCTGGCTGTGGCGGAAATTCATAACAAACGCGCAATATTGAACAAATCAATCGTTTTCGCGTTTGTTATGTTCAGAAAACCGGAGTATAATTGATCAATCATTCGGTTTTCTTTTAGAGCGAAGATGCGCGTAGCGCGTCTGAGCGGTGCTGGTCGTGAAAAGTGTAAATGAACAGAAAACAGCTAAACAAATACAAATTTAGATTATAAATTAATCTACCTTGCAACTATTCAAACACCGAGCGGTTAAATGTTCTCATCGATGTTGCGCGCGATCCCCCGCAGGTCGCTGCACGTGCGTTGAATGTCTTTCTCAATCTCGTCGATGAGATGCTCGAGTCTGTCGACGCGCAAGAGATAACCACTGCCTTCATTGATCACTATTCCTGCATCTATAAGTTTATTGATGTGATGAATAACTGTTCCGCGAGAAAGCCCCAATTTGTAGGCGATAGCGTCAGAAGAGATTGTACGGTGTGTGCGAGTCGCTTTCAGAAGCTCAATAAAGATACGAAAACAGGATTTATCCTTATCCCGCAGATTAAAGAGCCCTAATGAATCACCAAACCACTGCAGTTCTGCATTTACATCTTTTTTTGCTGGTTTTCTGACGCGTATAATTGTTATACGCTGGCTAAAGATGTTCATGCAAAAAATATTGGCTGCGGGGTATTTAAATCTTTGGCGAAAACTATTTATACGAGTTAACTTTACCTGATTTTTGTTTATCTCAAGTCAACAGAAGTTGATTAAAGCCTGGCTAAAATGTGGCTGCGGTGTCATGCATGGAACAGCAAAATCAGAAAAAACAGCGACAAATGCAAAAACAACCAACAGGGGAGCAGTCTTCGCCACAGCCAACCGCGCAAGCACAACAGCCACAACAGTCTGACCCCAAAGATGCAAAGATAGCAGAACTGACAAACGACCTGAAGCGTCTTGCAGCAGAATTTGACAACTACAAGAAAAGAGTAGAAAAAGAGAATGGTGAATTTCGGGCCTTTGCAAAAGTTGATCTTATCAAAAAATTACTTCCCGTTCTCGATAGCATGGAGATCGGTCTCAAAAACACGCAAAACCACGACACCTTTGTCAAAGGCATGGAACTCGTGTATAGCCAACTCTATGGCCTGCTTGAAGAAGAGGGGATCGAACAGATCCAGACACAGAACCGCCGGTTCGACCCGTACTTCCATGAAGCGCTGATGATGGAAGATGACGCCGGCGACGAAGGACGCATCCTTGAAGAGTTTCAGAAAGGATACCTTGTGAAAGGGAAGATCGTCCGTCACAGCAAGGTGAAAGTGAGCAAGAAGCCCACATAAACTCATAAACTATTTCATATACTATATTCCGCAATTTCATATACTATATTTCGCACAAACAACCAGTCTTACATGAAATCTATTGCACTGATTCGCAAAGAGACGCCGGTAAGCGAAGTGCTCAAGCTGACTCAGCCATGCGGCTGTGCAGCATGCAGGCAACAGTGCAAGTACGGCAGCGGATTTGCAAGCGACGACGATCTGCCAAAGATCGCCAAGCATCTTTGCATGGATCAAGAAGTAATGAAACAGCAATTGTTCGAGAAACGAACGCTGCTCAACACCGCCCTGCATCGCCCAAAAACAAAAACGCCGCAAAAGCCATTCGGAGAATGCGTCTTTTTTGACTACAAACGTGGATGCACAATCCACGAAGTCAAGCCCTTGCAATGCAAGCTTGCAATGGGCTGCAAAGAATACGGCAATGATACGCGGGTGTGGTTTTTAGTTAATTACTTCCTCAACCCTGCCGACCCACAATCAATCCGCGAGTACGCGACATACCTGAAGACCGGCGGTCATGTGCTCGGCGGTGCAACAATTGAAAACATATGCCCAAATAAGGCGTTACGAGAACAAATCTTATCGTATGAACGACTCAAATAACGAATGAATAGTTAGCGAATAATTATTAGCCAACAAGATTGGCTTAGCAAACAAGATTAGCCAACAATGCAAGGTGACCATGATGGAAAACAAAAATATCAATGTCGTTATCAACGACGGCGATGCACTGTACTGCCACGAACTTTCTGTAAACTTCAACCCCCTTCAGTTCATTCTGGATTTCAAGTCGATAACGCCGCGCGTCGATCCCCGCAGTACAAGTGCTCCGACAATTAACATCAAGCACGCCGTGGTGCTCGTCGAGCCCTTTCATGCAAAGCAGATGCTTGAACTTTTCACGAAGGTCGTCAACAATTATGAGAATCAGTTTGGTGTGATAGAAAAACCAAAAGCCATCCAGATCGCAGAAGACAACATCAAGAAGTCAAGGAAAGGAGCCACCAAGACTGTGAAAACAGACTTGAGCATCCCGAGCTATTTCGGATGATTGTACCAGAGCGTGAGAGTGTATGATCCGCATCGAAATCAATGCACCGGGCAGCCAGGAAAGAGCTCCGCGACGCCGCAACGCGTTTCTCAATGGAGCGACGATTCTTAGGTACCTCATCACCGATGATGAAAAACTTGAAACTGCAATCATCTGCAAGCAGCCAGATGTCGAATTCACTACAACCGATCAAGAACTTTATGACGCGCTTGCCTCTGTCAAACCGTATGACTCATTCAAGCTTCCAAAACTCGTCAAGCTCTTTGAAGTATCGCGCGTCGCAGGAGTTATGCACAAGCGCGTGTTGACCGAAGAAAAATTAGAGGCTCTACGAAAAGAGGCGCTTATTCCCAAATCGGATGAAAACATACGACCATAACAACAAGAAAAAACACAACATAAACAGAACACATAAGCATAACAACCAGGCAGCATACTACCAGGAACATACCAAGAATAGTTGGAGGGAAAACATGGCAAAAATAATTGGCATCGACTTAGGAACATCAAACTCTGCAGCAGCAGTATTAGAAGGAGGAAAACCCAAAATTATCCCGAGTGCCGAAGGGGCGACACTTGCAGGAAAAACTGTGCCAAGCGTTGTCGCGTTCACAAAAGACGGGCAGATGCTCGTCGGAGAGCCGGCGCGCCGCCAGGCGGTAACGAATCCCGAGAACACCATGATGGCAGCAAAGCGTAAGATGGGAACATCGTTCAAATACAAGATCAACAACAAAGAATACAATCCACAGCAGATCTCTGCATTTATTTTACAGAAAATCAAGAAAGATGCTGAAGCGTACCTGGGCGAGAAGGTAGAGAAGGCAGTAATCACTGTGCCAGCATACTTTGACGACACGCAGCGACAGGCAACTAAAGATGCAGGAGCGATTGCCGGCCTCGATGTTGTCCGCATCATCAACGAGCCGACCGCCGCCTCACTCGCGTACGGACTCGATAAAGCACACGAAGAACTCAAGATTCTTATCTTTGATTTAGGAGGAGGGACACTCGATGTTACCATCATGGAATTCGGCGAAGGCGTCTTTGAGGTTCTCTCAACATCAGGAGACACACAGCTTGGTGGAACCGATATGGACTTGGCAGTCATCGATTGGATACTCAAGGAATTCAAGCGCACCGAAGGAGTTGACGTCTCGAAAGACAAGACTGCCATGCAACGCGTGCGGGAAGCGGCAGAAAAAGCAAAGATCGAACTATCAACAACCCTTGAGACAGATATAAACCTGCCATTCATCACTGCAACAAATGAAGGGCCTAAGCATCTCGTGATGAAGCTCAACCGGGCAAAACTTGAAGATCTCGTGAGGCCTCTCGTTGAACGTTGCCGCCATCCAATGGAACAAGCAGTCAAGGACGCAAAACTAAAGACAAGCGGCATCAGCAAGATCATTATGGTCGGCGGGCCGACCCGTATGCCGCTCGTGCAGAAATTCGTAGAAGATACCCTTGGCAGACGTATCGAACACGGCGTTGACCCAATGGAGTGTGTCGCACTTGGCGCAGCAATTCAGGGAGGAATCCTCGCAGGAGATCTCAAGGAAGTGCTGCTCCTTGACGTGACACCGCTCTCCCTTGGAATCGAGACGCTCGGCGGAGTCTTCACCAAGCTCATGGAACGCAACACGACGATCCCAACAAAGAAATCACAGAACTTCTCGACTGCTGCAGATAACCAGCCTGCAGTCACGATCCGTGTTGGACAAGGAGAGAGGCCTATGTTTACAGACAATAAGCATCTCGGGATGTTCGATCTTGTCGGGATTCCGCCTGCGCCGCGCGGAGTGCCGCAGATAGAAGTAGTGTTTGACATTGATGCAAACGGCATCGTCAACGTTTCTGCAAAGGACCTTGGGACTGGAAAACAGCAGGCGATCACCATCACCGGCACGACAAATCTCTCGAAAGATGACGTTGAACGGATGAGAAAAGAAGCGGAAGCGCACCTTGCGGAAGACAAAAAGCTACAAGAAGAAGTAGAGACTATCAACCAGGCAGACGCCGTCGTCTACTCTACCACAAAACTGCTCTCTACTCTGGAAGGAAAAGTTGACAAGGACAAATTATCGACTATCAAAGACGGAGTCGAAGACCTTAAGAAACTGCTGGAAGAAAAACCACGTGATGCGCAGAAGATCAAGGTAAAACTTGATGAGCTAAACCGCATAGTCCAGGAAGCCTCAACCGAGATGTACCAAAAGGCAGCAGCGCAGTATCAGCAAGAACATGCTGAAAAAGGAACAAAAGCCGAAGAAGATACAGCAGAAACCCCAAAGAAAAAAAAGGAAAAAGTAGTCGATGCTGAATACGAAGTTGAGGATGACAAGAAGAAAAAAAGCAATAAGAAGTAACTGAAAAGCAGTAAGAAGCAACTGTAAAGGCATGCGGCTCTGTCCCGAATCTCGCTTACGCTCGGCCGCTGCACCGCTCGCTGTGAACATCTCAGGCAGCGGCAAACCTTCGGTTTGCTGGTCTTTTTTGCATTGCAAAAAAGGTAATCTTGTCGCCGAGAGGATGTCTAACCAAATGTAAATCGTTTCAGCTCGCAGGGTGGCAGCGGCACAATTCGGGACAGAGCCAAGGCAGGCATAAGAAATAAATAGGGGCCGCGCGTTTTGGTCTTTCATGACATCACAGCCATCACGCCTGCCATCTGAAGAGGAATGTCTTCAGATCCTTCGTGAAAGCGGCGCGCACGACTTGTTTATCGACCACCTCCGGCGTGTGCAGGGCGTTGCGAATGCTGTGTGCGTAATCGCCAAGAAGCGAGGGCTATCGCTCGACGCGGAATTAGTATCAGTAGCAGCACTTTTGCACGATGTTGCAAAGCACCGCTCGAAAGGAAATCATGGCAAAGAAGGAGGCGACTATCTTCGCAGTCGCGGATTCCCAACTGTTGCCGAAGTCGTTCAGACGCATTGTCCCGAGAATCTGCGGACGGGTAAGCTGGTGCCTAAGACAATTGAGCAAAAGGCAGTTTTTTATGCTGACATGCGCGTGAATCCTGGCCGTCTCGTGACTCTCGAAGAGCGTTTTGCCTACATCCGCGAATGTTATCCGCAAGCGGAAAGTGAAATCCTAGAACTCTACACGTTTGCAAAGCAGATAGAATGGGAGCTGCTTGGAGACATAGGCATGAAGGATCTTGTGTGGTTGCGCGTCAAACAATCCCACAAGAAAGCCAGTGAGCGCATAACAGGACAGCAACATGCGAGATTGGACGGGATATCCCGTGAGATCAGATAGATATTTACCCATCAGCAACTCAAATGAACGGTATAATGGTGACAAAGGATTATTACACGATTCTTGGCGTTGACCGCAACTCAACGCGCGAAGAGATCAAGAAAGCATACAAGCGCCTTGCAAAGAGGTACCATCCAGACCTAAACAAAGAAATTGGCAGCGCAGAAAAATTTAAGGAAATAAACGAAGCTGCAGCAGTCCTTGGTGATGAAAAAAAACGCTCGCACTATGACCAGTACGGCACTGCTGACATGTCTGGCTTTCAGGGCGGTGCAGGAGGATTTGACTTCGGAGACCTTGGCGGATTTGCAGGCAGCTTTGATTTCGGAGACATATTTGAGAGCTTCTTTGGTCAGGGCATAGGAGGCAGGCGGCGCGGACCGCAACGCGGTGCGGACCTCCGCTACGATCTTGAGATAGAACTTGAAGATGTCTACAATGGAGCAGAAAAGCACATAGACCTGCCACGCATAGACCAGTGCTCGGAGTGCGACGGAACAGGCGCCGAGTCAAAATCAGATATCAAGACCTGCGATGGATGCGGCGGGTCAGGAATGGTGAAGCGAACGCAACGCACGCCATTTGGATTGTTTCAAACTCAGTCAACTTGCCGTAACTGCGGCGGATCAGGACAAACCTTCAAAAAAGTTTGTCCAACCTGCCGTGGTGAGGGGCGGACTGAAAAACGTCACAAGATAAAAGTCAAGATACCCAGAGGCATTGACGAAGGCAACATGCTCCGCATGCCCGGCGAAGGGGAGGCGGGCGATGCCGGGGCACGAAGTGGAGACCTCTACATTGCAGTCCACATCAGACCCAACAACGTGTTTGAAAGAAAGAGCTACGATCTGTATATTGAGGTTCCTGTGTCATTTTTGAGCGTAGCGTTGGGTGGCGAAATCCACGTGCCGACAATGGATGGCAAAGCAAAACTTGTCATTCCTGCGGGAACACAAAGTAACACGTTATTTCGCATGAAAGACAAGGGCTTACCAGTCATGGGCCACGACGAACATGGAGATGAATATGTCAAGGTTGTGGTTCATACACCAACGAACTTAACAGTGAAACAAAAGGACTTACTCAAACAGCTCGCGTCAGAATTTGGTGAAAAGATTGTGCCGCAACAAACATTCTTTGAGAGATTAAAGAAACAGTTTCGTTAATATGTCAGCATACCGCTAATCTATGATTGGTGGCTGTGGTGGTATGCTGAGCATGCTCAAAAGGCGGCAGGGATGCGCGAAGCGAACATGCCACCAGTCTATTGACTGCCTGTCTATTGACTGGTGGTCCCCTGCCGCTTTTGACAGTTCTCAAGAAACAAAATCCCTACTCTTCTCTTTCTCTCTCGAATTGTGCTCAAAGAAGCTTTGAGAACCCCCCTGCTAGCGTCTTTTTGTTTGTTTCCATCTTATAAAGAGCAATATTTATATAAGGAGCAATATGGCCTATCTGCATGAAATCCCAACCCCCTATCGGCGGCCAGGCGGTGATTGAAGGCGTAATGATGCGCCGCGGTGATAAGGTCGCGATTGCCGTACGGAACCTAAAGAACAAGATTGTCGTAAAGAAGCAAGGGGTTGGCAGCGTTACCAAGAAGTTCCCTATTCTCAACCTGCCATTTGTCCGAGGTGCCGTGAATCTCATCGAGACGATGAAGATCGGAATGAGCGCACTGAGCTATTCAGCGAATGCGAGTATCGATGCCAAAGATGAAAAACTGTCAAGCGGAGAGTTGCTCTGGACCATGATTGCTGCAATCGCTATATCCCTTGGGTTATTCATTGCACTGCCGCTGTTTCTGACTAAACTTCTCAACGTGCAAGGCGTTCTCTTTAACTTGATTGATGGAATAATTCGTATGGGCATTTTCATGATGTATCTTGTCGCGATCAGCATGATGCGGGATGTGAAAACGTTGTTCCAGTATCATGGTGCTGAGCATAAGAGCGTGAACTGCTTTGAATCCGGCAAGAAACTGACGGTGGTAAACGTGAGGAAGTGCTCCAAGGAACATCGTCGGTGCGGCACAACTTTCTTGCTCATCGTCATGGCTATCAGCATTTTTGTATTCTCGTTTGTGACAAGTCCAAATTTTTTAGTGAAACTGGCCTCACGGATTCTTTTGCTTCCCGTTATTGCAGGAATTTCCTACGAGATTCTGAAACTGGGGGCGGTGTACCAAAGGAACTTTGTTCTCAACTTGATAATTGTGCCAGGCTTATGGTTACAGGGACTGACAACGCGTGAGCCAACGATGAGGCAGATCGAGGTAGCAATCAAGGCGATCAAGGCAGTTGTTTAGGCCGGCCGTGATAAACCCTTAAGAATCTTCAGAATACCATTAATAATCTTGTGTGTTTTTTGACATCTACGAACGGCAGTGAGTATGTTTGACTGGCGGTCCCCTGCCGCTTTTGACATGAAGAAACAGTTCTTTTCGTGATTGTTTGTCGTCCATGTCAAAGCATTTTAGAAACATAGGGCCCATCGCGTTTATACCCTAGTTTGTAGTAATACTCACGCACTCCAATGCCAGAAATGACCAGCATCTTTTTCTTCTTGTGTATGCGTGCAACTTCTTCAGCACACTGCATGAGCTTCTTTCCCCATCCTCGATGCTGCACATCGCCCTGAGACCCGATCGGCACAGCAGAGCCGTATACGTGCAGTTCCCGAACAATCGCTGAATCTTTTGTAATCTCATCACGAAGTTCTTGTGAAGGGAATCGCATTCGGCAAAATCCCAGCAGTACAGCATTTCTCTTGTCTTCAGCTGAGATAAAGAACTCAGTCCCGCCGCTTGCATCAAAACTTTGAATGACAATCTCAACGTGCTCGATCTTTTTGAAACGCCCAACTTCGCGGCAGCGGATACACCTGCACGTGATTCCTCGCTCCTTGCATGTTTCTGCAACGACTTGTCGAAGATTGGTTTGATCGACGCCCGCGATGGTCATCTTGGTGGGAATGTCTCGTTGAACGCGCATTATGCGGCAGTATGGTTGCACAAATCTTTTTATTTCAGCGATGCGATCCGCAGCCTCTCCAGTCGATATCGGAGTAAAAATTCCTCGTTTGAAATCATCGTACAGCGGCGTGCCTGGCATGACCATGCACGGGTAGATCTTCAGCATATCCGGACGATATGCAGGATCATCAAAGAGCTGTTTCATTCCCGCAATGTCCTGTTCACGTTTGATGCCTGGCAGGCCAAGCATCATGTGAAAGTTAAGCTTAAAGCCAAGGTCTTTGAGCGCGCGTATGGCAGCAATATTATCGTTTACTCCGTGTCCTCGATTGATGGTGTGTAAAGGTTCTTCGTACACGCTCTGCACGCCCAGCTCGATGCGTGTTGCGCCCAAGCGAAGCATGTCGTTTCCATGCACGAGAAGCCCCCAGTCTGGTTTTGTTTCGATGGTGAGGCCAATGCATCGGATGTGAGATGTTTCGTTAAGCAATTGTTCAGTTTCCAATGTTGAAACGCCTTTCAGGTGAGCTATTTTTTTGTGGAGGTTTGCTGTGCGACGAGGATCACCGACCATTCCCGGAAGTTCGAAAAAGCTCCTGAATGCGAGCATGTCAAAGTGACCATTAAAAAAGAAGCGATCTGAAAAGTCGTTCATTGCTTTGAATGCGTACGTGACGAATTCTTCCTGATAGTTCTTTGGCATTGCAGGAAACGTACCTCCCATGACGATCAGATCAACCTTGTCGGGAATGTGCCCGCTGACGGCATACTGCTCAAGGCGGTTGAATACCTGGAAGTACGAGTCGTAGTTTGCACGGATACCTCGCATGGTCGCGGGTTCGTGTCCTGTGTAGCTTTGCGGGACATCACCATACGGGGAGCCGATTCCTCCCGGGCACATCGTACAGCGTCCGTGCGGACACCCAAATGGGCGGGTCATTATAGCGACAGGAGAAACCCCGCTAATTGTACGTACTGGCTTTGTCAGCAGAAGTTTCTTGAGTTGAGGAATATCAGCCGGATCGGCGTGCAGAAAAATTTCAATATCTGTTGGTATTTCCTTTTCTTTGAACTCGCCGCATAGCTTCACTTTGTAGCGAGCAAGCTCGTTTTTGGAGAGCTGCCTCTGTTTGAGCGTCTCGATGATCTTCGCGATCATCCGTTGACGGTTTGTTGATGAGAACTTCATTTCAAGTTCCGCAGTAATTGCTTCTTGAACCATCGTGATAACATCGTGATAATTGCAGGAGACCGTTTCTCCTCGATAGGCTTATGAGAAACAGATGTAAACAGAGATGTGTTTATAAAGATAATCCTATGAGCAGCTCTGTCACGAATGTGCCGCTGCCACCCTGCGAGCTGAAGCGATAAACAGGTTTGTTAAACATACTCTTGGCAACAAGATTACTTGAATTACTTGAGATACTCACGGCGAGCGGTGCAGCGGCCGAGCGTAAGCGAGATTCGGGACAGAGCGCCTATGAGCAACATGTCCTGCATCGAAGATTGCAGTCCCATTATCCCTTCCTCAAATCCCTTACTCAAACGGCACTCCACTCCAGAGTGTCCAATCTTCTGAGGGGGAATACGCGCCAAATACGTATGACGGCGGAGGGTTTCTTCCAAAATAGGACCGTTCCATTGCTCCAAACGGAACAGTTCCACGCCCAACGCTATAAATGTTTGAACCAAATGCCCGCCATGTTCCTGTCATGATCTCCCGAATGTCTCCGGAGGCCTCTGAACTGATCGACTTCACCCCTTTTTCTTTGAGATACTCCACCGCCTGAATGACCACATCCGCCATCGGACCTTTTCCTGCCGTCAAGTGTACGTGGGATCTGCCGAATGTATCCACGACGTGAATGTTACCAACAACATTATGCTTTGAAAGATTCTCAACCTCTTCCATGTACCACTTGTGAAATCTTTTCAGCCGACTTTCTTCGCTTTCTTTTCCTCCTGTGCGTGGATCAACCTCGTACTTGAAGTGTTTGTACCACTGGCCTAAATGGCTCGTGTCGAGCGTCGCTTTGATGTGCGTTTCCGCCTCTTGCTTTGCCTGCTCTTTCGTCATTCCAGGAAGGTAATCATTACTCTTGACCATCAACGGCTTGCCGTCATCACCAAGCTTTCCCGAAGGATCAGGAATTTCTGGTGACGTAAGCCGTTCAATCATTTTTTCTCGAGCCGTCGTGATGAGCTCAAGCAATTCGCGAGGATGCGTACCCCAACCCATCTCCGGCAGCATGTTCTCAGGAGTGATGTAGATGTCCTTCTTAGGCTGCTTCTCATCAGTGATCTTCATTGCATAAGCGCCAAGCTCTGCAAGAGAATTCGCGCTCTTCTTTACAGCATAATCCTCAAGGAACTGAACCTTTTGAATCATGTCCTGAATCATGCGCGCGCGAGTCCTGCCCGAGGTAGAAGTCTCCCTTCCATACGAAAGCTCTCTTGTATTGTCATTGAGCAGATCAGTCAAGTACTCTGTAACTGATTTTTCTTCAGGAACCACGATATCCGGAGGGAGATGGTCTGCAAGTTGGCGACGCAGTCTCCATTTCTCTTCTGGAGGATAGTCTTTCTCACGTTGCTTCCAGTAATCCAGTGCTTCCATGAGCCGCTTGCGGCGCTCGATGCCTTTGTAATAATATACTTCGAACTGCCGTGCCTGACCCAAAGCACTTGTGATCTCCGCCTGCTGCTGGCGCAAAAAAAAGTCCTTAAGAACTTCGCGTTCATCCTTTCCCCGATTCTCTTCCTGCTCTTTGAAAAGCTTGAACGACTGCTTCTCTGTTCTGATGTTTCCTTGAAGATCATATTTTAGTGTAGGAATATAGAAAAGTTTTGAGTCAGCAGCGTACTCTGGCTTGAGCGTCCCGTCTTCGTTGAACTTGTGAGTGTGAGCCGGGTGCGTCCTCCAGAACTCGTCTACGACCGGCCTCCCTTGCTCATCAGTCAGCCACTTGATGCGGCCCTTTTCATCCTTTTCCGGCACAGGCACCCACACTTCCTGATCCTCGCGAATGTTCACGATCTGTCCTGTTTGAGGATTGATAAGGCTGTGAATACGCTCTTTTTCTTCACCAGGAAAGCCTTCAAAGTAACGCTTATCGATATGCCTGCTTTCGCCGATCGCACGCGGGAATTCAGCAGTGTGCACCACGATCGATCCGCCGTCGATCGCGTCGGCAGCAAAATCAATGTGGCGTTTCACTTCATCAATGATAGTGTAGCGCTGATGTTCAGAAAACCCTTCACGGCTCATTCCCGACAGGTTTGCCACAGTCGAATGATGCACGTGCACCGACGTTAGCTCAACCTCATTGATCTTTGCGAGATCCTTTATCTCTTGGCGCTCTTCGTAACCGTATTCATCCACATCACCGCCGCTGCTCCCACCACCTGCAGGAATAGGCTGCAGTTCAAGCCGGGATGCGCCGCTGCGAAGCGCTGCTGTGATGCTTTGGCTGAATCTTCCTGCATTCGGCCCATCGATAACAGTCATCCCAATATCCTTGACGCCGACAACTGGTTTCTTTTTTCCTTCAGGAATGACTTCCTGTGAGTTCTGTTCGTTCACAAAATACGCGCGATCCATGGAGTGTGCGTAACCCGCGCTGCTGATTGTATTAAAGATTGCCATCGCTCTCTACATTGTTTCCTACCAGGAAACCAATCCTCTGCTTTTCTTGAAATTCTTGTACGTCTGCCATATCACATTATTTGCAAGACCGACAGCCGCGCCCGCTTCTCGCTTCAATTCCCACGCAGTCTTCTCTGGCTTATACCTTCCCCCGATACCAGGGGCCAGCGCCGTGAAAATCTCCTTGAAGCCGCCAAACAGCGCAACGAACGGTTCGAGCGCTCCCGGAGGTTTTTCCTTTGCCTTCTTTTCCGCAACGCGTCTTTCCTCTTCCTCCTTTTTTATATCTTCAGGAAGCTTCTCTCCGGCTTCACGCAGATATTTTTTCAGCTCGTCACCCAACGCTTCGATTGCAGCCTTGACGCCTTCATCAACGCTGCCAAGCAATTCCATGTTCTCTTCCTCACGCATGCGCTTATAATTCTCAAAGTCTGCTTGCGTCCACGCGTAGCTTCGAAGCGTCATTTCAGTGCGGCCTACGTGGATTGGTCCTTTGTGCTGGTATCCTTCTGCGTGAAATTCCATAGTCGGTCTTGTGCGGTAATACCAGTCTGCTACGACAACCGCCCAATAATCGCTTTTGGAGCCATCGCTTTTGAGCATCTGCTTTCGTGCAACGATTTCAATCTCGATCACTGACCCCTCAAATGCTCCAATCAAGTCCTCGCTTGCAGAGCGATCCATATTCATCGACAATCGCCGAACATTTCGCAAGTATGGCTTTACCCACGATAAGTACATGCGAATGACATTGAAATGCTGGCGCAGGAACTTGATCGTGAAATTACGGCGAACATCTAATTCTTGCCTTGTAGTCTCTTTCCACATGATATACGACTTGAGTTTTCGCTTCAGCACTTCGCGAACCTTGCGGTTGAATTCAAGCGAGTCGCAATATGCATCAACTTCTTCCTGCTTTATCACGGGCGCGGCGAAGAACAGATCTGGAAGAATCGCAAATCCAAGTTGTGTGGCCATCCCGTACACCGATCCGGGACTCTTCGCGCCGCCGTCCTTGAGGTCGACCCAATACCCGCGCAGTACAACTTCAGCGGCATTCGCCATCTGACGGTCAGTTGCTTTTCCATTAAGCGCCTTGTCGCTTTCTTTATAATATAGGAGGCGCTCGTCGAGGATCCGCAGCTCGCGCACAATCTGGAAGAGTTCGCGCACGAGTTTCGCGATTGTTTGGAGATAATTGGACACCTGCCCCTGCTGGATCTGCAGCCGCTGCTGCGCAGCGCCCCAAAATGCGCTCTGCTCTGATGCAGTGAAGATGTCGTTGATCTTTGTGACGTCGTGCAACCCCCAATCATCGCGAAGGCTGTTGAGTGTCCAAAAATACATCTCCTCGATTGACTGATTGTACGCTTCGGTAATCACTTTAAACTTGCGCAACGGCTTTGGATAATGCGCGAGTGTGATGGGTTTGTCGCCACGCGTCTTCTCTTCAACATCATAGTCCTTAAACCCGTACTTTTTCACATCAATAGTCATGGCTCATTCCTTTTTCAGCTATTTGTTACTTTGTCAACTATTGAAACAGCAATGTTCCACAAGTCTGCTGCTGGATGAATGTCGGGTCTCAAATACCCTGTTCCTTTGCAGTATCAAAGTCGGGCCACCTGTCTAATTACCCGTAGTTTTTTACCCGTAGTTTTTGACAAAAACATACCAGCAAAAACTTGATTTGTTCTGCCTCTTTTTTGTGCAGGACTTCTTGTGATGAAACCGGTGTGATGTGCTGTTCTTTTGATCTTGAGCAAACGCTCTTTTTGTTTATAAACATTCTGCTGTTCGGCTCCAATGAACTGTGACATTTGTATTGTTTAGCTGATTATGCACAAAAATGTCGCCAAACATTTTGGTGTGGGGTTTAATGCGCTAAAATTCCACCAGTCCCACATACTCACTTACGTTCGTGAGCTTGAGCATAGCTCAAACAACTGGTGGAATCTTAGCGCATTGAATTAATGTGTAAAGGTTTAGCTCACGTAACGAGCCGAGAATCGCGCGAGGCGATGTGAAACCTTCGGCTTGCAGGTCGGTGGTGACTCTGCTAAACAAATACTGACATTTCATTTTCGAAACAAAACAATCACGAATCCTATTTGATCAACAATCTCTGCACCAGTGTGTTTTGCGATCTCTTGCGCCGCAGATCGCCGATCGTTGTCTTCAAAAAAACCCTTCACGAGCTTGATCTTGATCAGTTTTCTATTTTTCAAATGTCCATCAAGCTCTTTGAGCACATTTTGCGTAATCCCCTTCTTGCCGATTCGCAGCACCGGCTCAATAAGACGGGCTTTGGCACGCAACACCTTTTTTTGCTGAGGGCTTAATGCACCCTTTTCAATTTCCCCTTCCATTGTCTTTTTGTTTGTCGTCATTTTGTTTGTCATCATTTTCTCGCCTATACATTCCACGATGCGTTGATGTCGCTGGCATCATCGCCCTTATACAGCCTCCAGCGCTCCAAGAGTTCATGAATGTGCCGTGTTCGGGTAGTGCTGAGATGCGTGGGGTCGCGCGAAAACTGATGCAATATCGACGCTACTATGTTCCCGCCAAGCACGTGGGGCAAGATCACATAACTTGCGCCGCACTTATAGTGAGCAAGCGCTTCATTGATTTGGTATGCCGTTACGAACACCGGCACGTTTTTGTTTATTGAGCGGACTTTGCGCAACAGCGCGGCATTATCGCTAAAAGACGGCGATGTTGAAATGATCAATTTCGTCTGGTCAAGATCGAGCATCTCCAAGAAATCAGGACTGCCAAAATTGCCATACATGCATGGCACCCCGCGCGCGTGTAAATGACTTATCACATCGGGATTGTGATCGATCACAAATAATTTCCTTTTTTGCGCCTGCAAGGCCTTGAGAATGCTGTACCCAATGCGGTCATACCCACAGAGAATAACTTCTGATGAGAGCCTCTTTTGGGCGCTGACGTGCTGCACGTTGACTTGCAATCTGCCGCACAGCGAATGATACAGCTTCGTAATAATATGCTCGTACTTCACTAAATATGATGTCAGTGTCATCGTTGCAATTCCAAGCAACGTTACAGCGAAGAAAACGTCTTGTGATAAGATGCCTTGCGCCATGCCCGCGCCGAGGATAATCAACGAGAACTCTGAAATCTGACCAAGTGTAATGGATGAAAGAAATGCCGTACGGTCCGTGTAGCCTAACCACGCAAAAAGCAAGAACGTGAAGAGCGGCTTGAAAACAACAACGATCAGACCGAGCAGCAGCATCGGCCATACCAAGTGTGAGATGCTCTGCACTTTCAGCTGAAGGCCAAGCGACGTAAAAAAGATGATCACAAAGAAATCACGCAACGCCTTCACGCGTCCAATGATCTCGACATTGTATGGAAGGTTTGCCAGAAGAACTCCTGCTACAAACGCTCCGATCGCAACCGAGAATCCGATGCTTCGATAGAGCAGCGAAAAAATGAAGCATATTCCAAGCGACAAGCACAAAAGAAGCTCGGATGATTTAGCCGCGAACCGAAACACTTGAGGAAAGATGAAGATGCTCGTGAGAATTCCCGCAGCCAGCAGTGTAAAACCCTTCAGGAGGAACAATGATACGCTTGTTGCAGAGGATAGATTGCTGCCCTCTATAACTGACAATGCGATGATGGCAAGGATATCCTGTACGATGAGAACGCCGATCGCGAGTCGGCCCTGCAGTGTGGAAAGCTGCTGCGCATCTGAGAGCAATTTAATTACGATCATGGTGCTGCTGAACGTTACCATAACTCCAAGATAGGCTGCTTCTTTTGCGCCAAAACCCAAGAGGAGCATTGCACCATAACCTACGAAGCCCACGATCAGAACCTGCAGCGATCCCACAATGAAAGAAACTTTCCCGATGTCTTTTGCGTGCCTAAAGTTAAGTTCCAAACCAACCATGAAAAGCAAGAATGCGATTCCTATCTCGCTCAGCGTTGAGATGAGTTCGGTGCTAGTGATGATGCCAAGTCCCTGGCCCAAGATAATTCCGGAAAGAATATAGGCAGGAATCAATGGCTGTCTTGAAAGCTTCGCTACATATGCGCCCATCATCGCGACGATGATCAGGATGCCGATCTCGAGATACACGTCAGTCATTGTTGGTAATCAGACTATTAATCAGACCATCATTCAGCCGCGGTCCTTTCGGGTCCGTCGGGAAGTTTTGATTGATACTCTGGTGAATGCTTCTCGCTCGTGAATGTCAGTTGTTCCTTTAGCGTTGCAAGGTACAAAAAGAATTGCGCTGTATGAGGAACATGAGGAGTCAACTTCTGCTGCGTTGCAACAATAGTTCCTTTCAATGCTCGATGTCTCGTTCTTTTCATGCATTCGCCCTTTTGAGTTTCTTTATCTCTCTCAAGAAATCGCTTGCGATAAAACCGAATCCAAAGTTGGATTTTGCAAGAAGCGAATCTCCAATATTCTTATTCATCTTCGATGCATACGTTGCAGAAAATAGCAGATCGCCCGTTTGCGCGAGATATGAGGCGCAAAGTCCTGCAAGCACGTCTCCTGTTCCACCAACAGTCATACCCGGGTTTCCGCCGCGAACGATGATTGTCTTCCTTGCCGCGATGACGACGTCGCGAGAACCTTTCAAGAGGATGACGTTCTGCCTACGAAGAAGATTCGCAAGCCCTTTGTGCAGAATGGCTACTTTCGCCTTAATTTCCCCACTTTGCGCAATCTTTTGCGCAAGCACGCTTCGCTTATTGTTCACAAGCAACAACTCAAGTTCTTTTGCGTGCGGGGTAAGGATCGCTTTCGAAATCTTGCTCAGTTGAATGCATTTGAGTGCATCCGCGTCAATCACAAGACATTTTTCTAATTTTTGAGCCAGGGCAACCACTGCATTGATCAATGCTCGCGTTGTTTTTTTTAATCCAGTACCTGGACCAAGCAGGATAACATCGGCTTTCCTAATGTATGGTACAAGCTGCCTCTTGTGCGAATTACTAAGCGTGGTGCCTGGCAATTTCACGGTGACAAGATCAGGACTAAGCGCGCTAATCGCCCACGCAGTTTTATTTGGAGCCGCAACGATCGCAAGATCGCATCCACCGCGGAGTGCCGCAAGAGCGGCGAGAGCTGGAGCGCCTACGTACGTTTCACTGCCTCCGATGATAAGGACAATGCCATTATCACCTTTATGTGAATCAGGCTTTCGTGTAAGCTTCGTTGGAACAGCTGCCCTGATTTGCTGCGTTTTCTTCATGAATGCAATTCCTCTTTTAGCAGAACCCGCTTAAGCACCAGACTGCCTTGCGCATCTAACTCAATTTTGATCTCGTCGCCCTTTTTCCAACCTTTTGCATCGATTAGCGCCTTCGGCAGGGTCACTTTGTATTGTTTGTTGTTGTCGTGTTGTAGTTTTACCATACGTTTACCGTGCCTATGCGCGTTTTGTGGGCACATTTAGGTAAATGCATAATCTTACGTATTAAATTATACATTTTAAAATGTATTTGTATATACTTACAATTATGTATATAACTATTTATAAGTTTGTTTTCTGACATCGTTTTCAACACATTAATTACGATTAAGAGACGACACACAGCAAGCTCTTTATTTATAGAAAATATCACCGCAATAGAGTTACAATTGTCTGATATTAACGGTTCAAATATTGTGTTTTGTAAAACTATCACAAATTAAATTTATAATAAACGTGAGCGTTCCCGCACTTAATGAGCGATGCCGCCTTGCAAAGAAGGGGGTTTTGTGTTCGGTTTGGGTACGCCGTTGCAAGCAATGGGGTATGAAAACCAAACCGAACAATCAACGTGGTGCGCATGCCAATTTTACAACACGAACGAACAACAACACTTGTAAGCACAGGGTACAGTAGAGAATATGATTCTCAGACAGCTCAGTGCAGTAGACAAATTTCACTGCAGCAAGAGCTCTTCGTGGGACACGCACCCGACAAACACCAAGTAGAAGACCTCGAAGAGGTAATCACGCGCTTCTGCCACAGACGCCTTGCACTGGAAATGATGGGTGAACTACGAAACCAAGGCGGTTGCGGCAAAGTTTACGAAATGCAAACTCCTGATAGACGCGTCGTGATCGTAAAAGCAGGGGTACTTGGCGATCCAGAACTGATCCTTGTAGAAGGAAAAATCCAATACGAAATATCCCAGAAAACAAGCGCAGTCCCAAAAGTACTCTATTTAGGGTGTGCCACTGTTTCTGAAAGCAACACAGTTTCGTACAAACGATATGGCTTCTCAAATGATTTGGAGACGGAAGTGCTCATCCCACCAGGAACAAAAATTCCAATCACAGTCATGGAGTCCGTGAACGGCGTAGATTTATTCTTCTGGCTTGCCAACGAAACACACAATAAAAAAACAGCAGAACGAAAAGGAAGATCGCTCTGCGATCGCCTTGAAATGTTCAAGCGTATAGTCGATGCAGTTGGCAGTATACACGATGCCGGCTACTCGCATCAAGACATCAAACCAGAAAACATCCTCATCCCGGCAGATGAAATACCAAAGATAATCGACTTTGGAATCGCGGGAAAAATCGGACAAGAACGAAAAAACAAAAATGTCAATTGCACACCAGCTTATGCATCGCCAGAACACCTCCTTGGCAAGAATGATGCCCGCATGGACATTTACTCGCTTGGCTGCATACTCTATGAGATGCTGACGGGAAAAACCCCTCTGACCGACGCTGTTGAACGGATCTTCCGCAGCACACCTGAATCCGGCAGCAAGAATATGTCCTTCCAGCTTCTCGAGGTCATGACTAAGGAAGCGAAACTTATAGTCGAAATGACTGGGGTAGATGAGCAGAAATTCGAACGCGTCCCTGACGAAATCAACGAGATCCACGACAGGTGCAGACGATTTAACGCCGATGACCGATACCAAACCTGCCAAGAACTATCAGAGTCGGTTGATAAGGTAATTTACGACACGAGGTTTACCGCTCAGTACTTGACCTCATGAGGTAAAACGAGGTGTCTGGATTCGGCACAAATGTCCACGCAGCTACCGGCGACGATCTTGACCCTGCAGATGCGGCATTCTTCGACCTCGTTGTAGAAAAAACGATGCGACTTGCGGATGCGCGCATCTTGCCGCACAACTGCACTGTGCTTGAGCTGATTCTTGCAAAAAAAATACTCTGACAATGCACCCAAGAGCACAAACCCACAACCAATCATTGCACATAAGATCATCTCGGTCGGAAGCGATGGTCAGCGCGAAGTTCATAATCACGCAACTATGGCCCTCGGCGATACGGACAGAGAAATTGTCATTGATGTTGATGAAATTGTCGTGGACGTCAATCGCGTGAGCGCGCCTCACGGTGCACGCGAGCAGTACGCACAAAACACGCTCAAAAAAGATAGCCCCGCCCTTTAGGGCGTTGGCTCTTTTTTGGCGTCCTAAAAATCCGCAGTCAAAGAAAGTGCCCGTCAAGCCTCGGGCTTTAGCCCGAGGTAGGGCGCTTTCGGCGGATTTTTATGACAACGCCAACGGCAACACAGTTAGAGCGGGAGCCGTTGTCGCTTGACTTTAGCGACCTTTAATCTGTACACCGCCCCCGCCCCCCGATCATTTTGTCCCATTTGAAGCAAATCAAGACCCACTTTCTTTATAAATAACAACGCGTTTTGAGACTCATATGACCTATTCATCTCTACGCCCAAGCTATCAAATACCCAGCCTTTTGGAGCGCAACGTCCTCCAAAGCGTTGCAGAAGTATACTCGAGCAGATCGGGCGCAGTATTTGTACAGAGCCCTGGCGCAGATATTTCACACAGCATCAACGCAGTTGCACCCGACCAGAACGTGTATCGTCGCATAGGCATGTCGGAAAAGAAAAAGTACGTCCTCAATCTCGACGCGCGACTCATTGAAACGATTCCACACTATATAGGATCATTTCAGGAGCGCGTAAGTGCGCCAAAAACATACCGCGGCAGTCATGACGGACAATACCTCAAAGCGCAGCAACAGTACAACCTGATGATCGCGGACAAATACAAAAACATTATCACCGCGGGACTTCTCCGTGAAGATCGGCCGCTCACGCAGTTCATAGAAGACGCGCGCGAAGTGGAAACGTTTGTCAAAGAAACATTTGAGAAAGTGACGGGACAAATATTTCCCGGCGATATAGTTGTCTGGGTGTGCAGCGAGGAAAACCTCATGAAAGCACACGTCAATCACGGCGGCGTGTGGAATCCGGGAATCCAGGGTTTCGCGATCAACAAAAAAATCGGAGCACGCCGCATCTTTGTACGCAAAAACCACCTTGATGCGCTCATGCTAGTGATCGGCCACGAGATAGGACATGTATTAACTGAACAGCTTCCCAATCCCCTTGACGAAGAAGCGAAAGCTTTCGCATTCGAGATAGCTTGGGTAAAAGCAATCATTGAGCATGACATCGCAGGACTCAAAGCAAGCTTCAATGTCAACTTTACGCCGGCTGCAAACGGCCTCCACAACGTCGCATTTTCGTTTGTACAAAAAAAGGTCAAGACTGGAAAGGGGTCACTCGATCTCTATTGGGATCTTGTGAGGCGTACGCTTGCTGTTGAACAAGCACAAGCGGCTTAATAAAAGATCAGCTCACAGGGCGAGAGCGGCACAATTCTGGTGGCTCGTGATAGTCATACTGCCAGCGACGGCTGACATCCCCCGATGGGGCGTCCCCCCTGTCAGCATCGCTGTTTTAGTTTCTATCTCTCGCAGAAAGGCGGTGGTGCTGACTGTGCTGGTCGAGCTTTTCAATAACGCCGAATACGAGTAATATATATAAATAAAAAGCAATAGTGACTATTTATGCGCACAACCGTCACGCACGTTCATCAGGAGAAGGGTCTCACAGCAGTTGAGGTTGGCCAAAGTATTTTTCATCCGCGCGGTGGAGGACAGCCCGGCGACTCCGGGCACCTGACGAAGATCATTCCTGGGTCTCATCAGCACTTTCGCGTCGTCGACACGCGATCAGAGGCAGGGAGGCTTCTTCACTTTCTTGATACTCCGACACTTGATCTTGTGGAAGGTGACGCCGTTGAAGTTGTCAGGGACGAAGGCAGGCACCAAAAACTCACCCGCATGCACACCGGCGAGCACATTCTCTTTGGGGCTCTCAAGCGCGTTGTGAAAGACGCGGTTGTCGACAAGGTAGAGCTCGACGAACACGAATCAAGCATTTTTGTGAAAGCAGCAGACGATCTTTCCATCGATCATCTCATAGCAGCAGAGCGACTCGCGAATCAAATTGTCCGCGAAAACCGCAGCGTTATTTCACACCACGTGGATAAAGGAAGCGTTCATGAAGTTGATGGCGTGCGTATCCGGCCAGAGCGCATCAAGGAAGACACTGTGCGCATCCTAGAAGTCAAGGATTTCGACAAGAGCGCTTGCTGCGGAACGCACGTCAGCAGGACGCACGAGATCGGACCATTGCTTGTCACGAAGTTCAATGCCGTCAAGAAAGGGTATTATGAAGTGAGATTCAAACTCGATCCAGTCGACGACCTTTTTCTCTTTGCTGACATCTCGCGGCGTGTGCGTGCTCTTACGAATTTTGATTATGGGGATATCACGTACGGAATAAAGAATCTGCTTGCTGAACGCGAAACTCAAAAGGAGAAGATCCGCGAGCTGTCCGCAAATGTGCACGTTAATATAACGGAAGAAACCATTGATGGTCTTACATTTGCGTATGCAGTGTTTCCAGGCATCAATAAACGCGATTTTATTGAAAAGATCAATGCAGTCAACAAACCTGACACCGTTCTTTGCTTTATTAATGCGGGTGAGCGGCCCCAGATAGCAATACGATCAACGAATTCTCAGAACTACGGCGCAGCAGAGCTTCTCAAACAATTATTTCAAAAGATTCACGGTCAAGGCGGTGGAAGTCCGCAGTTGGCGCAAGGGAGCTACGAGGGAAGGAAGCCAGAAGAGATTTTGACTGCAATGCGTGAACTGTTGCAATAAGCACAAAACTCCGTCGAAGCGGTCATCTTTTTGCGAAGAAGCAGTCATCTTTTTGCGAAATTCGCCCGCAGGAACGCTGCCATCGCGGGGTTGCCGAGCCTCTCGTAGATCTTAGCAGCGGCTTCGTACTTGTTCGTGATCATGCAATACTCAGCAATCGGCATCAAGATGTGTTCGGGAAGATTGAAGCGTCCTCGTTCGAGAGCGGCCAGTGCTTCTATTTTTTTACCTTGGCGGAAAAGTTCATCGGCTGAGCGGGTGAAAATTATATCCTGCACTTCCTGCGACAGCATCGAAACGTCAACATTTTCCACACCACGCGCAATGACAGTCTTCACGAGAGGCCCGATGGTTGCTTCGTTAATCATTGAGCAGGGGAGAACGCAGAAGTATAAAAAGACGCGTTGTCTTCATTTAGTGTTAAAAATTAAGATCAAGTGCAAACAAAGTGGAGCGTATCTGAACGATGCTGGCATTGTTATAGCATAAGGGTTGAGGTGATTCAAACATTCATCGTAAACATTCCTCATCATTGGAAACGCGGCATCTCCCAATGCCGGTTTCCGCGAAGGTTTTGTTTATGTCTGCTGTTGAGGCGATAGAATCGAAACCCAAATCAGTCATGCTCCGCCTGATTCGATAATTTTATCGCACAGACTGAAAAAATGCTCTTCGAAATCGTCTTTCACATCGTTCGGGTCGACGTCAATACCGTGCTGTGACTGCATCTGTGCATACGCGTTGCAGAATCCCTCAAGCTCTGCAGGGTCGTATATGCAGATGTTGTTCTCCATGAGCTGCGCGCGCAATCGTGAACCGCAGTGACTCTTTAAAGCTGGCGAGAGGCGCAGCGAAATCTGAGGCGCTTCGCGTGAATAGAATAAAACATACATCTCTTTGGGTTGCAAGTTCGTCGCTTCGATAAGCTTGCCTGAATACTGGCGCATCTGTTCATTGCTAAGCTTTCTAAAATATTCAAGTATGTCACTTTCTTTGACGATGCTAAGATACGTGAACGCCCAATCGGTGACCGCATCTTTTGCGTCGCCTGGCGACGTAATAGTTTTTCTTGGCTGCAGAATGACTGAGAGTGATTGCATATGCGCATTAGCGCACACGCCGCGCAGATCAAGAACGCATTTTGAAAATGCGGGAAGCATTCGAGACAATTGCAATGCGTAATCACCGATACATAAAGATTGCAATTTCTTTCTTGAATCTTCACGCGCATCAAATGCAAGCTTCTCAATCTCGCTTGCCGCTAGCGTCTTGAGATCATGGAACCTCTCGCTGCCGCGCTTCAATCGTGGGAGAGCATCGAGCAAAAGTTCCAGCCCGGCTTTTCGGTCAATACAATTCAGAAGCACGAGAGCTTTCTGTATTTTTGCTTCGATATGATCTGGCTCGGCGCGGAGAATCTCATCAAGCAATGAAAGTGAGCGTTCATGATCCTGCAGCGAACTATGCGCGCGTGCTTGTGCAATCAGAAAAGCGCTATCAACTTCGCTAACAGCTTGATCTCGGTGCGACTGCCGGTAGAGCGTCTCTGCAACACGAAGCTCTCGCTGTGCTTGCAGAGGATCACCCGACTGGAAATAAATTTGCGCGCTCGTGTGCAATAAATCGTACTTTTCAGGCATTAATTCTTTTGCAGCTTCGATCTTCTGGACTGCGAGCCGCGGATCGCTCTCGATATCCCGCAGTGCCTCTTGCGCAAGCTTACTTGCGACAGCGGGGCGATTTTCAGGTTCAATCGGCGGAAGAATCGGCGGAAGATTTAATCTAGGAGAAGCAGTGCGTGTGGGCTGTGCGGCACGTGAGGGTTCTTCATCCGCTAAAGATTGCATGCGTCCTAATCTTGGAATGTTTCTCCGGAGAGATCGTGCACCGGGATTTGTGAGAACGCCGCTTCTCTGCAGCGGTGCAGCATCAATCGAAGTCGCAAGAATAATGCGCTGATCTTCTCGTGCGGATGGTTCAATTTTTGGAATAATGTCTTCTGTACCAGTAATTAGATCTTGTTGAGAATCTTCCAAATCTTTATTGTGTACCATGGGAGCACAAGAAGAAAATGAATAAAAAATTAAGAATTAAAGGATTAAGCTGCCTTCTTTTCAGCAGGCTTTGGCGGCGCGCGCTCGATGTCGTTTGCCACTTCCTGGAAGATGATTTCTTCAAGGTTTTTGATGACTTCGAACACGGGCTTTGTGCTGTTATTCGCCTTGAGATAGCCTTCGGCAAGCGACCTTTCCATTTCGTACCTGTTCTTGCCCTTGGGGCCAAATGCGTTGTACAGGTGTGCCTGCAGATCTCCAGTGTATATTCTCTTGAGTTGCTGCTGCAACTGCACGAACAGCGTGTCAATTTCTCCTTTTCGGTTCGCCTCGACCATCTGCTCTTCAGTAAGTCCCATGCGCTGCAGAAGCGAAATCAATCGCCCACGGTCATATTTAGATCCAACATCCCCAAGGTCTGGCAGCTTCTTGAGTTTTTTTTCGTACGTCTGTACGGCTTTGACCATTGTATCGACAATCTTATCGTGATCTGATGTGGTGTTCAAGTCTTTAGCAGCATCGTACATTGCAACGGTTGCGCCGTATGTACGATCGCGATGTGCGAGGATCTCTGGCTTCGTTTTGGCGATAACGCCCTTATACGTGTCAACTGAACTTGGTTTTTTGTCTTCTGGCATTTTTGGTTCACCCGTTTAGGTTCTGTTTAGGTTTTATCATAAATTGTTATTTATTATTCAATGAGTGTCAATGAGTGTAAACGCATTCGGGAAAACTGCACGAATTAATAATTATTTCATACATTGAGTATCTTATATTGTGACAAAGTTGTCATGTTGTTTAATTTCGTGCAGTCTCACTGAACACTGGAAAACACGACAGAACTACTTCTATATAAAAGTTTCGTTATCTTTGTCACTTTTTGGTGACAAACTCTTTGTGCTCTTGTGTTTCTTTATATACGCTGCTTCACAATAGCAAAGCGAGTTGGGTGCCTGCCACCCGAAATTGGAATTTTCAGTGGCGCATTGTGACTTTTTTGTCACAATTCTATCCAGCAAAACGCCACTTTATTTATAAAGGAATGGAGTCAACAGGCTCTGTCCCGAATCTCGCCACACTCGGATGTTGTGCGGCAGCATGTCCGGAACAGATCTGTAAGAAGAAAACGCCAAATTGCGATTATGGGGGCTTTGCATGGCAAAAAAGAAGCAAAAAGAAGAATACTCCAAAGACGGCTACGAGTCCAAAAAGGCACAGGCGTCTGACAAGGGGCCAAAAGACGCTGCTGCTGCAGCGGCGCAAGAAGAAGAGATGCTCAAAAAACTTCCCCCAGAAGTGCAGGAAAAGCTCAAGGCAATCAAACAAAAACTTGACGTTTTCCAAAAAGAGGTCGTCAAGAAGTTTGAAGATTACATTGTCGGTGTAGCGCTCCTTCCACCGACACAACCTAAAGAAGGCGAACCTGCTGTTGATAAGGACAAAATAAATGTCCTTGTACTTGTTGATGATTCGGATTCTCAGAAGATGTCGAAAGCAGAGCTTAAGGAAAAGCTAACCGCGATTATCGATAAGATAGCACAGGATGTCGATAAAAATTTTGTCGTGCAAACTGTTATCCTTTCTGAAATCTGGCAGTCGTGCTACGATGGGAAATACGATTTACTTGCGCTGATCTCTGTGGCGGCGCCAGTCTACGACAAGGGAATGCTCGCAGCCATCAAGATCGGAGAGCTTCACCGCACGATGGTCATCAAGAAGTTCGAGAAATACATCGTCTCTTACATCCTCTTCGGTTCGCTCACGCGCGGAGAGGCGACACACGAATCAGACATCGATGTCGCCATCGTTGTAGACGATACAGATGTAAAGAAGATGACGCGCGTCGAACTCAAAGACAAACTGCGCGCCATCATCATCGGCATGGGCCTTGAAGCAGGAGAGATCACTGGCATACGCAACAAGCTCAACATCCAAGTGTATATCCTCACCGACTTCTGGGATTCCATCAAAGAAGCGAACCCCGTCATTTTCACAATCCTGCGTGACGGAGTGCCGCTCTACGACCGCGGACTCTTCATGCCATGGAAGCAGCTCCTGCGCATGGGCAAGATCAAACCGAGTGCAGAAGCGATCGACATGTTCATGAGCTCTGGCGAACAGATGATCCAGCGTGTTCGGGCAAAGATCAAAGGTCTTATCGAAGCAGATATCTACTGGTCAACGCTCACGCCGACGCAGGCAGCGCTGATGCTCTACGGTATCCCCCCGCCGACGCCAAAAGAAACAATCAACCTAATGGAAGAAATTTTTGTCAAGAAGGAAGGGTTGCTTGAGCAGAAATACATCGACATTCTGCGCGAGATCCGCAGATACTACAAGGAGATTGAGCACAACACCCTCAAAGACGTCTCCGGCAAAGAGGTTGACGATCTTCTCGACAAGGCAGATCAGTACCTCAAGCGCGTCAAGCGACTTTTTGCACAGATCGAAAAGATGAAGGAAGAAGAAGGCATCCTGCACGTGTACGATACGATGGTCACGATCATCCGCGACGTGCTGGTGCTTGAGGGCGTGGAACGCGTAAGCGACTCCGAGATCTCGAAGAGGTTCGAGGCCGATCTTGTGCATTCCGGCAAGGTGCCTGAGAAGTTCCTGCGCGCGGTGAACATGATAGCGCAGGCGAAGGAGGACTATTACGCAAAGAAGCTCTCGAAGCCAGACATCGAGAAGGTCAAGAAGGAGAGCCGCGAGCTGACTAAATTCCTCGTCGAATACATGCAGCGCAAGCGCGGCAAGGAGCTTGAGCGCTGCCGCATTCGTGTCAAGCATGGAAACCAGTATGGGGAAGTCCTGCTGCTTGACGAGACCGCGTTCGTTATCCATGACATCGACAGCGAGGAGAAAGAGATTCACAAGGCGCCTATCAAGGAGAACGGAGGCCTCGGCCAGCAGGTGAACTCAACTCTTGAGGAGCTTGAGGAGCATCTTGTAAAGATGCAGATTCCCGCAAAGGTCTTCATAAAGGAACCAATCTTCGAAGATCTCAAGAGGATCTTCGGCAAGGATGTGGAAGTGCTGCTGAATTATTGATTTTTTGGTATTTGTTCAGCTGCTTACTTCGCGGTATCGCCATGACGCTCGCGGTGCAGATTTAGCTCACGTAATGAGCCGAGAATCGTGCTAGACGATGTGAACGCCGTCAGCCAGGTTGGTGGCGGCGCAGCTAACAAATACTAACATTGTGTTGTTTCATTGTGTTGTTTGATTCAGTTCGTAGAGTGGCATCGGCACAATTCCGGACAGAGCCGATTGGTTGTTTGTGTTTGAAAGAGACAGGCCAACAAATGAATACTTGAGTACCATTTAGTAGTGTTATAAGTTCTTAAATGTCAAACCTGATAAAATGAACAGAGATAGCCTTGGCTATATTAAACAACTATAGAAATAACAACCATCGAATTTACAAAGTAAAACTTGGAACCATGGCAGTTGCACCGCAAGCGACACAATTTTTGACATCGCTGGAGCCCTTTCTCAATCAGCACTTTCTCAACCCTGGAGCCCTCGTATTTCTTGGCGTACTTATCCCACTGATTATTATTTACCTGATTCGGCCAAGGCCGCACAGGAAGAAGGTTCCTGCGTTGCTGTTTTTTCTCAAAGAGACGGCAAGAATTGAACATCGTTCCTTCTTTCGACGCCTCTTCCGCGATCCACTTATCCTCTTGCAGATCCTCATCATCATCCTGATTTGCGCTGCGCTGGCACGACCGTTCGTGAATGTAGCAGAGGAAGTTCTTACAGAACGCGTGTTTGTTTTGATCGATGCTTCAGCAAGCTCCCAGGTCGAGTTCGGCGGCATCAGTCGCTTTGAGCAATCTATCACACTGGCAAAAGAGCGTCTGGCAAAGAAGAACACGGTCATCGTGTTTGGTGTCATTCCCGAAGTGCTTGGTACGGATCTGACAAAGGAGCAGGCGACAAATATCCTCAACGGGCTCACGCCATTCGATACTCCGACAAGCCTCTTTGACGCAATCATATTTACCCGAAACTTCGTCAAACCCCGGGACCGCGTCATTGTCTATTCAGATTTTATCGAATCACACAGCACAAAGAACTACATCACTGCAAAGAACATTGTTGAAAGTGAAGGGGCAAAAGTTGAATTCGTGGATGTATCACTGGGTGAAAAAGGGGCGGCAAGATCGAAAAACATCGGTATAATCGATTTGGATATAAAAGAAGACAAGACGACATTCATTGTGCAGAATTTTAATGACGATGCGGAAAAGGTGCGCATCGATGTTCCTGGAGCGAGCCTGACTGAGAATCTCGTAACGATCAAGCCCAATAATAAAGAAGTTTTTGCGATCGATACGCCGCCTGGCACCACTGAAGTAAAGATCGTTCCGCAGGAAGGGCATGATGATTTCACACTTGACAATAGCGCATGGATTGTGTTCCCCAAAAAAGAGCAAATTGGAGTCGCCATCGTGTCAAACAAGCCTAATAAGTATTTGCAAACAGCATTATCAGTTCTTGACGGTGTCTCGGTGCTGATCGACACGCCCCCAAAGATTCAACACCTTAATCAGCTGGTGATCGTTACGGACAACATCGAGTCTTCAATGATCCTGCCCGGCACCATGCGGGATATCCAACGGCGCGTGAACGATGGAGCGACTTTGATCGTACATGCGCAGCCGGCATTGTTCGCACTTGACTTCGGCAATATTCTTCCGGTAGCGCTCAAGAAGGGCAAGGGTTTCGTCACGAATGTGAGCAGCGAAGTGCAGATCGTGCAGGCTTCTCCGATTACAACCGATGTGATTTTTGGGAGAGTTGACGCATACTATGATGTTGAGGCGGCAAATGATGCGATTGTGCTCGCGCAAAGCCGCGACGGCACACCACTGATCGCGTTGCGCCCTGTCGGAAATGGCCTCGTAGTATATTATGGTTTGATGCCTGAGCATTCCAGCTTCCATGTCGATATTTACTATCCTGTATTTTGGAAACGCATCCTTGATCTTGCGAGCAGGCGTGAGGATCTTGCAGATATCAATAGGAACACCGGGGACATCATCAATTTCCAGTCGCTTAAGAAGATACAGACCCCGTCGAAAAATCTTCGTGACACAAGCGTTGTATTGTCAGAAAAGGGAGCATATCGCGTGAGCGAAGCAGGTTCGGACAAGCCAAGCAGAGAAATAGCGGCAAATCTCCTTTCTGAGCGCGAGTCTGACATTAATGGAGAGATCATCGACGCAAAAAAGGGAATCATAAGCGAAGCGGCGCAGGGAATAGAGAAGATTCCGCTTGATCTGAGCGACCATTTTGCGCTTGGAATTCTTTTCTTGTTGTTTCTTGAGTTGCTGTGGATTAAATTACGGGGTGACCTGTGATGTTTATCTTGCCGAGGCCCGATTATCAGAACTTGATCAACACGGTGTATTCGGGAACGTTTCATTTCAATGAACCGCAGCGTTTATGGCTTTTCGCGCTGGCCGCGCTCGTGCTGGTCTTCTTTATTTTCAAGTCATTTGTGAAGATAAACCCGCACAAGCTCGAGAGCGGGCAGTACCGGATTGCCAGATGGCTGTACCGCATAGGGCTCTTATTCAGCCGCTTGATCATTCTTGCTCTTCTCGTAGCGTTCCTTGCTCTTCCGGCAGGCGAGTTGAAAAAGGAGATTCCTGGCGATCAAAGTGTTACAGTGCTCATTGACAATTCGACGTCGATGGAACTGTTCGACCTTGGCTTTGTTGATCCGCTCATCAAAGATATTCGTGATCTTATTCCGGTAGAAGTGAAATATATCGCGAGCTCCACTGATTCCGCAATCGGCGACGGGATCCTTGCAACGCTCAAGAAGGACAAGAATGTCTTGCTCGTCACTGACGGCGACATTACAAGCGGCACTGAATTAGGAGATGTTCTCTTGTACGCAACAACACTTAACGCTTCCATCAGCGCTATCGAACTCGCGCAGATTAAGGAAGATATAAGCGTGAGAATCGCTGGGCCTTCACAGACTCTAGCGGATGTAGAAGCCAACTATAAAGTGATCGTGAGCCATGCAAAGCCTGAAAATGATGAAAGTATCAAGGAAGTGCGGCTGCAGGTGGAGATCGACGGTCTCAGTATCATCGATCGCGTACAGGCGGCGTCGCAGCGTGAGACGCGCTTCAGCAGGAACTTTAGTTCAGGATACCACAATATAACAGCAAAAATCACGCCGTTGTCGGGAAATGATCACTTCGAAGAGAATAATGCATTCTATAAAACAACGCACGTTGTTCCAAAACCGAAAGTGCTTTTTGTAACATTGGCGAATTCACCACTCAAGCTGATTCTTGATGAGTTATATGATACCACTCAGGCAAGCAGGGTGCCAGCAAGGAAAAGCGAGCTTGAAAAGTACTACGCGGTGATTCTGAATGACCTCTCGGCTTCTGATGTGCGTGAGATAGGTGCGTTGCAGGACTTTGTAATTGAAGGTGGCGGCCTCTTCGTGATTGGCGGGTACAATTCGTTTGATAACGGGCAATACAAAAATTCGGTGATTGAGGCACTTCTTCCAGTGACGGTGGGTGCTGGCAAAAAGGATCGAGGCAACGCAAACGTGGTGATAGTAATCGACATCTCTGGTAGCACCGGGTTTGAGTACGGCCAGGCAGAGCGCGCCGTCGATGTGGAAAAGGCGCTCGCTATCTCAATCATTGACGACATGAATGAAGGGAATCGTGTTGGCGTTGTCGCGTTTAACAGCCAGGCGTACAAGGTCGCGGACATTGAGCCGTTGTTTATCCAGAAGGCAGAAGTGAAGGACAAGATTTCAAAACTCGTTGACAGAGGCTACACAGTGCTCAATGTTGGTCTTCGCGGAGCGTTTGAACTTTTGCAAGGAAAGACAGGAAGCAAGAATGTAGTATGGATCACTGATGGCGTAACGCTCGACCCAATTGATCTGCAGCAGACCGCAACGATCGCACAAGCGATGCACGAGTATGGGATTAAGCTGTTCACGATCGGCGTAGGCCGTAATGCGAATGAAGAGTATCTTTCGGAGATTGGGAAGCTCGGTGACGGTTTCTATGCGAAGGCAACGGATTCGCACCGTCTCAAGATCTTGTTCGGAGAACCGCAGCAAAAGAAGGCAGGTTCCGCATTTGACCTATTCGTCCTCAACTCAAACCACTTTATCACAGAGGATCTTGAGCTTGACGCTGTACTCTACGGGTATAATCAGGTGATTCCGCGCCAGTCAGCGCAACTATTAATCACGACCGATGCTGGCGAGCCGGCAGTGACCGTGTGGCGTCACGGTATTGGCAGGGTCGCGACGTTGACAGTGTTCTCTTCGGGAAATAGTCTGGGTGAGCTGCTTGAAGAAAGGAATTCACGGGCGCTCACGCGCATCGTGAATTGGGCGATTGGCGACCCTGAACGCAAAAACCCGCTCTTTGTGCGGGTAGATGATGCGCGCGAGAATGAACGATCCCGGGTGTTTGTGAAAGCCGCGACGTTCCCCATCGTTTCCGGATTAGTGTTTTCAAAAGTTGACAAAGACGTGTATGCCGCCAATCTGCAAAATGACCGCACAGGAATATTTGGTGTACTGCACGCAAGTTATGCCGTCAATTATCCTCAAGAATACGAGACATTGGGATTCAATGCGCAATTTAGGTCGACCGTGCTCTCGACCGGCGGAAAAGTATTTAAACCAAGCGAGGTAGAAGATATCATCGAGCACATCAAGAATGTGTCAAAACGCAGCGTGATTGAGCAAGTATCATTCCGTTTTGAATTTTTGCTTGCAGCGCTCGCCATGTTGCTTGCGGAGATGATCGTGCGGCGGATACGCGATAATTGGTCGCGTTAAGAAAAGAGGGTTCACATGACTTTCCTCGAAAAGAACATCAATCTGTTCTTGTTGCTGCTCGTGATGGGAGTATCTGTTGTTGTAGCTGGTACGTCGGTGTACTATCAGTCGACGTTTACGAACGTGACTTCTCGCCTTGATAACACCACTAAGATGCTAAATACCTGCGGTGCCGATCTTGATAACACGAAGTTTCGGCTAAACAAGACGATTGCGTCGCTGAATTTTACGGTTCAGGACATCCGGCGTTACGATGTACTCTATGAGAATAAGACTGGACAGTTGGTAGTCACGGAAAAGAAACTGCAAGATACGGCAACGATTCTCGATTCAACCAAGACAAAACTAACGGAAACATCAGAACTGTACCAGAAATACTTAACAAAATATGATGAACAAAAGACCATCAACAATGATCTCATGCAGCAGGTAAGCGATCTTGAAGTGATCAAGTCATCACAGGCTGCACAGATTACAGGCCTTAACAGCAAAGTGAAAAAACTGCAGGATGAGAAAACTGCGTGCGGTTGTCCATGAATGACATCACCAAACTTTTTTCAGAGCTGTATTACGAAGTTTTCAAGATTTCATTCTTACACAGCTTGCTTGATTCGTTGCTGATTCTTCTTACGCTGCTCACCTTCGGATTTATCTTCAACGTCAATTACTATGTTGCTATTGGATTGTCGATTTTGTTTTTCATTGCTGATCTCATCGTTCGCATGCGTCTTGTGAAACTGAAGTACATTGAAGAGCATAATCCACAAATCAGGGAGATCCTGCGCACTGCGCGCGATAATTATGACCAAGACAACTACATGGTGCGGGCGATGTTTGAAGACCTAGTAAACAGGATGCGCAGTGTTTCTCCTGGAAGCATTGTCAAAGCTCCAGAGCTATTGGTAAAGTCTCTGCTGATCTGTCTGCTCATGGTAAGCACTATTTTTATTGCTTCAAATAATTATCATATTTCGCGGGATACGTTTCAGTTTGATCCGCTGGAGTTTTTTTCTCGGCCAACGGGAAGGCAGGCTTCATTTTATGGCGTAGTGTTTAATGAGAGTGACGAGAATATCTATGGCGAACCAAGGCTTGCAAAGCTTGGCGTGCGCAACATCACGCTGCAGATTAACCCGTCGGCAAACCGGATCGATTTTAGCGAAGTGAAGCCTCCCGAGGAGAAGGAATTTGAAGCAGGAGCCTTTCCTGGAGAAATTCGGGCGGTTGCAGATACGCCTAGCGAAGAGCGGCTGCCAAAAGAGGCAAAGATAGCGATCGCGTATAACCTGAAGCTCAAGGAGATTAAATGAAACCCCGGCATTTGCTTAGCAGCGTCGCCACCGACCTGCGAGCTCATAGTTCGAAATGCCTGCTCTGTCCCGAATCTCGCTCGCGCTCGGCCGCTGCACCGCTCGCTGTGAATGTGTTGGTCATCTTGTTGCAGAGAGGATGTTGAACATATGTTTCTCGTTTCAGCTCGCAGGGTGGCAGCGGCAGATTCGGGACAGAGCCCGAAATGCCAAAAGATATTTAAATATTAATCCTTTTTTAAATGTTAATCTTTTTGCTTCAAGAAAGAGAGGTGAGTGAGTGCTGCGCGTCTGGAGCAACTTCATCGATGGGAAATGGGTGAGATCTTCTTCTGGAAAGACGTTCAAGAGCTATAATCCTGCAAAGCCGTCGCAAACGTTGGGAATTTTCCAGCAAAGCAACGAACAGGATGTTGAGCGTGCAGTGAGTGCAGCAGAAAAGGCCTTCCTGTTTTGGAGCGATGTACCCGCCCCCGGCCGTGCGCGAGTTCTCTTCAAAATTCGCGATCTTCTCACCAAGAATAAACAGCGTCTTGGAAAGCTTGTCACTACTGAGATGGGCAAGGTCTTTGCTGAAGGGCTTGGCGACGTGCAGGAAGCGATTGATGTATTTGAATACATGGCTGGTGAAGGAAGGCGTCTCTTTGGCCACACTACTCCTTCAGAGCTTCGAGACAAATTCTGTATGACTGTACGTCAACCCATAGGAATAATCGGTTTGATAACGCCATGGAACTTTCCGATCGCGATTCCTGCGTGGAAAATGTCTGCAGCGTTGATATGCGGCAACACTGTCGTCTTCAAGCCGTCGTCAGATACGCCATTGTGCGCTGCTGAGCTTGTCAAACTGATGAACAAAGCCGGCGTGCCACCGGGAGTAGTTAACATGGTGACGGGACCGGGAGAGAACGTAGGCGGTACGATCATCAAGCATCCGAAGATTCATGGGATTTCGTTCACAGGGCACAAAGATACTGGAAACTACATTCTCAAGAATGCAGGGATCAAGAAGGTTGGCCTTGAGCTGGGTGGGAAGAACGCGATCATCATCATGGACGATGCGAATCTTGATCTCGCACTTGAGGGAGTATTGTGGGGCGCATTCGGAACGACAGGACAGCGCTGCACAGCGACAAGCAGAGTAATCATTCATCGGGCAGTACAGCACCGTTTTGAACAAATGCTGCTTGAGCGCGTTCACAAACTACAATTAGGCAGCGGATTGAGCAAGGATACAGACGTGGGTCCGCTTATCAACCAAGCGGCCGTCGACAAGAGCCATAAATATGTCCAGATCGGCAAGACTGAGGGCGCGACGCTTTTGTGCGGCGGCGGTCGCCCGAGGATGAAGGGATGTTACTATAATCCTACGGTATTTACAAACGTTACTCCAACGATGAGAATCGCAAATGAGGAGATTTTTGGGCCGGTTCTTTCGCTGATTCCAGTGAACGACCTCAACGAGGCGATTGAAGTGGCTAATGGCGTAGAGTATGGACTTTCTGCTTCAATCTATACACAAGATATCAATAAAGCATTTAAGGCTATCAAGAGGATCGAGTCAGGTGTCATGTACGTCAACGCGAGTACGATTGGCGCCGAAGTGCATTTGCCCTTTGGGGGCGTGAAGAATACGGGCAATGGTACGAGGGAAGCAGGCATTGAGGGCATACATGAATTCTCTGAAGTAAAGACAGTCTATGTTGACTTCTCAGGAAAATTACAGAAGGCGCAGATTGATGTAATGAAAGTTCTTAAATAGCTTTCACAAAGTTAGACCAATTAATAATCCCAGAATCATACGTTTATTTGCCAATTCCCAGAATGAGGACTGGAATGTCAATATTTGAAACTCCGCGATGTTCGAGATCCCACACAAACTGTTCAAAATACGAAACTCCGGTTGACATTCTCATAGCGAGCTCCTTGATCGGCACAACTTCAATTCCAGCATTTATGATTCCCATCTTGTTGAATATGGTCATTTTTGCGCAAACGTTGTACACCATAAACGAGTACTTGCCAAATTGAACTTCAACTCCAAGCTTGTTCTTAACGAAGTCCATATCGCGGAAGGGCTGGTTCGTGGTTTTTGCTGGTTGAAACCCTTCTACATAGAATTTCGTATGATAATCACACGTGATCTTGTGGTTTTGCCATTGCAGAGCAGAGAATTTCTTTTTGAATGCATCATTCAACCCAACAGGGCTATAGAGCATTTCGCCCTTCATCGTTTTCTCTTTACTTTCCTTTGTCAGATACTTATCGGCTCTGATACTGCCAATTACTTGCTTAACTTCTTTGAGTTCGTTTGGGAAATGTTTCTTTACGAACTTTTCACCATTATTGAACGAGTATACTCCTAAGACTCTCATCTTGTTTCTCCTTTTTCCATTCGGTAGGAATTTGTGATATCTTTTCCTTGCCCGTGGGTTGATAGACTGGTTTTCCTAACGGTCTTCGCTTCAGTGCTCCAGAGAATAGTTGATCAATCCGTTCTCTGGTGAGCTTCACATATTCTGCTTCCTTTTCGCTTCCTGCGACCCGACGGTTGTGCAAGAGTCCTGCGAGAAGAGCGCTTCCCACGCCCGCAAATGGATCATAAACCCAATCATCTTCATTTGTAAGTGCTAAAACGCATCGCTCGACTAGTTCTATTGGGAATTGACAGGGGTGTTCAGTTTTTTCAGGATGGTTAGATTTTACATTTGGAATATCCCAGATGGCCGTTTCCCAATCAGATTTAGTGGTTTCCCAGAAATCGGATGGGTTTTTTCCAAGTGGATTGCCTGAGAGTTCTCCCTTGTTCTTGCCCTTCCAATTTCTTTTGCCAGGGTATTTTGAAGGCACTCTTACCGAGTCAAGATTAAATGTGTAGTTATCGCTTTTTGTGAACCATAAGATGATTTCGTATCGCCCGGAGAATCGTTTTTGAGCGTGTAAGCCATGACCAAAGCGCCACACGATTCGATTTCTGAGTTTCAAACCAGCGTCTCTGAATATGTCATAGTAATAAATGTCAAGTGGGTAGACTTCTCCGTTTTGTACGTAATTGCCTACTTGCCAGCAAATACTTCCATCATCGCGCAAAGTTCTTATAAGTTCTTGGATTATGCTCTCTTGGACCTTCAGATAATTCATAAGGTCGGTTTTCTTCTCGTATACTTTACCAATATTGTAAGGTGGTGAAGTTATTATGAGCTTGAACGATTTGTCAGGGACTTTTTTCAGAAACTCACAAGTATCGCCTTCGTGAACAACAATCTGTGAATTCTGTTTGAAATCCTGATCAATTTTGTAAGATTTCAACCCTTCGTGATGGAGTTGTGTTTGACCCATTCTATCCCCTTTTGATGGAACCGAAATAATCGTCCCGCTTAATAATGCTTTCGCTGAGGCTTGTCCAGTGAATCAGTTAACTCTCGGTTTCACTAATTGACGTGCCCAACTCTTTAAGCGCAACTGAAATGAACGGCAATTGAGGCACTATTTCATGGTCATCAACAATGATCAAAGGATTGTGCGCCGCGGAATCACCCAGAAATTTGATTCCTTGAATCATTTTGTTTGTTTTTGCCATCATCAAATGGTGTGAATTAGTTTTCTCCTTGGTAGCCATATCCAGCAGTGTTTGAAGGCCTTTCGACTTTCCGTTAGCATCAATCAACTCGTCGCTTTTTCCGATCTTTGAGAGTGCGATATAGGCTGCTTTTTCAAGCATTTTTCTAAGCAAAAATGCCGTGCAGGTACCACTTTTATTAAAAACAAGGCGTAAGTCTTTGAACTCAATTTCAAATGACTTTCCGAGCAATGCTTGGAGGGCGGGCGATAGGATATCTGCAGAATCTGCAAGCCCTTCTTCCAGAGATACTTCCAAGTTATTACAATATAATTCTAGCGCTTTTATGGCTTCAAATTTCTCTTTCATGCTGGTTTGTGCTGAGTGCATTATCTGAAGCTTGATTGCCATGCTAATGAGCAGTTCGATAATCTTCTGATCCGCGGTTTTTTCCAAGTGCACTTTTAGCGATTTAAAATTCTTGTCAAACACAAGAAGTCTTTCATCAAAGTGTGATTTGTACGTCTGATTACCCGGATATGCAATTAGTTTCACAATAGTCTCCTTCAAGTTCAGTAAGCTTGCCTTAAATGAGGTATATTGTTGTGTCATTTTTGGGAGCCTGCATTAGCTTTCTTGTAATCAGCAATTACCTTCTTGTCTGTACTGGGCAAAAACCATATCTGCGCTCCTCTAGGTCGACCCTGTCCGGGAGGCAATTCATCACGCTGGAGTGTTCCCTCGACCACCAATTTGCCTAAGTCTCTTGTAGCGTTTTTCTCTTTTAATTTTTTGTTACACTTAAGATGCAATGCCTTGAGCAATTCGGGAGTGGTCATCACTGGTTTCTCAGTAAAATATCCCTGCAACTCCAACTGGTCTACACAAACAGCAAGTTTGCTCTTTTTCTTTTTGAGCGAATGGATTCTTTGCGGAGTATTTCTTCCTGCGATTGCTTTGACATTTCCTGTCTGGTGCAATACGACTACACCTTCCAGAACCCGCCCATCCTCAAGGTGTATCGTAATTTTTGCGTTCATATCCATCTACTTGTTGGTGTATTTCCACGTTCCTGCTCCTTCTTTGTACCGTCTGAGTAGCTTCTGTTGAACAATCTTACATACATTACAGAGCTCGCACAGGATGGGTTTTTTTCCCAGCCGAGAAGCCTCGGAGACGTGAAAACCGCACTTGCAGAGCGAGGCCACCCCTATCCTGTTGAACGGTTATCTGGACCAATAGTAAACGGGGCCCGCGCGCGAAAGCGCCGTTTTCGCTGCTTTTTTAGTGTAATCTTGTGGATGACGCATAGGTACTCGCGAAGCGACTTGAAGTGCACCTGCCACGCGGATCACTTCTTCTTCCGTTCCCTCGACAACAACTTTCGTCCCATTTGGCAATTGAATCTCAGTTCTGACGACCATCCTATGCGTGAAAAGATAGAAATATAAAAATATTTCTATTCTATTACTTTGTCGACGACAACTATCAGCATGTCAATTTTAAGAAAATATATCTTATAAGATAGAGAATAATAAATACTCAATCATCGGAGTGAGAGTATGGTTGCAGATGCACATTTTAGTGGGAACAGGATTGATTTGCCAGTCGTGGGTGTCATCTGGCTTGCAAGTTTAGTGAAATCAGAATGAGTATTCCAAGAGTCGTGTGATCGTATCCATCGTTCGCAAGTTCGCGGGTCGGTGGCGACGCTGTGAGAGCGATTAGCTAAACAAATACCAAAGTTAATATAAGAATAGAAAAGATTCTTACGGGTTCACTACGAGCTTTCCAACCATATTGCCATGTCCTGCGCCGCAGTACACATTGCAAGAGAACCCGAATTGACCTCCTTTGTCTGCCGTGAATTTCGCTGTCGCGTTTTCTCCCCTACCAAGGTATTCGCTGACGCCAAAGGCGGGCAAATAGAATCCATGGGGCACGTCATGGTTTATTAGCTTGAATTCTACTTTATCTCCAACGTTCACTGTGATCGTGTCTGGAATGAACTCCCATTGTTTGACAACAATATCAAATTTCTTTACTTCTTCTGTCTTTACTTCTTTTACGAGTGGTTCGGTTGCGGGTTTAAATTTTGAAGACTTCGTCAAAGCCTCTTGCGGCTGAGCTGGAGGCGGAGTTGTCTGATTCATTTGCTGCGTTTGCTGCGCGGGTTGCGTTTCAGTCAGTTTTTGTTCAGATTCTTGCTCTGGTCGTTGTTCTAAGGACTGCGTTGCGGGAGTTGTTTGCGATGTTTCTTGTGGTGCGGGCGTGGATGGACTTTGCGTGGGAGGCGCTTGTTCAGTTGCGGGCTCTTTACTCGCCGGCTGCCCATATCGTGTGCAGGCGCTAAGAGCGACAAGTACAATTATCGACAAAACAACAACTGGCCGGTTCATGGGAAAAACTCTTTTTTGGGTGTTAAACTGTGAGATACGTTTGCCATAATTGTTTGCTGTTGCGTTTATCCTGCGGCGGATACCCGTAATGATCACACTTTACGGAAGTATCGCAATAGATTTTATAACCTTTTGCCCGCGCGTCAAGGCAGAACAAGATGTCTTCTCCGGAGTTGATCGCAGGATTGTACCGATACCCGATGTCTTGAAGAACGCGGCGAGAAAGAAGCATACAGCCGAATCCTGTCGCCGCGACTTCGATGAGTCGGTCGCGCACCACGCCGCGGACGTTATAGATCCTTCCACTTTCCTCATCTCCGAAATCGAAAAGGATCGGCGCGACAAACTTGTGGCCTGCATAATTTATCTCTGATAAGTAGACTCCGCATGCGATGTCTTTGCCGTGCGAGAGCAAACGGCTGAGAGCAAACCGCGGGATCACAATGTCGGTATCGACAAAGAAGAGATAATCATAGTCATGGGCTAGTGCATACTCTCTGATCATGTTGCGCCCGCGCGTGATTTTAACGATCGTGATTCCTCCTGCGGTGTCGCGAATACAGCGCGCTCCTGTCCGTTTCAAGCGTTCAAAATATGCATCGCGTACAGAATTGTCTACAAAGAGCACATCAAAGTTCTTGTTGTCCTGTGCATGCGCTGCTTCCATGAATTGGTCAAGGAATTGTTCATCCTGATCGCACGTGACACAGCCTATGAGGACGCGGGGTTGTTGCATCTATACATGAAAGAAGTCATATTATAAAAAAATAACGACACAAAATGTTAAAAAGCAGCAAAATGCCGTGCCATCCATTTATTTCTTAATTTTTCACCTTTTTTCAACCTCTTTTTCATCTACCTTTGAGTAGGCGTATCAAGAGTGCTTTTTGTGCATACAGGCGATTTTCAGCCTGATCAAACACCAGACTGCTGGGACCATCGATGACTTCGCTTGTGACTTCCTCGCCTCGTTTGGCTGGCAGGCAGTGCATAAAGGTTGCATCTTTCCTGGCAAGAGACAGCAGTTCTTCATTAACCTGATATGGTTTAAGCACTTTTCGACGTCGCGCGTGTTCTTTTGTGCTGACGTGGTAGCTCATCCATGCATCCGTGTAGAGAACGTCTGCGTTAGCCGCTGCAAAATGCGCGTCCGTGGTCACATCAATCAGACAGTGGTTCTTGTATGCCTCGACTTTAGCAGCATCAAGAACGCCGCTGTCTGGCTGGAATTCCTGCTGCTTGGGTGCTGCGACAATCATGTTTACTCCTAGTTTTGCGCACGCTTCGAGCAATGAATGGCATGTGTTGTTCTTTCCATCGCCAAAGTACGCGAGCTTAAGACCAGCAAACCGTTTCTTACGTTCAAAGATGGTGACGAGATCAGCAAGCGCCTGGCACGGATGTGAAAAATCAGTCAGCCCATTGATGACTGGCACTCGTGAATTCTTTGCGAGGGTAAGAAGATCTGCATGTGCGTACAGGCGCGCCATGATCGCGTCAACAAAGCGCGAGGAGGTTTTCGCCGTGTCCTCGATTGATTCTTTTATTCCAAGCGGCGAGTCCTTCAATGGGTAGAATATGGCGTCTCCTCCAAGCTGGCGCATGCCTACTTCGAATGAAAGCCGTGTGCGCAAAGAAGGCTTTGCAAAAAGCATCAGAAGCTGTTTGCCTGCAAGGGCGCGATTGTAGCGCTGAGGTTTGCGCTTGACAAGAAGCGAGAAGTCTATAAGCTCTTGTAGTTCGTGTGTAGAAAGATCAGCAATGGAAAGGAAGTGTTTTGTTGATAACATAATTGCGCCAATCATACAATTCATCACACAATCAGCATATAAGCACCATATAATCAGCATACGCCCAAAAAAGATAGCCCTGCCCTTTAGGGCGTTGGCTCTTTTTTGGCGTCCTAAAAATCCGCAGTCAAAGAAAGTGCCCGTCAAGCCTTCTGGCTTTAGCCCGAGATAGGGCGCTTTCGGCGGATTTTTATGACAATCTCAATGCGCGTCCTGTAGTTTGATCCTGATTCGCGAGAGGATTTTCGGCAGCTTTGGCTTCCCTACCTCAGCGAGTTCGTAACGGACGCTGACTATTGGTTTGTTGACTTTGAGTATGCGTGATATGTCCACCGGACTTGCGTCTATCACAAGGTCGCAATTGGCGCGATTAATTGTCTTTTCAAGATCTGCAACTTGCGCTTTGCTGTACCCCATTGCGGGCAGTATCTTGTGGAGCGCCGGATATTTTTTATAGATGTCCCTGATGCTTCCTGCCGCGTATTTTTGCGCGTCGATGATTTCGCGGGCATGATGGCGTTTTGCTGCAAGCATGCCCGCGCCGTACAACATGCCTCCGTGCGTAAGCGTAGGACCATCCTCTATGACGAGCACTCGCGCTCCGGCTATACGCTGTGGTGAATCGATGCGAAGGGGGGATGCTGCCTTAACGACGACTGCTTTTGGATTGTAGAGTTTGATGTTCTTTTCTACCACTGCGACTTCGTGTTCTTGTGCAGAGTCGATTTTGTTAATGATGAGGACGTCTGCCATGCGAAAATTGGTTTCGCCGGGGTGATACGTGATCTCATGCCCTGCGCGGTGCGGGTCGACGACAACGATGTGGAGATTTGGTTTAATGAATGGAATGTCGTTGTTGCCTCCGTCCCAGATGATGATGTCTGCTTCTCGTTCGGCAAGGGCCAGGATTCTCTGGTAGTCGATGCCTGCGTAGACAACTATGCCGTTTGCGATGTGGGGTTCATATTCTTCGCGTTCCTCGATCGTGCATTTGTGAGCGTCGAGATCAGCATACGTAGCAAATCGCTGCACCGCTTGTTTGCTCAGGTCGCCGTAGGGCATGGGGTGGCGCAACACAACTACGCGGGCGCCTTTGTTTTTGTAGTATTTCGCAACGTAGCGTGATGTCTGGCTTTTTCCGCTTCCTGTTCTAACCGCACACACCGCGATTACTGGAACAGCGGCGTGAAGGAATACTGACCTGGGTCCAAGAAGTGCAAAGTTTGCACCGCTTGCTAGCACAACTGATGCTTTGTGCATCACGTCAATATGTGATAGATCGCTGTATGAGAGGTAGACTGTGTTGACGTTGTATTTCTTAATCAAAGAAGGCAGCTCTTCTTCTGCATAGATCAGAATGCCGTTGGGATAGCGTGGTCCCGCGAGTTCAGCAGGATACCGTCGACCTTCTATGTTAGGGATTTGGGCTGCGGTAAAACAGATGACGCGCTCACAGGGATTATTGCGAAAGCGTGTGTTGAAGTCATGAAAGTCTCGCCCCGCGGCGCCCATGATTATGACGCGGGCGGGCTCAATGCTCTTGTCGGTCTCACTGCCGAACGTCTCTCTTTTTTGAAACATACGAATCACGCTGAAAAATCACAATTTAGATCAAACACGGGGAAAATCCACGTGCATCATGTTTCATGATGACATCAAAGTTTTGCCGGATCAAGTCCAATCGCCAGGATGCTGCAGGCCATAGTTGGCCGCAGTCCTTTCGCTTTGAGCGCCTTGATAAGTTCAGGCGACTCTGCTCCCGGGTTGAGATACACGGTCTTTGGATTGGCCCGTACGATGTCTTCGACGAGCGTCAACCCGACGGATGACGGTACGTATACGCTCACGATGTCAAGTTTGACAGGAACATCTTTGAGTTTAGGATAGCATGCGAGTTCTTCAATCTGTTGTGTGTTTGGATTTACCGGATACACCTCATATCCTTTGCTTGCATATGCTCGTACTGCTTTGTTGCCGTACTTTCTGCGGTCGCGCGATGCACCAATGATCGCAACATTTTGTTTGGGTTGTTTTAATTCGAGTTTGGGCATTGGTATCACCTATATTCGCAGTTGAGGTTTTATTCGTCAAAAGCGAGTTTTTGACTCAGCGGATTCCACCAGTCTCACATACTCACTTACGTTCGTAGATGTCAAAAACCACCACAAAAACCACCAGTCTGTGACCGGTGGTTTTCGAGCACAACAATATTCCAGGATCAGCGGGCGCGCATGAAACCACCAGTGAACCACTGGCGGAATATTGTTATTTAAACATAACTCAAACGACTGGCGGAATCTTAACGCATTGCAAACGTCCGGATGAAACGTATCGAGGACCACGCATCGTGCAAGAAAGTTGGGCCCTTCACTTTTTTCACTTGAAGGGTTTCGTTGTGCCGCCACCGGCTGTGACGTGCCGGTTTTTGTAGCGGGACTTCTTCACGATGGTCGCAGGTACGTACAAGCTTGTTGAAGTCATTGCCGCAATGTCACGACGCGGCTTTGGGTTTGAGCTTGAGCGCTTCATTGATCGCTGCTTTGTCAAACCCGACAATGATTGTGTTTCCTATCTCGATAACAGGAACTCCTAGTTGTCCTGTCTTTTTCTGCATCTCGTCGGCCGCTTTTTCGTTAGCGGCCACGTTGATGTCTTCAAAGGGCACGTTGTTTGATTTGAGGTACTCTTTTGCCATGTGGCAGTACGGGCAGGTTGGAGTTGAGTAGACTTTAACTAGCGGGTATTTGGAAGTCTTTTCTGCGGGGCTTTTGTCTGCCAGCTTCTTGGATGACGAACTTTTGGTTTTGTGCATTGTAATAGTATTAAGTTTTCACATGATACTCATCAATTATTCATTTATTGTATTTGTTTAGCAGCGTCGCCACTTACCCGCGAGCTAATGGCATTCACATCGTCTCACACGATTCTCAGCTCATTATTGATGATAATAGGTTTTACGTGCTCGGCGAGCGTCGTGGTGACGCTGCGATTGAAGTAGCTAAACAAATACATTTATTCTACTCATTTAAATCTTTTGTCACAATGAAGGCCCTGTCCCGAATCTCGCTTGCGCTCGGCCGCTGCACCGCTCGCTGTGGATGTTTGAAGCGATGTTGTTGCCGAGAGGATGTCTAGCACAATGTAAATCGTTTCAGCTCGCAGGGTGGCAGCGGCAGATTCGGGACAGAGCCTACAATGAATGCACAGTTAATAATCAGGCAAATGCATGGCGGCGAAAGGACATTTGCCACTTTTCAATGATAAATCGTCTAATTTTTAATGATAAACCGTCAGAAGGCTCTGTCCCGAATCTCGCTTGCGCTCGGCCGCTGCACCGCTCGCTGTGGAGGTTTGAAGCGATGTTGTCGCCGAGAGGATGTTTAACAAAATGTAAATCATTTCAGTTCGCAGGGTGGCAGCGGCAGATTCGGGACAGAGCCTACAATGAATGCACAGTTAATAATCAGGCAAACGCATGGCGGCGAAAGGGCATTTGCCACTTTTCAATGATAAATCGTCTAATTTTTAATGATAAACCGTCAGAAGGCTCTGTAC
>JACQXV010000320.1 GCA_016208715.1 Candidatus Woesearchaeota archaeon | reverse complement strand
GCTTAATGCCGCGTTCAGCACACGGAGTTTCAATTTTGGCGGCGTGAGACCAACATGTCCGTCAAAAATTCGATCACCAAAATAGCGAGCGAACATTAACCATAGCCATGTTAACCCCGTTGCGCCAATCAACCAGGGGATCGCTAAAAGCGCAGAGGTCAGTGTTTGGGGCGAGAATACGTTGATGGGTATGATGAAGAAGCCAACCTCGATTCCCAAAGCAATTACAGCTGCGACAACCCACAATGATAAATACTTGGCGCAACCCTGCACACAACCCTGACGTTTGAGAACATCTTCGGCAACTGCTTGGCGCTGAACTTGTAGTCCTATTGTCCATGCTACTAAATAGGAAATGCCGAAGATAGGGAAAACGAGGATGGTGCTCACTAAAATACCTACAAGCACTACGGGAGGTGATACCATCAAGAGGATTAACAATTCGAATGCCGATGTTTGAACCGCGCTTGCAAGATTTGATATTAACACGAAAGAGGCACGGTCAAGCATTACGACAAGGGGCACAAAGATTTCGAATGTCCCAACAATTTGGAAGGCGATCAAGACTCCAACTGTGAAGGGTAAATCCAGGGTGAGGCGAAACAATGTATGTGGATTCTCTAAGGCGTTCAGGCGATCCCATGCGGCGGGATGCAGAGACCACAATCCCGTAATCGGATTTGTGGGTTTTTCTTTCGCCGCTTGATTTTGCAAAATAGTCGCCAGCAGAGTTGCCGCTCCCCACAGCGCCGCGTGCCAATCGGCATAGGTTTCTCTGGCGCGTAATAATCCGGCGCGAATTAGTCCCACTATTGCTAATAGAATGAACACTTGAATAAAAAAGAAAAGCCCTCTGGGCAAGTATAAACTCACAAGTGTAGAGATCGTCACGCCTTGTGTCAGTGGTTTCAATAGGAAGTGAAAGCTGATGATGGCTGTGGTGGGGAGGAGAGTGAGGAAGATGACGGCGTACCATAACGCTTGCGTGAAGTAAGTTCGCCGCACATCGTCGTTAGCAATATGCGCCATCTCGTGCAAGACAATTGCCCGAAATTTTTCTGGTGCTTTACGTAGCAAAAGACGTAAGCCCGCGTCGAGCCGAATTGAATAACGGTCTGAAAAACCAAAGGCTTGTCCGCTTTGATCGCGCAGAGTGTTTCCAAGTTCAATGGTTGGAAGTGTGATGCTTGCCACACCTGCCAGCCGTTCTATCTCATTATGGAATAAGGGATCTTTTTCTTTTCGAAAAACTTCTAGGTGTTGTGAGTGTCGCACTCGATTAGGGTAAGTGCGATAAATGAGCAGTGCTAACGCTAATGCGGCGATTACCAATAGAGCTGACACAATGAGGCTGGTCAGAGGGGTAGGCATCTCGGGGTTAAAGATTTCACGCATGATCGTTCCCATGTGAACGCTGATCATGATCACCGCGACGACGAGCATGACGAAGCGTGTATCCGTTTCGGACGGAAACGCAAATGGATTCAGCCGCTGGGGAGGCGGGGGGCTTGTGCTCATGGGTTGCTTTTATTTATTCAAGGCGAGTGAACCAATCAACGCGTTCGACATTTTTTCAGCAGTGGCAGCATCCATACCAAAATCTGTCGCCTGCTTGTAAGCGAGTTTTTTCACCTGTTCCATTTGTTCTTTGGTCAACGAAGGACTATCGGCTTCTTGCTTGTCAGCCTTGTTGAAGAGTGCTTTGATTTTCTTTTTGATCACCGCCGCGCTCTCGTCTTTGGCAGATTTGATCACTTCTGTCGTGACGAAGGTCAGCACAGTGCTTGCCATTGCCATTGCCACCGGAGTCATAATCGTCATGGCTTCAAAGATGCCGAAGCCCAGTGGATCATCGCTGTGTTTCGATTTTGAGAGTGGCTTGGGATCGTCAAAATAATCTTGCGCCAACTCACCGAAGAGATCGAGTTCTTCGGGCGCGAGTTGAGTGACGAGATCTTTAGAAATCTCTTCGATTGCCGCGCGCTGTTCGGTAGAACCGTTCCACATAATGCACCTCCGTGATAAATTTACTTCGTAGGTCTTTCAACAAATAGCCAAGCCGCAAGCTCATGTCCGCAGTGTTCGCACGATTTGCCAAGTATTTCTTTTTGGCGAACGATTTGTTTGCAGGATGGGCAGTGAGGGGGGAAGAGAAACGATCCGAGTTGAATGAATACCCACATCGCGCCAAACAGGATGACGTATAACGCAAGCGCGACAATCAATGTTACAAGAGCAATACTTCCCATAGTTGCGAAATCTTTCGAGATCATATAATTATTGTAGATGATCAGGAAGCGACTGGCGAGGAGTGGAAGATATAAGGCGCAAAACAAGATGCTTAATGCCACGTTCAGCACACGGCGTTTCAACTTCGGTGGCGTAAGACCAATGTGTTTGTTGAAAATTTTCTCGCCAAAGTAACGGGCGCACACAAGCCATAACCATGTCAACCCCGTTGCCGCTATGAGCCAAGGAATGATTAACAACGCGGCGGTCAAGGTCTGAGGTGAGAATAAATTGATAGGAGTGATCAAGAATCCGGCTTCCATCCCTAAAGCGATCAATGCTGCTACGCCCCATAAGGATAGATACTTCGCACACCCACGTATACAACCTTGAGGTTTGAGAACAGCTTCGGCAACTGCTTCACGCTGTACTTGCAATCCTACTGTCCACGCCGCTAAATAGGTAATGCCGAAGATAGGGAGAATGATGACGGTGATCGCTAAAATATATCCAAGCGTTACAACAGGTGCCACCATCGAAAGGATCAACAATTCAAATGCCTCTATTTGATTCGCATTAGTAATATTCGAATCAATATATAAAATTGACGCGATAGGGGCGCTAATAAGAATTAAGATAAGGGGTATAGAGATATAGAATACCCCGCCAATGATGAAGGCGATCAAGACTCCAACTGTGAAAGGTAAATCTAGTGTGAGGCGAAACAACGTATGTGGATTCTCTAGGGCGTTCAGGCGATCCTTTGCAGTAGGATGCAGAGTCCACAACCCTGTAATCGGACTTGTGGGTTTTTCTTTTGCAGTTTGATTTCGCAAAATGTTTGCTAGTGGCATGTTTGATAAGTAATTTAACATAGTCCGGATGATTTTTTCTCTGCCCATTCACGCAAGTCGCGACGCGTCCACGACCAGTTGATGGGTTGCGCCCATAAGCGATTATATTCTGGCGTACTGGCACCGAG
>JACQXV010000319.1 GCA_016208715.1 Candidatus Woesearchaeota archaeon | reverse complement strand
CTCGTCTATTGAGGTAAGAAGTAACAAAACAAATCTAAAAGGAGGAGAAGAAGATGAAATCAACGGGACTCAACTCAACAATGCATCACAGTAAATCCAACAGAAAGGAGGAAAGCAATATGAAGAAAGCCATCAGCATTATTGGGATTTTCATGGTAATGGCGATATTGATAGTCTCCAGTTTGGCAGTTGCAGGAGAGACGCCGGACAGCCGGCACGACAGCGCCCAGACCGTTTCCGCAGATAACCAGTTCAGCGCCCTTAATGGCATCCAGGCGGAAAAGATGAACAACGGCGAAATGAATAAAGTTGTCGGAAAAGCGCTGCCTGAGCCTATTCCGTTCATCGGCAGGCTTTTTGTCTACAGAACCTATTTCGTCTACGGCAGATAGCATCCAAAGATGATTTAATGTTGTTCAAATCATCAAATCGCACGAGCATGCAAGAGGGCTGCCTTCAGGCGGTCCTCTTCTTTTATCAGGGAAATTTAAGACAGCCGGGTTTTATCTTGACATCAGAACGAATAGAAGTTATCATCAGTTGCCTGTTTTTAAGGCGCCCGATTAACAGAGATGTCCGTGGATGCAGGCAAAAGACTGTAAGATGAAAAAATATATTTTTCTCATTCTTATCATGATAAACCCTGTTGTTTTTTCCAATATTGCCGGGGCTGTCACTATAGATACAGGTGGGGGAAATCGTGTCTTCGTTCCGGTGAAGTCTTTTAAAACACTCCGTGATGAAAATCTTGTCAAACAGGCCTATGATTATTCCTGCGGGGCGGCCGCATTAGCGACTCTCCTCACTTATGGCCTTGGGGACAATGTGACCGAGCAGGAGGTGCTCTCTGAAGCAATGACATCTCTTTCAAGTGACGATTTTGACCTTCGAAAGAAGGACGGTCTTTCTCTTCTGGATCTTCAGCGTGTCAGCATGGTGAGGGGACATAAGGCCCAGGGGTTCAGATTAGCGCCGGAATTCCTTTCGCAATTGAAGAAGCCTGTAATGGTATTTATTCAACCCAGGGGTTATGAGCATTTTGCTGTATTAAAAGGTGTGAGAGAAGACAGCGTATACCTTGCAGACCCGTCTCTCGGCAATGTCCGGATGCCGATGTACCGATTTCTGGAAATGTGGCTTGATGAAAGCGGGAAAGGGGTAATATTTGTGGTTGAACGTTCAGATGGCAGATGGCCCGATAATTATCAACTT
>JACQXV010000318.1 GCA_016208715.1 Candidatus Woesearchaeota archaeon | reverse complement strand
AGGGCGACCGAAAGCAGCGTACAGCAAACTGAATCCTGTATTGAAAGATGCAGGAGATGTGGTGTTTGGGCTCTTTTTTATCTCGCTGAACCGACTCGAAGTTTGCTGGAAAGCAACACAGTATAGGGTGATAGTCCCGTAGAGGAAGGAACAGAGGGAGTAAGAGTACCCAGAGTACTATTCGCTGGATACCGAATAGGAACGTGGGGGTATCAACCTCTAACTGTAAATACGTGTTAAGTCCGATAGTGAACGAGTACCGCGAGGGAAAGCTGAAAAGAACCCCTACAGGGGAGTGCAAAGAACCTTAAACCTACTAGTTATCGAATGTTACGGGCTCTACGGAGTTCTAACGTCCGTTTTGAATAACGGGCCAGGGAGTTTTCTCGTATGGCGAGGATAAGTATCTCTGATACGGATCCGAAGCGAAAGCAACAAACGCGCAGGCAACGAGGCGTGTGGCACTAATCTGCCAAATAGTCATATGAGATTGACCCGAAGCTAAGTGATCTAATCCTGAGTAAGGTGAAGTGGGGGTAAAACCCTGTGGAGGCCTGCAGAAGTTCTACGTGCAAGTGTTTTTCTAACTCAGGTTTAGGGGTGAAAAGCCTATCGAACTTAGTGATAGCTGGTTCCTACCAAAGTTGGCGTGCGTCAAGCCTTGGACAAGATAGTTACAGCGGTAAAGAAACGGATTTGGAGCTTAGGGGGAGAAATCTCTCGGTTCCTTGTCCAACTCTGAATGCAATAACGTCAAAGCGTCCAGGAGACGGCGATCGGGGTAAGCTTGAGTCGCGAGAGGGGAACAACCCAGACTTTAGTTAAGGTCCCTAAATGTTCGTTCAGTGTGAAAGGGTGAAAAGTGTCTATACACAGAGACAGCGAGGAGGTTGGCTTAGAAGCAGCCACCCTATAATAAGTGCGTAACAGCTTACTCGTCAAGTGTATAGGCCTGGAAAATGGACGGGGCTAAATGAGCTACCGAGACTAAAGGCATGCACATGAGTGCAGTGCGGTAGGTAAGGTGTTCTCAGTGGGTAGAAGCAAGTCTGAAAAGATTTGTGCACCGCTGAAGAAATAAAAATCCCGGTGGTAGTAGGATCAAAGCAGTGTGAGAATCACTGTCGCTGAAAGGGCAAGGGTTCCTTGACAATGTACATCAGTCAAGGGTTAGTCGATCCTAACTGTACTTGTAACTCAATGTACGGGAAAGGGAAATCGGTTAATAATCCGATACTATTGTTGTATATGCGGTAACGCAAGTTCCATTACTGACATGTGGGGCTACGTGACCATGTAATATCTTACATGTTAATCCATGCAAATCGCGGAAGTATCATTACGGTGAGAACGCGATTAACGTTGAGAACAGCTTCCTTATGGGGAGTGTTACCAATGCCTTACGTCCTTGAAAAGGGAATGGAAATAAATCAATAATATTCGTACCCAGAACCAACACTGGTGCCCCTAGGTGAGAAACCTAAAGTTTGCAGGTGTAATCCAATTAAGGGAACTCGGCAAATTATCCCTGTGCCTTCGGTATAAGGGGTTCCTGCT
>JACQXV010000256.1 GCA_016208715.1 Candidatus Woesearchaeota archaeon | reverse complement strand
TGACGATTGATCAAGTTGAAAACACATTTGACACCACCATTGTATTGTTGGAGCGCGGCAAGCAAGTAGATTTGCATCCGCATAACGATCTGTCGCTCGCTGAGGGCGATCACTTTGCCATCTTCGGCGAACCGAAGGCGTTGAATAAAATTGCGAGGGCGAATAGGTAGAGGAAAACAGGGAAAGGCGATGTGCTAAAATCTTATCGAAAGAACAACTATCATGTCTCTCGTATCTGTGCCAGCCATTTATGACGGAAAAAATATTCGCCTGCTCGAATCGGTTTCGGTTAAATCGCCGTATCGTGTCGTGGTGACATTCCTTGAACCCATTCGAGATGAGGCGGATAAATTGCGCCGCTCAGAACGCTTTTGGGCTTCGTTTGGGTCGTGGGATAGTGATGAGACGGCGGAAGAAACTGTGAAAAAGATGTATGGAGATCGCCGCCCTCAAGCAGAATGATGAATCATCCTGCTGATACGCTGCGCGGAAACGCGATAAATCGCGTTGGGGTCAGTCTGCTTTAGCAGACTTTTTTCTAACACACAACGCGCGTGCGGGAGAGCATTGAGGACGATACGACTGGCGAAACAAAATGGTTTGCGATGGTTGACAAAAATAATCTCGTTCCTTTTAAAAGCTAGTTGAGCGGCTTAAGCGCATCGCCACGATTCCATCATGCTGATATGATCATCCAAACGCAACGGAGTCAACCAAATACCATTGCTAGTTTTGTAAAAATACTGCGCTCAAACGTTCAGGATGTTGCCGCATGGTTGGGATTGTATAGAGCTTTAGATAAGGATTCAGACAAACTTGTATGTTTACAGCAAGTCATACGGCTTCAATCACAGAGGCTATTGGTTCTTGAAAATGGTGCCCAACGGCTACAGCATAGAGTCATAGAATTGGAAGAGGAACGGGACAAGTTGATAGAAGAGGATCTAGAAATTATTGACGACTTGCGGCAAGAGAGAATCGGAAAGCAAAATGCGGAAAACGAACTGGCAATAGCACGTTCGACAATACTGAAACTAAATGCGCGGGTGCAAAAAATTCAAGGCTCTCTGGATGAACAGCAACGAAACGAAGATTATAGCCAGCCTAGCTCGCAAGCCACCTCATTGTTGGATACCATGCAAATCTTGTTGCCGAACATAGAATTTCTGCGGAGCTCTTTGATCATGCTAAGTGCTGACGTTGAATACAAAGCCGCTTTACGAGTTTTGTATGAACTTTGCCATAAACCCGAGTCAGTCAAAGGAAAGAGTTTTGAAAGTGCAGAAGGCTGGAGAGAAAGGCATTTTAGCAATGAAGGGCGTATATATTTTAAGAAAAATTTAGATGGAAAATTCAAAGTTCTATTGTCCCGTAAACAATCTCAATCTGGCGACGAGAGATACTTGAAAAAATTCGGGTAAGGAAAGGAGACGATATGGCAGTCTACAGCGCAAACCGCCCCAACAAAACTCTGACGTTACACAAAAATCGGGATTGTAAATCTGTCCCTAACGATAAACTTCAAGCCTGTGGCTGTGGCGAGACTGGCTCATACGACAACCACAAATGGTTTTGCGAAGAGCATGTAACGATAGAACAAGTCCACGAGTTTATGCGACAGCGTTTTTGGGCAATACTCGTATGCGAAAACTGCTACAAGTAGCCAAAGCCGCCCAACCCGCGCGTGTAGCTCATTTGCTCCGCTTCGCTTCGCAAACGGCTGACGCAAACCGTTGAGCCTCAAACAAAAACAGGTCGCCTCATCAGCGACCTGTTTCCTTTATTTCCCCGTTTCCCTTTTTTCCTTTAGCCCCCTACTCCTTCAAGTAATCTCTCAACTTCCTTCTATGCGAAGGATGTCGCAACCGACTCAACGCCTGCGCTTCAATCTGGCGCACGCGCTCGCGCGTCACGCCCATCTTCTTGCCCACCTCTTCCAACGTGTAGCTCTCGCCGTCGAGCAAGCCGTAGCGCAATTGCAAGATGCGAACTTCGCGCGGCGGCAGAGTAGCTAACACTTCTTGAATCTGTTCACGCAGCAGATTCTTCGTCGCCACTTCAACCGGCGCCGGGCTATCTTCGTCTTGAATAAAATCACCCAACACTGAATCTTCTTCTTCGTCGGTCGGAGTCTCCAGCGAGAGAGGTCGGCGGGCGATCTGGATCATGCTCTCCACTTTTTTCCCGGTCACACCGAGCGCCTCTGCCAATTCGTCCAC
>JACQXV010000255.1 GCA_016208715.1 Candidatus Woesearchaeota archaeon | reverse complement strand
CCGGCTTTATATCCCTTAAGCGGACCGAGATATTCGCACCACTTTTGGGCGTATCGCTTCCGGCCGTATTCCAGCGTCTTTTCGTATCGGCCTGACTCAAAGACATCCTTTACGCCGCGGAGATACTCTTTCCCCGCATCCTTCATACTATGCCGGGTCTTGTCCATTATGTTCTGGTAAGTCCGGCCGCTGGCTGAAACAAAATTCGGGTCAATAAATGAGGCAATGGTCTTTTTCAGTTTATCGCCAATCTTTTGGTCATAATCCTTCCGGGTCTTGATGGCCTTTTTGATGCCTTTATATGCCCTGGGAACGGCTTTTTTTGACCGGCTGAGCCATTTTCCATCAATTTCAGGTGGAATCTGGGGGAAATACGGAGCGATGATTTTGGCGTTAAATCCGATTTGGCCCATTTCATATCTCCTTATAAATTAAACGTTTATACCAAGCACCCCTATCCCCCTCACCCCCCGTATCTTACCCCCTACCCCCCTTTGATATACCCCCTACCCCCCTTCGGAATACCCCATACCCCCTTTTGGAATGCCCCATACCCCTTTTTGGAATACCTCATACCCCCTTTTGGAATGCCCCATACCCCTTTTTGGAATACCTCATACCCCCTTTTGGAATACCTCTTATCCCCTTTTAGAATACCTCATACCCCCTTTTGGAATACCTCTTATCCCCTTTTAGAATACCTCTTACCCCCCTTTGGAATACCCCATACCCTCTTTTGGAATACCTTCTACCCCCTTTTGGAATAACGCCACCCTTCCTTTTTTAGTAAACTGATTTAGCGGATAGAACCGATTATTTCGGGGGGCATCAGTTTAATCAGTTCAATCTGCTTACTTGATTTTTCTTAATCCGCGATGTATTCTTCCAGCTTGATTTCAATGCCCTTAACCCCGCTCCAGGTGCGCTTGTAGCCCGGGCCGGACTCGTGGATGGTAGTCGGGCGGGCATAGAAAGACCTGCTTTTCTCCGCATACTTAATGCCGGAATGTTCCAGGAACGTCTTGCCGTTGACCACGGCCAGGAATCCGGTCTTGGTCAGGTTGATGGGGAATACGAAATCGCCTGCTTTTTGCGGTTTGAATTCAAAGGCAACCTTCCGCATTTCGGACTCATAATAAAGTTTGACGAACTTGCAATCTGCGGGCTGGACGAAAGTATCGTAGCAGGACTTATTAACTGAACTCTTGCGAAATGGGAAATAAACCACCCAAAAAGTGCCACGCCATGCCACGTCATACCGACATGGTGTGACGGCATGGCATGGTCATTCTGAGTCCCGACACGGAGT
>JACQXV010000294.1 GCA_016208715.1 Candidatus Woesearchaeota archaeon | reverse complement strand
AAGCTCTATCTCGCCAAAGCCAAGAAGGCAGACGACAATCGTTACGGACCGAAAAACGAGAGTTGACATTCTCAAGAAGACGCGCTAATATATTCAACTAATAGAAGGTATTGTAACAATGGAACGGGCAGGCAGAGTGCAGCGAACACTCCACCCGCCCTGACTCGAAACGCTGGGTTGAGCAGCGAAGCGAGCTGACGCGATTATATCCCGCTTGGGGTTTCGTGATTCGGCGGCTTTCTGTCACTCGGCAGAATGCCGCTTTTTGATTCTATACGCGAAGAGGAGAAAATATTATGACCACATCTATCGACACCCAAATGCAAGAGAACCAGCACCGAGCTTTCAAGTGGATTGCTTACGCGCTCGGACTGATCATCTATCTCGGTGGGATTGTCTACGCCGAAGCGCGCGCCTTCTCTCTGTTCACAAAGACGATTGATACCGAATTGCTGCCAATCGCGCTAGTGGGCATCGTCGCTCTTGGTCTCACCGCCATTGCCGCGCCACTGGCACATCACTTTGGCACCGCCCCGGGCGTGCAACGCATTTGCCTTGATGGGTTTTACGCCTTTGACATCTTCGCCATGATTGCCAACGCTATTCTCGACTCAGCATTGCATGGGCAAGGCACAGTCACCAGTTTGCTGGAGTTCTGGAAAGCTTACGTGTTGCCTGCGCTTCCATTGCTCTGCCTCACCGGTTGGGCGATCTTCTTCGCGCTCGATCCATCACATCGCAAACGAGACATGGTAATGGCGGCGCACGCCGTAACAGAGGAAGTATTGACGACGCGCGTGATTGAACAGATGAAAGCAACCGACCTGACCGACATCGTGGACGCCGCCGCGCGCGCGTCAGCTGCCGAGATCGTGAATCAAACTATTGGAGGTAGAACTTCAATCGCCGCTTCTCAAACTGCTTCACCGAGTCAAACTAAGTTTTCCAAAAATGGTCGAAAACCTGAACCTGAGGAAGCCTCTGCCCCAAACGCCTAACTTTACTTACGTCAATCACTCCATTGCGGAGCAAACGTGGTTGGCGTGAGTATCGGCGCACAGGTGGAACGTTACGTTGGGCGATTGATCGGGAATGGATCAAAGAAAATGGTGTCTGGCGCAAGCGTAGCTATCACCGCCGTGACTTACCGCCAATAACCGAGGAGCAATATAAACACTGGAAAGCAAACCGCGTTGAAGCAAGAAACGAATAACGCCGACACACTGCTCAACGACTTGCACGAGTACGCGAAGTGGTTATTGGTTGATCCGCGCACGTTACAAATATGGGATTGATTGGTACACGATTAACCAGAGTCAAATGTGTCACAAATGAAAACCAGTCGCTCGAACTGGATTCGGGCGACTGGTTTGTCGTGAGGGTATCCGGTCTGGAGAATCAGCCCAGAAAAACGTTAGGAGTGATCCGATTTAGATTGCTGTCCCTCCGCCGAGAGGTTCAAGCCGCAACATGTTAGCGGCGGGATATCGCTCACATCTTGATTCAAAAACGCAAGCGTCTTATCAACCATTTCAGCTCGCATCTTAAACATCATATCCTTCGTCAAAGTGAGAGTGCTGAGGTTTGCGATCAACTTCTCCCATTGGGTTGCCTTACCGTTTGTATCGTCTAGTGGATCGAAACCTATCTTCCACATCACGAGTGAGCGAACCGAATTTCGAATGATCACTCGCTTTTGCAGTGCATCTAATCTTAAAAATGTGCACACGCCGTGCGAGGTTCGCTCTTCAAAAAACGTAAAGCACTTCAATATATTTTCAGGGAAAGGATATGTTTTTTGAAGCAGTGATGCGGCAAGGTAGGCTCGTATTTGGGTGATGCAATTAAGCTCGAACACCACTACTCTTTTCCAATCAGTAAATTCTTTAGGATCATTCGGCGTAAGATAGCCAACTGCACGCAAGATGGCGAAACCGTTGTGTAAATGAAGATCCATATACTCAAGTCCCAGCACGTTGGCTGCAACTTGTTGCCTCACAAGAGGCTCACCTGAGAGCGGATTGCTCATCCACACGGGGTGATCGCAGGAGGTGCGGAGCAAACGATTTAAATCAGACTTAGTGATCATTGATTTTCCTTTTTAAAAGTAGACGCGGCCCGATAAGGAGGCGTTCGCAGGTGGCAAAGCAAAAAATGCTTGAGCCACGGCTCAAAGTGTTCTCTCCTTAATGGTTTTACTTTAGGAAAATCAATGTGGGTTCTCGATGGGGTCTTTAATGAGGGGTTCTTGATGAGGCAGGGTAGCGTTTAGCTACTGATCAGCCTTAAAAGTTTGTGCAAGAGTTTGCCGCGCGTAAAAACTTGCGATGTCGATTTTTAAGGTTCTTCGTATAAAGATTTTAATCAGAAATCCGCGCTTGTCAACTTGGTGTGATGGCGCTGATGGCGACTCATCACTTCCATTCGCTGCACATATCAGGATACCCTGTCTTCAAAATATTTTGATGTACATCACTTTAATTTGGAGATATGACATGGAGACTACGGATGATAAGTCGCAATCTGATCAGATGATATTCCCGAACGGGCAAAAGGTTGCCGGTGGACTTGACTGGCAGTTAATGTTTGTGGATGGAGCCAAACGAGATGCCTTATTCCGTATTTTGCGAGAAGCGGTAACACGCGAACATCAGGCTGGCGTTGAAGAGACGAAAGATATTTCTAAAAATATAGGAGAACAAAATGACCGAAGACTTTGATGACGAAGATTTTAATGACGATGACTCATATATGCAAAGATTTCATGCGCCCCGACTTCCTTTAAAACGGCGGGGAATTTGTTACCTGCGCCAATCTTCGCATGAACAACTCAAGAAACGTAAACACTCCTTGGAGATGCAGGAGGATTTGCGCCGTATTGCTGTTGAGGAATTTGGTTATCGCCATGATCAAGTCATTGTGATTGATAAAGATTTGGGCATAAGCGGCACACTTAACGAAGAAGATCGTCCCGGATTAGCCGAGCTTGTCAAACTGATCTGTTCGGGCGGTGTCGAGTCAGTTTTTGTGGTTCAGCCAGATCGATTGTATCGCGATCAAACCTTAGTGGGACCACTAGACTTTGCTTTGGATTGTCAAAAGCATGATGTCTTTGTCGTTTATCTTTCTTATCGCGGTCCGTGCTTTTTTGATTTCAATAAGGAATCGGATTTTGAGGAATGGATACGAATGTCCCAAGAGTCCGCAAAAGAACTCAAGGACATGCAAGTTCGTATGGGTGGCGCCCGTTTTTATAAAGCAAAAGGCGGGAAATACTCTGGCGGTATGATTCGCTGGGGATGGAAATATAACGCAGCAGAAGATCAATTGATTATTTATGAGCCGCATAGACAAACGCTGCTAAATATTCTCCGAGTCGCTTCAGAGAGTTTTAGTTTGCACGAGATGCTGGTTCGTGTTAAGCGAGATCCAAAGTGTTGGTTTCATCCGTTTCAAGGTGAAGATGCTGACGCGGCCTATAGGCGACATATTGCACAAAAAACGAAATTGCAAGAAAACGGTATTTATGTCCCTCAAAATACTCAGCATTTACAGGCTATGATCACACACCCTCTATTAGTTGGAGTAATTACTTTTTGCAGCGGACGTTCAGGGCGATACAAAGTCAATTTGAAGAAACGTAAACATAAGCGCGGTAAATTCCGGACAGGCATTAATGTGCGTCATCGTTTTGTTGCCGTTCAACCCAGTTTGGCATTGTTTCGCACGGAAGAAGAGTTGACATTATTCTGGAATGTGCAGGGTCGTCATAATCCTATTGATCTTAAATATGGCATTGACAACCAATTTAAAAAGGAACGCCTTAACCCTAACTATCGAGGACCAGAGCGGGGCGGGATGCGTGAATCTGTGAGTAACCCATATGCATATTTGATCCGATGTGGATTACATGGTTTTGATGAGCAAGGAGATTTTCTAATGACCCATCCCATGCGCGCCTCTCATGGAGAATGTTGGTCCTGCCGCAAAGATCTGGATATTGCCGATTCGGTGGTGTCATGCACCAATATTCGTCAGCGAGTTTTCGAACGCGTGTTAGACACCCACATTCGCTTGCGCCTATCGCAAAGTGAAAACATGATTGACGATCTGGTCAGGCTGGTTGAATCTCACGAGCGTGATGACAAGTCTAACGAATTGATGTTGCGTCAAAAACTCGCCAACATCAATCAAGCAATTGAGAATTTCACGACACAATTAAGAGAAATTGACGTGAAAACTTCGACTGGCAAGATGTTCTTTGCCGAATTGCAGGAAAGGATAGTGCCTTTACTACTTGAGAAGCACTCACTTGAGAATCGCCTTTCCAGCGAAAAAAATATCTTGGGTCAAAATCCATCTCACGAGGATGTGATTTCTGTCGAAAATGCTTTGCGTAAGATCGCCGATGATTGGAGTAATATAGAGGCGCCCATTCGCAATCGTCTGTTGCGCTTGATTATCGAGAACATCGTAGTTTACGCCATCCGCGGCAAGCGCACCGTTTTTATACGCATCCGATGGAAAGACGGATACGACGACTGGCTTATGTTTTGGTATTGGGGGGAGCGCAACAATGAACGTTGGGAAGAGTGGGAAGACAATGCTTTGAGACAAATGTGGGAGTCAGAGGCTTCTGTCCATGCCATACTTGCCGCATTAAAACCGGGGCGCAAATGGCGAACCATCAGACCCCACGCGCGCCAATTGGGGCTCAAGTCTCTGGTGAGGCGACCAGGTGTAGCCGAAGTTATGGCTGAACAAGATAAGGAATCTGTTCCAACTGATGATAGCGAAACGCTTGTTTACTACTTCTTAGGGCGCGTGCCACAAAGGCAATCGCCGAACCTCAATCAATCTCAAGAAGTCCATCAATCTGGTAAGGATATATGGTTCGGGAAAAATTTGAACGAAGAAATCACAGTATTTACATCTCAGTTCCCTTCTGTCATCATATCTGCTCCTACTGCGACCTCAACGCTTACGCCGGATTGAATCACTTGATGCCGCGCTATGTGAGGGCGTTAGTGAAGGAGATAAGAGACTTCCGAAGTCTGCCAGACTTCGGAAGTCTAAATGTT
>JACQXV010000293.1 GCA_016208715.1 Candidatus Woesearchaeota archaeon | reverse complement strand
TTGTCCGGAGCACCTGGAGATATGATCTGGACAGCGAACATAAATATTGACGCTGCGATTGCTGACGGTAATGCGACCATAGAGATATCGGCCACAGATATGGCAGGGAATAAGTTGATAAAGACTACGAGTACTACGACAGCGGCGGCATTGGCGCTGTATATTCCCCGCGATCCGGCCATGACCACTGCGCAGTGGAACACTTCAGCCAATGCAGGCGATGACCAGAAACATGCGATTAAAATTGATAAAAAATCCGTGATTGCCAAACGTTTCAAGCTTGATGACCAGATCAACGGCTGCGCGGCAGTGGTGGTGACGATTGAGGATACAGGAGATTTACGGAATGTGGAAGTCGGGAAGATCAAAATCGGGAGCGGCAGTTACAGTCTTGGACAGAACAAACAACTGGTGCCGTATGTTCAGGATAAGTATGTGAAATTGGGCGATATCTTTGGCGACATCAATCAGAGCAGAAATAACGAAGTAACGGTGGCGGGGAAGAATTACCCGCTTGATACCGGGGAAGTATATTTTCTGGATGAGAGCAGTATATTGCAGGAGAACAAAAAGAGTTATGGGATAACGATTGCGCTGAAGGATGAGGCAGGGAACAAGAACGAGGTGACGGCGAACGTTGCTTTTTCGAAGAACAATAATAAAATCGACGGCGGCAGCGAAAATAGTCAGATGAGTTTTAGCCAGAACGTGGGAGTGGTGACAGATCAGAACCAGAATCATAAGATACGTATACCGAGAGTGGGACGGATACTGCACGGAGTTCTTACATTCACCGGACCGGTGGCTTCGGTGAGCGATTTCCATATCACGTATGCAGGAGGCAGGGCAGACGGGACAGTGACCAAAGTAATCGATGGTATTGAGTGGAAATGGAAAGCCAGGGTAGAACATTGCGGGGAAGGAGTCAACGATGTCGGAATGATCCATTATCAGGCAAAAGATTATATTGGGAATGTGATTCTGCCGATTGAGGAAAACATCACATTGGCGCAGTATCAGCAGAAGAAGATTGATTATTTGAAAAAGACGCAGGAGGAATGGAATAACACGTACAGCGGAAGCACCGGGTACGGGAAACTGAACCTGTATTCGACAAAACCAACAGATTCAGACTATAACAATGATGAGAATGGCGCTGGTGATGGCGGAGGAGGTGATGGCGGAGGAGGTGATGGTGGTGGTGGTGGTGGGAGTATCAACATTGACCCGACATTCATCCGGCCGTGGGTGAATGAGATAACATGTTGGGACAGCGAGGGCATTGGCATTGAGAACCGGAGTTTGGTCAGCGTGATCAGCGTGCCGCCGGACGGGTGTCTGGTGCGCGGCGACGTGCCGGTGGTGGGGATTGCGAGCGGAAGTAGATTCAAAGATTACAAAATTGAATATTCAAAATTAGGAACAGAAGAATGGACGCTGATCGCGGAAAGCGCGAACAAACAGGAAGAGGATATCATTCCTGATTGGCGGTAAATATATTCTGCGGCTGACGGTTGAAGGAATAAACGGAGATATGGCAGAATGCACAAGAACGGTATGGGCCGGAAACGAAATGGCGAATGATTTTTGGGGACGGAGTTTGAGTCTGGACAGCGGGTGCGAGATGGTGGTGGATAAGTTCAGCATAGATGGGGAAGCAGAAGTGGTATACATAGAGTCCGTAAAGTCGGGAGTAGGGAGTCCGGAGTCGAGAGAAATAACAAGCGGAACATATCGAGTGATACCGGGTGGGGTGAGGTTGTTGAAACCGGCGCGACTACGGATTAAGGAGACCGGGAAAGAAACGGATTATACGGGAATATACCGGTACCGGGACAGTAACGGATGGGAGTACATAAGAAGTGAGAAGTTAGACCTAGGAAGTGAGAAGTGGCTGGAATGTGAAATTGTGGAATTTGGGGACATATATGCGGTTCTGAAAGATAACCGGATTTTGAGTGCTCCGATCATTGATCAGAACGGCATCACGACGGGCAAGGCGAAGATTACGATAAGCGGGAGTGGGTATCCCAACAGCCGAGTGAAGGTAATAAACGGTGCGGCAGAGTATGAAGGAATAACTGATGCCAGCGGAGTGTTTAGCGTGGCAGGAGTTGTGCTGAATCCGGGTGATAACCAAATACAGGCGATCACGATTCTTGAGAACGGCCGTGAGTCGCCGGCAGGCGAGGCGATGATCACGTACACGCCGGTTCAGATAAGTGGAATAGTATTATTATTAATGGATAAAAATTATATCAACCCGGTAGGAACAATAACCAGCGGCGAATATTTGGGAATTGCGGCTGCGGGACCGGATATTACGCCTGAGGAAACGGATTATGTGGAAGCCGAGGCGCGGAGCACAATAACTGACCCGTCATGGCAGCGGGTCATATTAGAGGAAGCGAGTCTCGGCAAGTACCGGGGCCTGGTATATATAGGAAGCAATGGGATTAGCGCGCAGAAAGACGGAGAGCTTATAGAAGTACGGATAGTTGGCAGCAGTGAAATAAAGAGCGTACTATTTCGGGATAACACCGGACCAGCAACAAAGATAGCCGAGGAAATAACAGGAGATGCGGTACTGACGATTGATAATATACATTTAAGCGTAGACACCGGAGGTCAGTTTGTGTACCGGTTGTTTGACGGCGAGATTGACGTCAATGAGTATCCGTATCTTGAGTTCATGTACCGGTGCAATGAGACGGCGCGAGGAGATTTGCTGGTTTATACGGGCGATGACAACGTTTATGTGATACAGTTCCTGAATGATTATAAAGATTACT
>JACQXV010000292.1 GCA_016208715.1 Candidatus Woesearchaeota archaeon | reverse complement strand
GGGACGAGATTCTTCGTCCCGACACTCCGTGTCGGGACTCAGAATGACCATGCCATGCCGCACCACGCGATGCCGCATGGCGTCGTGGCGTGGCACTTTTTGGGTGGTTTATTTCCCATTTCGCAAGAGTTCAGTAATCAGTATCATCCGCTCAATCCGATTACATTATTTATATAATACGAAAGGGGTGGAATTTGTCAAGCATAATATTCGGGATTCTGCCTTTAACACGAATGGCACGAATTGACGAATCATACGAATCCAAGCGGCCTATTTGGCGGATTCGGGTTGAAATCAGTTCCATCAGTTCAATCCGTTTACTGATGAGTTACATATCGTAATCTTTCCTCAAAGATGATAGTTCTCTGATTCAGGATGCAATCCACACTAAAGGGATAAATCCGTTTTTCCTCACGGTTGACACGCAAGATAAATCCTTTGACGCGCACCTTGTCTGAATCCGGATATGGCACGACTTTAACTTTGAGCAGTATTCCCCATCCTTCTACAGTTTCTGTTATGACCTCGTCATCTAATAACAATTTAATGTCATAATGAGACTGCTCCGGTGCTGAACAAGTTTCCGTCACTCTTACAGAGGCCCATTGATTCTGCAAGACCAAGAATGACGGTTTAACCATCTCAGGCATCCCTGCTAATTCAACCGTTACAAAATAATTAGAATCTTTCATTGGACCCACTACCAATGATATGGTTTTAGTATAATCTTGCTTTAGATGTTCTAAACGGGAATGGCCGGCACAGTCAGACAGCATCGCCGCCAGCAGGCAGAGCACAAGATAATAATGTCCTTTATGCATAAAACACTTCTTTAACACGAATGAACACGGATAGCAAACGGCCCGTCCCGATATACATCGGGAGAACCCGATGAACGCAGATTTATAAAGAAGCCAGGAGAACAGGAATTATCTTGGTTTCCTGGTCTCCTTATAGAAATTATCTGCGAAAATCTGCCTGTCTGCCGTGCTCGGCACAGGCAGGCGTCCTATTTGACATCATCCGTAGGATTCGTGTTCTCGGTCTTCCGCGGTTCTTCAACCCTCGCCCGGACCTTAACACGGTTCAACATCGGATAGAGATAATCCTTGAACCCGATAAACAGTATCAGCACCGCGGTTACCGCCGCGGTAGTCCAGATAATCGTGTTCAGGATATCCACATAGGCGTTCGGGCTCAATGTCTGGATGCCTATCAGGACCAGGACCACCCCAACCAGCGCCGAGACCTTTTTAACCGCATCAAACCGGCTCTTGAACCAGAACAGGAGCCCGCCGGCCAG
>JACQXV010000291.1 GCA_016208715.1 Candidatus Woesearchaeota archaeon | reverse complement strand
TCGAAACTAAGCTCTGGCGAAACCCCGAAGCACATCGCACAGTTCTGGCGCAAATTCTGGATTACGCCAGACACCTAACCAACATGAATTACTCAGACTTCAAAGCAAAGGTTGAGGCAATAGCTACCAGGGATGGCCGCCCCAAAGACCTTCTCAAGATTGTGTCGGCTAAATCTCCTAAACCCGAATTTGATAGTGTAGCCTTTGAAGAAGGCTTACGACGCTCGTTGGCAACGGGCAACTTTCTGCTGCTGACAGTGGGCGACCGGATTCGCCCTGACGTTGTTATGCTTTCGGAAATTATGGGCGCCACCCCCAACCTGGAGTTCACACTGAGGTTGGTTGAAATAGCTTTTTACCGTTTAGACAAGAAAAATGATTGGCCGGTTGTAGCTGTGCCATCTATTGTGGGCCAAACTCGCGAGGTAACACGTGCTGTTGTAAAGATCCGTTACGAGCAAAAGCAACCGGAAGTAGAGGTGTCTGCGGTCGGAGAACAAAGCGATAATCGTCGAGGACGCATTGATATAGAAGCCTTCCTGAAGTCGTTACCAAAGGGCCTTGATGAGATTTTCCGGCCTTATTTGGAGAGTTGGATAGAAGGACCTCTTGTGGTCAGTTGGGGGAGTGTGGGTTTCAGCCTCAGATATTCTCGTGGAAATAAACTTCTCACGATTATTGAGGGGTATCCCACTATGATTGCCATTTTTGTAGAACGGCAGCTTGTTGACTGGGGCAATCCAATAGATGCGTACGGGGCATACTATTCTCATATAGAACGGATTCCAGAGGTTCAACGTGTGCATAGCCTGAACAGAAAGTATGTGTATTACAACAAACTGACACAGGATGAAACGCGCATCATTCTAGAAACAACAGATCAACTGGCCCAAGCTTTAGTAAAGTGGTCAGCTTCGAGTCAATAGCCAGTTCTTTCCAGGAGACCTCTTCATGCCGGAGAGGCGATTGAAGCGTTCGATCAGGCGTTGGCCGACGCGCCCGATTATGCCAATGCCTTCTACGAACGGG
>JACQXV010000261.1 GCA_016208715.1 Candidatus Woesearchaeota archaeon | reverse complement strand
TGAACTCACTTTTCTTGCCGCGCGTACCTTTGCTGAACGACTCGGCATCATTCGCTTTGCGGTGATGCCGCCCGCCGCGCAGCTCATGGCGAAATACAAAACGAACTCGCGAGTGATGATTCCATTTTTGTATGCGAGACATTTTTTAGAGAGAGGGATAGCGTATGGGAGAGGGTGGATAGGAAAGGGATGAATCGGTTGTCAAAGGTTCTTGGTTGAATTAACATAGTAGTGAGGCGATAACTATGACTAACGGCTCTCCCAACCTCTCAATTGGTGGCAACGTTGACGGCAACATTTTCGTTGGCGATAACAATGAGATCAACATCAGTATCCCAACAAGCTTTCCTGCCGTTCCTCCTGCGCCGCCTAAACACTTCGCTGGACGAAAAAGTGAGATTGAACGATTCGCGACTCTTCTTACCTCAGGCGAGATCGTTGCTACTACTGCCCTACACGGCATGGGCGGTATTGGCAAAACCGCGCTCGCTCAAAAGTTAGCAGAGAGAGTCAAAGATCAATTTAAAGGTGGCATCTTGTGGTGGACGCTTGGTGAGAAACCCGATGTGTTCACAGCGCTTGATTCATGGGCGCGCCTTGTCGACCCTAACGCCGATCTCAAAACGCTCACCGATGTTTCTGCGTGTGCCAATGTCGTACGTTCAATGCTTGCACATTTAGGTCAGCTGTGCGCGATCATTGACGATGTATGGGATTATGAATCAGCAAAAATCTTGATAGATGCGATTCCTTCGGGTTGTCCCGTTTTAATCACTACACGTGATGGTGATTTAGCAAAAGCATTGCGTTGCCGTGTTGAGCTAATTGATCGTTTGAATGAAGAAGAATGCCTAGCGCTGTTAACGAACTTACTTGGCGTGTTGGATGATCAAGAATCCTCTGCACGCGAGATTGCTCAACTGACTGAAGGCTTGCCCCTTGCTATTGAACTCGTCGCAGGTCTTGCCGACTCTCCTACTGATCTTTCTAGATTGACTAATCAACTTAAAGAACAACAGCCACTCGACGTTCTTAATCTTGGCGTTGGCGAATGGCGTGAGACGAATATTGAGCGTTGTTTTGCATTAAGCTATAACGCGCTTGATTCAGAGATGCAGAAGCGGTTTAGAGCGTTAGGAAGCTTTGCGCCTTTATCAACTTTTGACATTAATGCAATTACATCGATCTGGTTTGAAGATGGACTAACATCAGAAATAGTCGAGAAATCTATACATCGTTTTGTCCGATGTAATCTGCTGACTTTGATCGGTGATGTGAAACGTTATAAACAACATCCTCTTTTAAGAGATTACGCTTATAAATTGTTGTTGGACCGGCAAAAGGAAATTTATGTTTTTGGTCTTCATGCGCTGCACTACTTCAATGTTCTTCGTTTTGCTCAAAATCTGTATTTCCGAGGTGGGGGTGCTATTAAACATGGTCTCGGGATATTTGATATTGAATGGGCGAATATCGAAATGGGACAAGTATGGGTTTCTCGATACTCTACAATGGGCGGACCGATAGCGGATTTGTGTGAGTATTATGCTTCTGTTGGGTTGCCTCTTCTGCATTTACGCTTATCGCCGCAGTATCAAAAATTGTGGCTTGAAGCAGCACTAATTGCAAATCGTTATTCGAACAACCACCATCATATAGAGATGCAACTTTCTGGCCACTTGGGAAATGTTTACTTGATGTTGGGCGAGCCTCAAAAAGCGCTGGAATATTACGAAAAAATACTTTCTACTTGTCGTGATAGTCAAGATAAGTTAGCTGAAATTATTTGTTTGAGCGGATTAGGCAATATCTACTTAAGATCCAACGATTTTCAAAAGGCAAATCAATACTTCCTAGACGCGCTGAGTATTGCAACTGCAACAGATGAACCACGTGCAGAAAGTGTTGTACTAAATAATTTGGGCATAACTCATCACCAGATAGGACAAAATGATCGAGCGTTAGAATATCAAGAAAGGTCTTTGCACATTACACAAAAATTAGGTGATCGTTACAGTGAGGGGCAGGTTTTAATGCATATGGGGGATACGTTTCGCGCACTAGAAAAAAATGACAATGCAGTTAATTGTTACGAACAAGCCCGAATAATTTTCGGTGATTTAGAAAATTTTTCCAGTGAGCATGATGCATTAGCGCGCCTAATAACCCATTTCGCTTTAATGAACGATTGGACACAAGTAGTTAGTTATGCGAAAACTGCAGTTAGAGTCTTGGAAAAGATTCGGGATCGTAGTTTAGATGAAAAGTTGATCCTCATACTGGAAATACTAAAAAAGTATGGTGAGCATCAAATACAAAAAAATGAATTCAACGGGACTTTAATCTAGATAGAGTTTCAATGCCAAATCTATTGTGTGTGTGGCTGTGTACTTCTCTTCTTTTTATTCTCCTCCTCTTCACCCTCCGCCGCATCCTCTTCACCTCGACTCTCCTCGTCCCATCTCCCTTATTTCCTGTATCTCCTTTATTTCCTGTTCTTATCCTCATTCCCGCCCGCAACGAATCTCACACACTCCATCATCTTCTCGATTCGCTCGATGCCCTCGACTATCCAAAACAACTTTTACAAATCGTCCTCATCAACGACGGCTCCACCGACGACACACTTACCGTAATGACTCAAGCCGTATCATCACGAAACAACTGGCACATTCTCAATCTCGAAAAAAATGTTGGCAAAGCGCAAGCCCTCAATCTTGCTTTGCAAAATTACGACTTCGGTGAGATCGTTTACATCTTTGATGCGGATCATCGCCCGCAAAAAGATTGTTTGCGCGTTGCCGTTTCTGCCTTCAACGATTCAAAAGTTGCGGGCGTGAGTGGTCGCACTATTCTATCGAACACACTAGCGAGTCCAT
>JACQXV010000260.1 GCA_016208715.1 Candidatus Woesearchaeota archaeon | reverse complement strand
GCCCCAGCCGCATCAGAGCCTTTGATAAAGAGGCCGACAACCTCCTGAGGCCACGAGGCCCGGCAGTCCCCGTTCATGCACAACCCTGCCGAGGCATTGATCTGGCCTGCGACATTGAGCTTGTAGGATGCGAGGGAGACGTTTCCCATGCCCACGTTGCCCAATGTATCTATAGTAAATCTGTTTTGGCCTGCGGTGCCGTGATTCGTAATCCTCATTTTTTCTGAATCAAGATTAACCATCATGTCTTCCATGGACCTACGTCGGGTCTGCCCCGAACGAAGTCGAAGAGTTAAAATCTGTCCCCCTTTCACCATTTCAGTCTTGTCACCAATTCAGCGTCAAGCCTCCAAATAGAAAATCTTTATTCGCTTTGTATTTTGTCCCCTTAAATTCCAGACTTGGAATGGGATAGTAATGGTAGTCAAAACGCAAATGAACTCTGTATCCAGAAAAAAACTCTAGACCTAAACCGCCAAAAGGAATGAATCCATTTTTTGTAACAGTATTCTCATTTGATGTGCCTGGTGGATGGATCGCTGAATTATGTCTTACCAAGCCCAGAACAAGAAATGGCGAAATAAGACCAGGATAGAAAAAACTTTTCCTAAGCCAGGCGGGGTAAGTGAAATTAAATTCAACAAAATTAACTCCTGCGGGGTATAACTTTACCATTGACGCTCCAAGTCCTGCTTCCACTGCCCAACCTTTCTTTAGAATGACGCTCCATAAAAGGTTATCACCCAAAGATTTTTCGGCCCCACTCCCTGGCCTGGGATTCTCGGCCTTTTTGACATTGAGCATATGCATTAGCCCAAAGCCAAGAACTTTTCTGTTTCCTATAAATTTCGCCTGGTCTCCAAGGGCGACAGGTTCGCGTTGGCCGAGGTACTCCCCTGGATATTGGATGTTTCCAATAGACATAAAATCCCCCACGCCATAAAGCTCAACAAAACCTTTGGATTGGCCTTTGGAATCCACGACTTTGTATATGTCCCTTTTATCCACATCATGCAGGGAACCTTTATTGATAGCTGCCTTTTTTCCTTTAGTCAAAATGATTTGGGCTTGTTTCTTTTTCCTAAAGAGGACTTCTTCTTCAAACTCTTGCATCCTGCTTTCCTGAGATATGGGCCTTGAGAACACAGATTCTCCCGTTATAACCCTTGGGTTGTTTAGAGAATAGGCACGGTAATAGTAAATGCCTTCGATTTCTCGGATAGACATCATTTCACGTACAACAACCGGTATGTTTCCTTGGAGAAAGACGGTTTGCGAAGGACTAAGCATCTGGTGCACTTCTAAAAGCATGTAGGCTGTTGCGGCTTCCTGGCGGGTGCCAATCACGCGACCAATAGGAAACTCACCGTACGCCCAGCCTTCCAATGCTAAGTTAAAATAGATGATCACAAAAGCCAAATTTATCCTGTTCATAACTTTCTGCAAAAGACGACGGTTTTAAATGGTGGCTCATTATTTCCTTCTACAGAGAAGCTAAAACTGTGACCATGCGCGTCAGTTGCATAGTTAAATTTACCACCAGGGAATGTATTGCCAGCATTTTCTCTTCCACTTTCTGACGGCCCAACTGTTGCCCCGCTAAAACTATGCGTATGCACCGCCGACCCCCCTGAGTTGACCAGATCCGGGGCTACGTTGGCCGGAGCCCCCTTCATAAAAAATCCATCCATAGCCGTTTCCCTGGTAAATCCACTCGGGCAGGTATTGCTCTTTGTCCAAATGATGATTGCGTCTATGGGCACGCCGG
>JACQXV010000259.1 GCA_016208715.1 Candidatus Woesearchaeota archaeon | reverse complement strand
TGAGGAAGGATTGCGGGAGCTTTCCCATCTTTGATCTGTGGAAGTTACCGTTAAGGATCAAGCCTCTTGTCACCGCATCCCAACTCCTCGCTCCACAACAGCCCAGTTGCTTAAGAGCTTGAATATTCAATTGCCGCAGGCACTGCCCAGATTAAACGCCCGTGTAGTCACTAGAAAAAAGCTCCAAACGCAACGGAAAAAGGGCTGATTTACGAGGGAGAATCAGTCGTTAGGATGCTTCGGGGTGAGAGGTGAACATCCGTTTAACTATGGAGCGGGTATCCACCTACCTAAAAAACAGACTGTGGCGTTATGCAGTTAAGGAGAGGCCAGTTCTATGGGCGGGATTTTTTCAAAGAGTCAATTTCGCGTTGACGGTCCTGGGGACGCCAGAGGCTGCCCTCTTCCCAAGTCCCGATGGTTTTGATCATTTCTGGCTTAAAGGAATCAGCATCAGGATTGTCGTGATCAATGTAAATATAGTGAATACTGATGGATTGGCCAGGCATGGGAAAGTCTTTAGGTGTCAATAAAACCCAGGCTAAATTGTTTTTTAGCCTCTCTGGTTTGTCAGAAGAAGAAAAGCTGACCCTGGCCAGCCATCGTTTTGCCGGAATATGCTCTGTTTTCTCAAAAACAATCTCCTTGATGATCTGGCATGCCTGAGGCGGCACGGCGGCGCCTGATTTAAGCATCTGTCTTTGTTTGGTGAAATCAGCTTGCCAGTACTCTTCGGCATACTCCTTGCGAATGATAACGCCGAAGTCAATCAGATATTTTTGTTTCTTGACCTCCTCAAGAAAACTAAGATACTCCCCGGCCTGTTTGAGAGAGGTGCACAAGAGGGCGCGGTCTCCAACAATGCCGTCACCATCTAAATTATCTTTCGTCGCATTGGGGGCACTGCCTACTGTTCCCCAAAACGGGCCCTCTGGCCGCATCTGCCTATAACCAGTAGGGAAAAACACAAATCTAGAATTGAATTTTGGATCATCTTTGCGAATAAACTTTGGATTTATATAGGCTGATGTTGGGATGGGATCGTACAATTCAATGATATAACGGCCCATGGCCGGGTCTTGCGGCGGAATTTCTTCGGACAAAACCTTACAGCGCAAGGGCTCCTTGAAAGCTGTGCCAGTGACATGGAGATCTAAACCAAAAAAATAAAATTCTTTGGCCATAAACTAAAAGCTCACGGGAATACAGATTTGTTCTACAGTGAATATTCCTGTATCAGCTTTTTGTTTTGCGTCCTCAATCAACAGCTCAGGCCAAGTTGGTTGAGGTGGCTGCGGCTGCCAGAGATAATTTTGCGGATCGGGTGATTGAGAAGGATCAGCTCTTTTGGCTGCCGTTGGTGTTGTATACTTTCTGTTGATTTTCCCTTCAGCCAGGCATTTTCCCGTATTGGCATTGGGCAATCCAGCTAAGATTCGGTAGATTGTTTTTAATCCAACGTAAGGATTAGTGGGAATGGGCATGAGGCCGACGAGAGGATCAAGATTGGTCCAGGATTCTCCATACAAATAATCGTGTCCATCCGGACCACGACGCGGACCCCTTGGCCCAGCCACCCCGTACACCCTGTAGACTGTTATAACGTCTTCTTGGGTTTTGCGCTCATCATTTTCCCGGACTTTTTGTTTTGCCTTTTCTTTAATTCTTTCCAATTCCGCAAGGAGTTCCGCCTCCTCCTGCCTCTGCTCTTCCTGGGCCGGCGCCGTCACATCATTTCTTAAATCAGCAATATCGAACGAGGCATCTCGATGCCTATTAAAACTCGTGGTAAAGGCTTGGCCGTTTGCCGGAACAATGACTATGGGAATATTGATGGTTTGATTAAGGAAACTGCTGACATTGGAGCTGCTGGGGTTTGCGTTGGAATTTTGAACGGCTTGGTTTAACTGTGTTTCGGCTGAAGCCGGAATTCTATTGATGATGATATAAGGAGTTTGCTGGGCTTGGCTTATTCCTAGGATATCGCCCAATTGAACGTTTTGGCCTTTTTGAACAATGATTTGGCCGAGATTGCCGG
>JACQXV010000240.1 GCA_016208715.1 Candidatus Woesearchaeota archaeon | reverse complement strand
TCCCCAGGCCACCGCATTAGCCACGACCATATTGACTAATTTTGCCTGGAAGTTAAAGAAATCATCGTCCTTTCTTGGAGTTGTCATTTTTCACCTCTCTTTCTAATTACCCTTCTTCCCTCTTTATTAAAGGCGGGTTGCCTTCTTGAGAAGACGGGGTGTCTTCTTGAGAAGACGGGTTGCCTTCTTGAGAAGGCGGGTTTCCTTCTTGAGAAGGCGGGTTTCCTTCTTGAGAAGGCGGGTTTCCTTCTTGAGAAGGCGGGTTACCGTCTTGAGAAGGCGGGTTACCGTCTTGAGACGGCAGGTTGCCGTCTTGAGACGGCAGGTTACAAACTCAACACCTCCTTTCTGCCTGTCCCGCGACCCGGGGTAGTAGCGAAAAAACAAGAGATTTATTCAACATTAGTCCATCCGTCTTTCTGGGCGACAAAAACCTTAAACTTCTGTTCCGTTGTCTGACCGCTTTTATATTTAACTTGGGCTTTGACAACATAAGTTGTGCCCTTATCACCAGGGCTTCTGAAAGAATCTGCATATGTTTGTTCTCTTGCTATAATACTGACATTGTGAACTCTTGCGAAACGTCCCCCTGTCATTGCGAGGACCCCGACGTTACATCGGGGGACGAAGCAATCCCATATTTCCCGTATAAACATTGAGATTGCCACGGTCGTCCCGCACGGCGGGAACGACCTCGCAATGACAAAAAGGGTGTTTTATGCGTTTTCGCAAGAGTTCAGTAACATTACTGAAATTGTTATCCGTAGCCTTGATTTTCTTGGCCAGTTCCTTGTCGGAAATCCCTGATGCCCCGCAGCCGACCAGCCCGATTAACGCGGCGAGTAGCGCCGCCCAGATTGCTATCTGTTTCATATTATCCTCCTCTATTTCGGCTTGGTATTGTTCAGGATATCGGTCAGGGTGTCGTTCATCTGGAAAAAGAGAATCATTATCTCACACCAGATGCGGATAGCGACTGGTCCTAAAATGATCATCAGAAATCCCATTACGACTGCGCCAGCATTGCCTTGCTGATAGTAACCGCCCCTAACACCGCTCAAACCGCCCACCAAAGTCACAATGCCGGCAATAACCGAGATGATGCTGCCAAGCCAGAAAATCGCCTTGATAATCACCGGCGTTAACATTTTCCTGAATTCCAGAAAATCACCCCATTCGGTACTCTTCATATTCATCTCCTTCTCTAATTCCATGTTACGGCTAACTCATTAGAATAGCCGCTCTGGGTGATATAATCATCGGCAATGGCATGCCGGAAATAATCGGTCTCGCCTTTTGCAAAAACCATTCCCAATGTTGAGATTGTTCCTCCTACAACCTCGTCAAAAGGCATCCATCCAGAACCTGGTCTTTTGATTTCAATACGAAACATAATCTCGTTATTAGAGTTATCCTGCCAGGAAAGAGTAAATAACCCATAACTATCCGGAGTTGTAGCAGTCAAGTTTGACGGAGCGGCGATGGCCGGCGCGCTACTGCCGCTGCTTGAGCCACCGCTACTGCCACCGCCTCCGCCGCAACCGCCGTAGTTAAAGGTCATCACATACGTCGCAAACAATACCATCCCGATGATGGTCAGCCAGGTTCTGTTTTTCATAGACCACCCCCTAAAATTTAGTCGTCAACCCCACGGATAAAACATTAAGTTGACGGCTGTTTTCAATCTGGTTATTGTAAAAATTTATAGGCGAATAGTTTATTTTCAGTGAAGTGTTGCCAGTTATATCCCATGATTTTTCAAGCGGCCAACTGCTACTTGTTCGTTCAATTTTCCGTAGTTCGCTTTCCCACTCTCGAGCGGCCTTAAAACAGAGGCTTGATACGCCGAAGCATCCAAGTGTGAAAAGCACACCGGGTGTAACATTATCCTTTTCCAATACGTTGCCTTCCTCGTCAATTTTCTGAGGAGGATTTTGATATGCACTGTATGTATATAGTACTCCTAAAGATCCTATCACCGCACCAACAATACCGTGGGTAGTATTCCGTCCTATTTGCTCTGTTGCTATATCAGAAGTTATAGTTTCTTTATAATCTTTTGGATGAGTGGCGCATCCGACAACCAAAACCGCCACTATCATAACTGTCATAGCCATTTTCAACCATTTTGTTTTACCCTCCGATGTATATCGGGACTTTCCCGAAATAATCGGGACTCCGCTCACGCTTCGCATTTCGTTACGCATACAACACCTCCTTATTTTTACCGGTTCTTTCGCAAGAAAGAACCTTTTTACCACCAAGCATGCCATGGCGACATGCCGTGGACACAAAGATGTCATTCTGAGTCCCGCCAGGACGGGACGAAGAATCTCTTCTAAATGAGACCCTTCTGGCGCCGTTGGCGCCATCAGGGTGACAATAGTCACTTAGTGGCTTTGTGGTTAAGAATTGTTCCCGTGATGAAAATAAATGCCTTGAATCGCTTATTCTATGCTGGTTTGCAGGCGAGGGGGGGGTAGATACCAATGCGCCCTCCGGAGGCGGGTCTCCGCTGCGCTCCGAGATTGTGAATTTGTAATTGCGGAATTCATACGTCTGAAACCATACCAAATTGGTAAAGAGGTGTCAAGAGTTATTTCCATATTTTTACCAGGATTATTTTTCTTGACCCCGTTGGGGACGTTTGCTATAAGGCCGTGATGATTACTGTCGGCATCAACGGCGCGGCTGGGCAGATGGGTAAGGCTCTGGTCCGGCTGGTCGGTGGAGATCCCGCTGCTTATAGCGGGGTGGCTGAGTCAAAAGACCTGCCCGAATGGCATGGTCAGGCGGGCCTGTCGCTCAAACTCGCTCTGGAGCATGTATCGCATTCCCAAATCGGACAGGATGCCGGCACCGTAGCCGGACTGGCACAGCCACTTGGTATTCCTATTACTTGTGAGTTTGAGAAGGCGGAGCGGAGCGGAGTACCGATGAATATCGGGATTGATGTCATAATTGGTTTCTCATTGTCGGTCGGCACGATGGCCTGCCTGAAAGGCGCCCAGAAATACAGAGTCCCGTTGGTTATCGGCAC
>JACQXV010000239.1 GCA_016208715.1 Candidatus Woesearchaeota archaeon | reverse complement strand
TCTGCTCTAACAATTCTTTATCCGCCTGCTGCTTCGGCAATGCACTGTAGTGAAGTATAAACTTCTCTCCAGTCTCAGCTAATAACACTTTGTGCCCAAATTCTATCGGCTTCCCAGCCTAGCCCCGTTTAAGCAACTCCGTGTGTTCTTCAAACAGGCTATACACTTTCTTGTCCGACGATACCATCTCTCCCCTGAATACCCGGCTCTCTGCCTGTGCCGTTATCTTCTCAACTATCGGCACATAATGCTTAAGCTCTGCGGCAACTGCTGTTGCCTTAAGGCTGCCTTCAGTTAATATTATCCCTGCCGTGCGTCCTACTTCTGCAATCCAATTTACCCGGTCGATTAATTCACCGTAAACGCTCTTTATCTTTCTCTGTGCGCTCTTGTCCTTCTTGTCGCTATTACGACTTATAAATTGTGCCAGCCTCTTCACTTTCTTTACATGAAACCTGTGTGTCAGCCCTGCTGCCTTCATCTCTTCCGACGCCTCTTTCATCAGCCGCGACAATGTCCGAAAGCTGTCCCACAATAACGATGAATCCGTCGGATAATGTATATTGGTCTCGTATACCGTACTGTCGACCCGCACCTTCTCCTCCGTTATCTTCTCTTCCTTCCTGGCATATACGCCCAGGGCTTCGTTCATCGCCTTCCACGTCTCTTCACTCAACACCCCATAGGCCTTGCACAAAAAACTGTAATCCATCATAGGCTTAATCCCGAGTTTTACAAATCTCTGGGAAAATTCACTGTTCTCTATCCGCACCACTACATCACGATAACTGTCTCCTTCTATGAACATCACTATCAGCGCTCTCAGTATCTGCTCCGACGTGTATCCTTTTCTTCCTCCCTCCGACTCTGACAGCCCGTTACTGAAATCCTCATGCGCTAAATTCAATATCTTCGGGTTTGCCTCTAACAGACCAGATATCGCCTCATATTTCCTTCGATACTCCTGCACCACTTTCACTGTTGATTTCCTGCTGAAATCCAGGTATTCTTGTTCTACTGTTTTTGCTCTCAATGCCTGCTCCTTTCTTTGGTTGTATTTCGCGCACCAATTATAAAGGATCAGGCTTTTTTTATGTCCTTTCTTTTCCACAACAGAATCTAACTAGCCTCGTCAGACCTAATTATAATGGCCGAGCCCTTACTGACGGGGCGAAGGCATAACCTTTTGTTATAGCATGTAGTCAGAGACAGAGGAGGCATTATCGGGGTACCGAATTGACTCAAATAAAATGTTACCGTAGGGGAACCTGAAAAGGTATCGTTGACTCATAATGCATGTTACCGAAAAAACATGCAGCTAAAAGGAGAGCATTATGAGTTCACGATCCAAACGGGAATACCTTGCGGCCATC
>JACQXV010000238.1 GCA_016208715.1 Candidatus Woesearchaeota archaeon | reverse complement strand
TTTCCTTCGTCGTCGTAGCCCCTAGTCGTAGTGCGCCGCAGGCGCGCGCTGAAAAAAAATAAACCAAAATGACACCAATACAAATCATCGGCGAAAGAACTCGGAAAAGCAGGTTCGACCCGGACTTAGCCCGCCGAGTAAACGAGGAAGTAGAAAGGGAAGAACGGCAGAGAAAGCTGGAAGAAGCTAAACGCAGAGCTGCAGGGCTTCCTCCGGAAACCCCTCCTGTTCCAGACATACCACCGGCGGTGGGAGCAAGCTCTAACTTTACTGACGATTATATCTTAATGCCTCCAGCCAATACTTACGCTTTAGGTCTGCATGGGTTGCAGGAAGCTTGTACAGCAGAAAATAATCAAAACCAGCCGCAGATAGTTCTTCCCGATGGCAGAAAAGTTTATCGCGCTAATACTTTCCTGGAAAATATCTTAGCCAGAATGAATGGTTGGGAAACTCTGCGTGATCCCAATGGAAATGAACGAACTGTTGATGAAAGAAAACGATACTTCAATACTTGGCTGGATTCCAGCTGCGGGATTGCCTACCAGAAAAAAAGCACTAAACTAAAACTGCAATTAGTCTGTCCGCCATTGATGGGAATAGCTAAAGATTTCAATGAAGCTTTCCTGCCGGTAGATTACACTTCATTTAATGATGATGTAACTTTAGACAGCAGCAGCAATAATTTTGCTCGTGATGGCTGGCTGGCGTTACTGGAAGGGAAAGAAGATGTTTATCAGAATTATCTGGGTGTTTTGAAAGCCATCACTGGACGAGATATTGTTCCTTATTTTTGGGAAAGACAAAATACAGAAAAGTCTGAATTGCGGGCGGTCTACGTCGACGACATTGACAGTGACTCTAATGCTATTGACGACAGTAGCCTCAGCTACGGCGGCCGTTTCCTTCGTCGTCGTAGCCCCTAGTCGTAGTGCGCCGCAGGCGCGCGCTGAAAAAAAATAAACCAAAATGACACCAATACAAATCATCGGCGAAAGAACTCGGAAAAGCAGGTTCGACCCGGACTTAGCCCGCCGAGTAA
>JACQXV010000237.1 GCA_016208715.1 Candidatus Woesearchaeota archaeon | reverse complement strand
TATAAAGTTAATTTCTCATAATCGTTTAAAAATAACTTTTGGTAAAAATGCTGAAGGTAAACAGTTGCGCCAACTTGTTTCCTTAAATGAGCCATTAAAAAGTAGGATTTATTGTTCGGGTGAAAGTGATGGATTTTTCGGTCCCCGATTCTCGGGATGGCTTCGCACACTGGCAAAAAATTAGTTGTTTTCCATATTTCGATGTGATATAACATTACCAACCCTGAATCTCTGCACGCTTGAAAGCGGCAGGTTCTTAGGCCCAGGTACCTCTACCAGGCTCTCACGGGACAACCAAAGCAGAGCAGCTTTGATTGAACTGCTACAACATCCTGGTCCTTAGCACTGGGTCTCCTATCTTTCGATAGGCGCAGAACTTTCGCGGACGAACCGCTCTGTCCCCCTTTCGGGGGCGGTCCCGCTTTGCGGGGCTCTTCGCAGTTTAGTTCAAGAGAGTACCGTCCACCAAGTCTGATTCCAGACCGCAACCTTTCGGTTGTACTCTATTAAATCTGATACTACATTTCAGACGGAATGTCAATCAGAAGGGGACTTCTGCGACGAAAAGAGTTAAAAAGTATCTACGTATCAACGATACGTAGTAGTGTTGCTGGCGTCAACCGACGGGATCCCGCAAAAAGCGGGAGCTGGTACCGCCGTAGATTAGGTGTTCCTGAACAACTGACTTTGCTTCCACTGTCTTCGGATGGTGCGTGAACATCGCGGGATGTTCAGTGAAGCCTAAGAATCCATACCCCTTCAAGGGGTATGGGAGTACGTCAAGAGTAAGATGGAAAAAAGATTATCCTACGATGTAGTCATTGTTGGAGCCGGACCCTCTGGCGCCTCTTTAGGATATTTTCTAGCAAAAGAGGGTGTCAACGTCCTTCTCCTCGAGAAAGAGAGATTGCCCAGATATAAGAGCTGTGCCGGAGGAGTACCTGCCTATTTGGATAAACTCCTTGGCTTTGCGATTGATGAAGTAATAGAGCAAAAGATTAATGAGGTCGTTTTCACATACAGGTCAAAAGATAGGGTAGCCTTAAAGGGGGATAAAGATATACTATATACGGTGATGCGGAGCAACTTTGACTCTCTTTTGAAGGAGAAGGCGGAGGAAGCAGGGGCGGAAGTCTTAACTGGCGAGAGGGCGATTGACATAGAGATTAATGATGATGGAGCAGAGGTTATCACAGATGGGCATAGATTTAAGGGGAAGATAGTGGTAGGTGCAGATGGTCTGAGTAGCATTGTAGCAAGGAAAGCAGGACTTCAAAGAGTTAGAAGATTGCTTATCACTGTCCAGGGAGAGGTTTGGGTGGATGAAGAGACTCTGGAAGACTTCCAAGGCAGGGTAATTTTGGATATCGGATATGTTCCCCTTGGAGCCTGCTGGGTGTTCCCAAAGAAAGAACATCTAACAGTTGGTGTAGCAGGGCTTAGGCTGAGAAATCCGCAGTTTTATTTCGATACTTTTCTTA
>JACQXV010000254.1 GCA_016208715.1 Candidatus Woesearchaeota archaeon | reverse complement strand
CCGTCGTTCAGCCCTTGCGTTGCTCCTTTAGGATATTTTCCTTCCTCGAATGTCGAGTTCGAATTGACCCATACTAGTTAACTTTATTATCTTGTTCTTCTGACGGGAGCTTGAGGTGTTTTTCATGCGAGTGGCTCAAAAACAGGATATTGCGTGTCCAAACAAAGAATGCCGTGTGTACAACAAGATTGGGCTTCTCAACGTCATACGCAAGGGAACGCAGTGCAACGGGACGTTGCGCTACCAATGCACCGATTGCAAGCGCACATTCGCTCGCACTATCGGCACTCCATTTTTTCACAGGCATCTCAAGAAAAAAGAGATCAAGAATATCTGTAAGCATCTTGCTGAAAAGAATGGTTACCGGAGCATTGCGAGAATAACAGGCCATCACCTCGACACGATCAGAGCCATTGCCGACGTCGTCGGCAATCACTGCAAGAACTACAGCGAATATTTTGTGAAAGAGCTAAGCCTGACACCGGTTGAGATTGACGAGATGTGGGGCTTTGTTAAAAAAAAGAAGAACATTGCGAAAGCCAGGGCTTCCGGTTAAGCGAAGTCGGAAACACTTATTCCTATTTTGCTATCAAGCGCCGTTCCTCTTTCTTGATTTGCTTCTCCGTCGGTAAATGGAATGAATTCACCTGCGACGCTTTCTACGAAAAGCTCTCTGGGCGGATGCAGCTCCCCACCGCGAAATACCGGCTCGACATTTTCACCGATGGCAACAAACAAAATATTGCGGCGATACACAAACACTTCCCTGCGGGAAGTGTGAATTATGGCGTGAAGAAACATGTCTATCAGGGACAAAACATCGTCGGTATTGTGCATCGGAAAGTGCTTGGGAACCCTTCAAGAAAAGAGATTGCCATCAATCACATTGATGGCCTTTGTAGTAAACTCCGCGAGCGCGTGAGCTGCTTCACGCGCAAGGCGCGAACCTTCGCTAAGAGAAGCGATGATCTTAACCATCGTCTCGAGATATTCGCAGTGAGCCATAACCTCATCGAGAAGAAACGGCGGCTGACACCCGCGATGAGGGAAGGGCTCGCAGCAAAGCCCTTGAACTGGAGCAAGATTCTTCACACAAGATTAAGCATACTAAAATAGGTCAATTCGCACTCGTGATAACCCGGATGTTAAAAAGTTTCGTTCCAGAAAAACTTAAATAATAGTATGAACTTTCATACTAAAATGATAGAACGATTAAAAACACTATTCTTTAACGAAACACTGCGACAGTGGCATTTTGAGGCATTATTAGCAGAGTCGGGAATCAGCAGGGAGCGCCTCAACCACTTTCTCAAGGAGTTCCTCAAAGAAGAATTCATCAAACGCGTCAAACCAAAGAAAAAAATGCCATACTATATCGCCAACAGAGATGCACCAAGATTCCGCTCAGAAAAACGTCTGTATGGGCTCGAACAACTAGAAAAAAGCGGTCTTTTTGAACATCTCAACACACTCGAAGGCATCAAGACAGCAATACTTTTCGGAAGTTTTGCGCGAGGTGACTGGAGCAAGTCAAGCGACATCGATCTGTTCATCTACGGTGATGATCCGCGTTTTGATAAAAAGCTATACGAAAAAAAACTGAAGAGAGAGATACAGACCTTCGCGTATACTGATCCAAAACAAATAAAAACGCTCGATAAGAATCTCATCCCAAACATAGTTAAGGGATTTCACATCACTGAATCTATCGAACCATTTGAGGTAAGTATCCATGCCTAAACCCACAGATCCAGAAGAGGTATTTAACGAACTCATGAAAGATGGATCGTATGAAGAGGCGCACCTCGACAAGGAAGAGGTACGCAAAGTGCTTACCATGGCAATGGAGGATTACGCTTTTGGCAAGAAGTTACGAAGAATGGAAAATCCAAGCTGGCGAGTCATCTTTCATATTCACTACGATGTCTTGAGAGAGCTTTGTGACCAGCTGATGCGTTTTCATCAACAGAAGATCAGCAACCATCAAGGACTCTTCGTGTCCATCGTATTAAAGGAGAAGCGATTAGAGCTTGACTGGAACTTTCTTGAGACCATACGAACAATAAGAAACAGGAACAAATACCAAGGGCTCGATATTCTTGGAAGAACCTGGCGAGACATAGATTTACAGTTTGATTTGTATATCTCTGCACTAAAGAATGAAATAGAGAAGAGCCTTAATGAATCTGAATGACTACACCTCCAGCCGATCCGATCGAATATACTTCACGCCCTTCCCTTCGAGAAGCCCGATGATCCTCTCCTTCTCTTGCCCAAGACCTTTCCAGTCAAGGATAGCGACGGGAACACTGCCCGACCTCTCCATCAATTGAGCCAGCATCGCAGTGTCAAGATGAGGCAATGCATACTTAGGACAGATGTGACCTACAGCATACTTAGTCGAATGCATGATCTTCTGCGCGACCTGATTATAATGACCGCCGCCAAGAACGAACACGGCTTCGCAATGCTTAATCTCTGCTGTGACAAGATATAGGATGGTCTTCGCTATGATCTCACCAGCGGTATTGTCCTCCCAGCACTTCTCATCTGAACCTATCTCGATAAACATCGACGGCTTACTGAGAAGAGGGCCGTGATGCGTCGCTTCCTGTACTATCTCAAATGAGACTCCCGCGTGCCGGGCAGCCTCCTCAAACATGAAATTCAGCGCAGCCTTCATGTGAGAAGGCATAGCGACAGATATCTGCTTCTCCTTACCACCAAGACGAGCTTCTGAAAAATTACCGCAGACATGCAATGTGAGAGAAGGGATACCGGATTCCGCACGGTGACGTGTGGCAAATATGATGAAATGAGCATCGACTTCTGAATCGATGCCCTCGCAATCTACACTGCTGCGGTCGACGGTATACAGGCGTGCGGCCCCTGATGCATGCTCAAAAATGGGGTGACCTTCGTAAGTCTCATCAAGTTCGTGGAACTTGCCGCTCAACATAAGATGGTCCTTGATGTTCATGGCAGCAATGTCCTGCGTTGAAGCGATGATAGCGTAGCGCATGAGAAATCAGCAGCCTAACGTCCTATTATTCTTTTCTCTGTTGATCTGCCGCAAGCACTCCACAAGCCACACGAAAGATTTAATAAGTATGAAAATAATAATAAAAATAATAATTGAAATAAGTATATTTTAAATGGCGAATATTTATATATAAGTATTTTAATAATAACTTAAATTCAGTAGGAAATAAGTACTCCTGGGAGCGGCGACCTAGCAAAATGGCAGAGCTTAGACGAAAACTGTACAGGCGCGGATCAAGTTACGAGACCACAATCCCGATGCCGCTTCTTTTTGCACTCGACACCTCCAAGAAACATGTCGTGATATTCAGATTCGACCCAAAGCATAACCGCTGGTACGTCGACTTTGAACCCGCACCAACCGGGGAAAAAGAGGAGAAGAAAAAGAGGGGATGAAGCGCTCGCAAAAACCCGCGTAGACCTGTCTTTTTCCTCTTCCAAAACAACTAACACAAAATAGGAACACGATGAAAATCATCATGCACGGCGCCGCACGAGAAGTGGGGCGTAGTTGCATTGAATTACAGAGTAAGCAAGGCAGCAGGTTCTTGCTAGACTGCGGCCTCAAGCTCACTGAGCTTGGGACTGAGTATCCTGTTGGGCTCGATCAGGTTAGCTCTCTCAGGGCGGTCTTTCTTTCACATGCACACCTTGATCACACCGGAGCACTTCCCCTCTTTGATCATCAAGGAATGCGGTGTCCCATCATCGCAACACCGACAACGAAAGCGCTCACGCGGCTTTTGCTCGAGGATGCGTTAAAAATCGGCAGGCTGCAGCACGCGCAGTTGGGATACGAACAACTGGACATCGACAAGGCGCTTGCGTGCATGAGTAATGTTCAGTTCAATGAGTCAGGAACCATTGATGGTGTTCCTTACCAGTACTTCGACGCCGGGCATATTCCGGGAAGTTCCTCAATCGTTCTCGCATTGGAAAAAAAGAGGCTGCTTTACACTGGAGATTACAATCCTCAGGAAACACTTCTTATGCATGGAGGATCGCAGGATTTTGACGATGTTGACATTATGATTACCGAAAGCACCTACGGTGATCGGAATCATCTGCCACGAGCAGCCACAGAGCGCAGATTCTTACAGCGTGTCGAGGATACGCTGGCGCTTGGCGGCAAAGTGCTTGTCCCTTCATTTGCCGTCGGAAGAGCGCAGGAAATGCTCTTGCTTCTTGCACGCAAAGACTGGGGAGTTCCAATATATATCGACGGGATGGCCCTTGAAGCGACGCAGCTCCTCCTTGAGCATTCTGACAGCCTTAAGGAAGCAGACAAGCTTCGTGAAGCATTGCGAAAAGTTCACCAGATTCGCAGAGGAGAACGTCGTAAGATTCTTTCCAAACAGTCTATCGTTATAACGACATCAGGCATGCTGACCGGCGGGCCAATCCTTGAGTACATCAAGCACGCGCATAGTGACGTGAATAGCGCAATCCTGCTGACAGGTTACCAGGCAGAACACACCAATGGCCGTCTCTTGATTGACAAGCATCATGTTTACATAGATGGGTGGAAAACTGCTGTCAAGTGCGCAATTGAACAATTCGACTTTTCCGCACACGCCGGCGCCGGAGAGCTTAAATCTGTGATCCGCAAAATCTCGCCGCATACACTTGTCGTTCAACATGGTGATCCTGCTGCTGTAGAACACATGCGATTGTGGGCTGCGGCACTTGGCTTTGATGTTCGCACGCCGTCGCTAAACGAAGTAGTGCTAATCGATTAATTTGAATACGACTAAAGGAGTTTTTCACATGGGTTATCGCTTACGGGACGTGATTGACGGCATCGATTACGGTGACCTCCAAAAGCTCAAGGCGGACCTTACCAATGTCGGACTCTACCTGCGTAAGTTTGTGGACCAAAAAATAGCGGAACACGAGCGCAAACACGAGCGCATTTGTGCGGGATGCCAGACAACGATCGATCCGTACAGCACCACGAATTATACTCTGATCTTCGGCCCTGACGATCTCAAGCGCCGGGCAACATTCTGTGCACTTGACTGCCTGAAGTATTTCATTTCCTCTAGAGAAGCACAAAAAAATCAAAACCGAAAAGCAGCACAGCAAACACTACCTCCTGATCCCGAACGTAACGATAAAGATCATTTCGAGTTTGAAGATATTTAATTGATATGACACGTATATCCGCGGTGTAGTAGAGTGCTGATGGGTGCTGATGGCGGTGCACCGGCCAAGCGCAAGCGAGATTCAGGACAGAGCCCAACAAAGATATAAAAATATATAAACAGAAGCAGGTTGTAAATCACCCAAAAAGGGGCAGTGGTATGAAAAAAAGAGTATCCGCACAAACGAGACGTAAGACCTCTCCATCTGCACCTTCCGCGACGATTAGCTCGCATACAACAACCTACCAGCCTTCTGTGCCTTTCAAAGATGTCATAGGAAAAACCACCGCGTTTCAAAGATCAAGACTCCTTGGAAAAGAAGTAGACCTGCTTCAACGGGAGATTGAAAAGCAGACAGAATTTCTCCTTCACCCCCTCGAGCTTCACATTATAACCCTCCTTGTTTCGCTTGTCATACTTGCAATCATCTTTCGCTCACAAGGACTGCTTCTTTACATTGGCATCATGTGTGCAGTATTGCTTATTGGCTTGGTGCTGCACCGGCACGGGCAAGCGACACCGCACGTCGCGAGAATGCTTGCGCTTTTTATCATTCCTGCATTGATTGCTGTGCTCTTTAAGCCGGATACACTGTTGTGGGTGTTATTTGGCATCTTCATAATATCCTTCGTATCTTCATTTATTATTCACTACTGGCACGACCGCGTTCACAGGCTCACGCAACTCATGGTCGTCAGCGTGTATTCACGAATCGTATCGCTCGCCGCCGCAATCCTGGTGCTTGTGATCCTTCCGGCATTTGTTTTAGCTGACACGTTTGTGAGCTTCGCATATGTACTTGTAGCCATCATCCTTCCTGCAACGTTTGTGTACTTTTTCCTCAGTCGATTCATGTACCTGTACTTCTTTGATCATCGACACGTGCGTTTTGATGCAAAACAATCACTGCACCAAACGGTCCTTTTCACCGGGACATTTCTCGCCATTGTGATCGTTCTCTATGCGGCATTCGCAAGCGTGTTTTACACAGCCCACACAAGCCGCCTGAACGACGCAGTTGATGAATATATCGGCGACACTGCCGCGCTTCAGAAGAGTCTTGAACAAGCCCCAGTTACTCTACGCAATGAAGAATTGTTCAAGGAACTTGATGATGCGGTGGCTTTGCACATGCGTGATCTAGGAAACTTGCGCTCAAGCATCGAAACAAAACCATTTACGTTTGAAATGGCGTTAGACGACTCGTATTTTACAACAACTGTGCAACATGCAAACAAGCTACTTTCACTCTCACAACGCCAAGAACAACTGTTTGATACAAAAGAACTCGTCTTCTCAACCTATCAGCGAGTGCAAGAATTGGCACGCGGCGGTGTTTCTTCCGACGGTGTTTCTTTCAAAAATGAAAGCACAACTTTAGAGAAACGTATTGCGGCTCTCAGCACCGCAACTCAATATTTCAAACCCGCTGAAATGATAAGCGAGATTCTTGAATGGACCGACAGGCTTGACGATCCGGCAGTCACAGTTTCCTATGTAGAAAAGGAAGGCCTAGCATGGCTACTGACACGACAACAATCGCTAAATATCATCTATCGCGATCAGAACTTGTTTGAAGAGCGCTCCTTTTTTGTTCTCAGAAACATGCTGCTCTTTCGTGATACTTTGCGCCTTGGCGGCCATGCGCTTTTCTTGCGTGAAGAAAAACAACTCACAAATCCCCTTCTTGTAACGTTCTGGGAACGACGAGCTATTGATGAGTCTCCACTTTCCAAAATCATTCGCCTCGAGCTTATCGCGAATGAGGCCGACCGCCTTAAATCGGCATTTGTGTGAGGAACGTCAGATGGAATTTTCTAGCGCCGCACGTTCGCACTGGGAAAGTGTCAAAGAGCTTACTCTGCTGTTACGAAACCATCTCCTCGCATTTATCCTCGCACTTTTCATACTGACTTTCTTGTTCTCTTCGCTCCTTCCTTTTCTTGGCGTGCTAATCTTCGTCATTGTTCTTCTTTACGTCGTACATGAATTACACTTTAACAAACACTTGTATGAAACGTACGAAGTTTTTGGAATCTTCGTTGTTTTCTTGCTCACACTCGTGTTTCTCTTCATGCTGTTCTATGACCTTCTTACGCTCACTCTTCTCGTCGTCTACATTCTTTCATTTCTCATATCTCTATACCTATACGCGCATCATCAACGGAAAGAGCACTTCGTCAAGATCATGGTGGCGCAGTTCTACTCGCATGTGCTGGCTGCCGCGGCAGCTGTCGCTCTCGCAACAGGATCAGCGCGACTGATCCTTCCAACAGGCTTTGCGAACTTCTGGTACGTCCTTGTTTTTTTTGTGCTTCCCGCGATGTTTCTCTATTTCTTTACTACTCTGTTCTTTTACTTGTATTTCTTTGACCGTAAACATGTTATTATGGATCTGCATCGCGGCGCCCGGCACGCTGTCGTGTATTCATCAGTAGCACTCATCATTCTCATCGCAGGATTTGTCGTTACTTCATCTATGCTCTTCAACTACCAGAAAAACACGGTCCTCGATGTCATCGATGCCGCCAACTCTGATATAGTGGAAGTTCTCGTCACGCGAGCACAGCAACTCGAAACACAAGGAAGGTTCTGGGAATTATCAGTTGTTAGAGAACTCCTTGACACTTTAAGTGCCCAACAGACCGCGCTCGATGACTTGCGGACACAAACACTCACAACACGATTCTCTATCCTGAACCTGCTCAAAGACGAAACCTATACAGCCCTCACGCACTTGCGTGTGAAGCTTGATGCTATGATAGTATATTCCCAAAGCGCTCTTGATGCAGTAAACGAAGCACGCGCGTCATACGATTCCTTGAATCAAATGTATGGGACGACGAATGACACAGCATTCACTCTGCAGATTTACGACTACGTCAGCGCGCAAAAGAAGATTCTCGGCGACCGATTCATCGAGCGCTCTCCATCGTTGACAATCGTCTTTCTTGAAGGCAGGTTGGCACTGCAGGATCCATCATTTGATAAACAATTTGGGAATGGCGCGCTGCTCAATTACGCGTACGCCCATGGTCTCGATTACCTGAGTCCTGAAATATGGCCATCGCACAATAGCATCTTTGTTCGCAATATCGCAGCACTTGTACAGCATACAAGGTTATTCCAACATGCGGTGCTCCTCGCGTCATCTGCAGACGTCGCACGCGATCACAACAGGGAATATTCTCCTGTTCTCGACTCACTCATCTCTGGAAGAACCACGTTAGAAACTCCGCTGAGCGAGGCGGTTCGTCTTGACATCATCCTGCAACGCACCAGGTAGGGCATCATCTATATCGTATGGCTACCGACCAACAACCGATGCAATCCCGACCTGCGTCACCTGCATCTAAAGAATGGTCAACAGTGCCTCTCGGTTGTGTCTATAACAATCTGAAAACATCGCCGAAAGGACTCTCTTCAGCTGATGCCGCGCAGCGGCTCCAGACTTATGGCGAGAACAGCCTAGTAGAAAAGCCTCCTGAACGGCCGATCAAAGTATTTCTGCGTGAATTTAACAGCCCGGTTGTCTGGATACTTCTTGGTGCTACTGCGATAACCTTATTCATCAATGAATGGGTCGACGCAGTCGCAATCAGCATCATTCTATTCCTCAACGCAATCCTAGGATTTCTACAAGAGATGAAAGCTGAAAAGTCTATTAAAGCGCTCAAAAGAATGATGAGCCTGCACGCAATCGCATTGCGGGACGGCAAAAAGGTCGGTGTCGATGCAAAAGAGATCGTTCCCGGCGATGTGCTTGTGCTCGATACTGGAGCCAAGATTCCTGCAGATGCGCGAGTCATAGAAGCGGTGAATCTTGAAACGCAAGAAGCTGCGTTGACCGGTGAATCAATACCTGTGGAGAAAGAAGTACGTGATCTATCTTCAAAAGTCTGCATCGCTGAACAAAAGAATATGCTCTTTTCAGGAACGGTCATTACGCGAGGGCGGGTAAGGGCCGTAGTCGTCGAGACAGGCATGAAGACACAATTAGGCAAGATTGCGCACCTCATCCAGACGGTCGAAGAATCCGAGACTCCCCTACAGCGCCAGCTTGCCGGATTTGGCAAATGGCTCGGCGTGCTCACCTTGGTCATATGCTTAGTGATCTTTCTCGTAAGCCTTCTTGAAAGACAAGGAAACACGCTTCAACTTTTCATCACTGCCGTAGCACTTGCCGTCGCTGCAATTCCTGAAGGACTGCCCGCCGTCGTGACTATATCACTCGCACTTGGCGTCCAGCGTATGGTGAAAAAGAATGCCCTCATGCGTCACCTCCCTTCTGTCGAGACGCTGGGTAGCGTCACCGTGATCTGCGCGGACAAGACAGGCACGCTCACCCACAACGAAATGACTGTAAAGAGACTATTTGTTGACGGCGAAGACATCGCTGTGCATGGCAGCGGGTATCAGCCTGAAGGAACCATTGAAGCCCCGGCAGCCAAGGTTCGAAAACTCCTAGAAATAGGAGTCCTCTGCAACGACTCCAAGATCGATCGTGCAACCTGGACAGCGATCGGTGATCCTACAGAAGCCTGCCTTATAATGAGCGCACTCAAGGCAGGTGTGGACAGGCTCGAACTCAAAAAAGATTGTCCGCGTCTTGACGAAATACCCTTTGACTCAAAGCGCAAGATTATGACAACCGTACACAAGATCGATGGAAAACTTGTTGCGTACGTTAAAGGAGCTCCAGACGTCCTGCTTTCAAAATGCGATAGTGTACTTTTGCATGGAAAAAAAGTAAAACTCACACCAGTTATACTTGGAGTCGTCCTCGCAAAAAATGACGAGTATGCATCGCACGCACTGCGCATTCTTGGCTTTGCCTACAAAGAACTAAAGAAAGGAGAAAAGAAAGAATCTTACGAAAAAGGACTGACTTTTGTTGGTCTGCAGGCCATGATAGACCCGCCGCGTAAGGAAGTTAAAGAGTCTATCCGCCGCTGTGAACGCGCCGGCATCAAGGTTGTTATGATAACTGGCGATCATCGAAATACTGCTGTAGCAATTGGGCAACAGATTGGCATCAAGGGAAAAGTGATCACTGGAGACGAGCTCGATGCCCTTTCTCCTGAGAAATTCGAAGCCAACGTAGAAGATATAGGAATCTATGCGCGCGTTGATCCCGAACACAAGGTGCGCATCGTAAACGCCCTTCAGAAAAATGCCCATATCATTGCGATGACCGGCGACGGGGTGAATGACGCTCCGGCACTCAAAAAAGCAGACATAGGGATCGCGATGGGAATCACAGGAACGGACGTCGCAAAGGAAGCAAGTGAAATGATCCTTGTCGATGATAATTTCACGTCTATTGTCAACGCTGTCGAGGAAGGCAGGGGAATTTTTGACAATATCCGCAAATTTGTTAATTATCTCTTGTCTTGCAACGTTGGTGAAGTGCTCGTGGTCTTCATAGCATCCCTTATGCGATTGCCTCTTCCATTGCTCGCAGTGCAGCTCCTCTGGATCAATCTCGTCACCGATGGACTTCCTGCAATCGCCCTTGGCGTCGATCCTACACCGCCTAACGCCATGGACCGCAAGCCCCGTAAAGTCACTGATAAAATCATGTCGCGCGGAATGGTCCTAAGTATATTTATAATCGGATCATTGATCGCAGCCGCTACCCTGTACGTGTTTTTGATCGGCCTTCGAACAGATGTCGCCACCGCGCAAACAATGGCTTTTACAACCATTGTGTTCCTTGAAATCGCTCGCCTTCATATGATTCGCTCGGTGTACAAGACTCCGTTCTTTTCAAATAAAATGCTTCTTTTTGCGCTTGCAGCTTCCCTTATCTTGCAGTTGGTTGTGATATACTCGCCTCTGAACGCAGTTTTTGGCACTATTGCTCTATCTCTGGAGAGTTGGATATATATAGGAGTGACGCTTGTTATTGTATTTGCTGTAGGAATGGCGGTGTCTCGCTGTATAAAACGGTGGACGCATGAAGAGTACTAAAACCATTCTCATCGTATAACTGCACGTGAATTTTTATATGAAAAAAACTGAACGAGCAAGGGAGTTGGCAGTTGAGAAGACTCAGTCAACACCTGCAGAAGCAGAAAAACCAAAAAAGAAAATCAAACGACCATATCGTGTCATCGGCTTTTGCAGGCAGTGCAAGGCTCGCTACTTTGTTGACCTCGATGCCCCATTTTCTGTGCGATTCTACTGCGATGCGTGTAGGGAGAAGCATCGAAAGATACTTTAGCTGTGAACCCTCCCTCTTTCCCCTCTCCCCCTCCCCTAGAATGTGCGTAGAACACGCGGTAGACCTTCTGTTGAATGGGTGTGCTAATAGATCTGGTTGTTGCGAGCTTTTGACAAAGCCCATATGGGTTCAATTCTAAATCCTTACGCTTGGCCGGTGCACCGCCATCAGCACCCATCAGCACTCTACTACACCGCGGATGTTCCGATAGCGTAAATCAAAGGATTTGCTGGTCTTTTTGTATTTGTTTAATTTTGTACTTGTTTATCAGACTACTTGGCGGCGGCGCCACGACACTCGCCGCGCAGGTCGCTGTGGACGTTAAAACCGCTTAACGAACCGAGAATCGTGCGAGACTATGCAAGAACCGCAAGCTCGCAGGTCGGCGACAACGCTTGCTAAACAAATACGAACATTATGCTGTTTGTTTCAGCTCTCAGGGTGGCAGCGGCGCAATTCCGGACAGAGCCAGGCTTACAAATAAGTTTATATACTCTGATTTATCAAAACAAAAATAACAACTATAAAAACAAAATAACAGGCACTTGGAGGACTTAACCATGGCAATGAAAGAAGTTCATGATTCACCCAAAAAGGTGCAAACTCAAGAACAGAAAGGCGGACAGTCTGTCAACAAAGACGAACAGATAGGATTCCATAAAGGTGCCCTTTCAACACTCGCCAAAGAACGCGAAGAGATGATCAAGATACTCAGCATCGTTGAACAGCTGATGCAGATGCATGTCGGTGCGCTCAAGGAACTCGGCGTGGACCTCGAAGCGATCGCAAAACAGAAAGCCGCCGCGCAAGGTGGCCTGTCTGGAAATTCCGCATCAAAGAAGAAACCGCTTGAAGACGAGATACGCTAAACTGTTCGTAAGATTTCACAACATTTTCCTCTCGTGCCATAAACAAATACGCCAATTTTATTTCTTTCACTGTCTTTGTTCATTCCATACAAAGAGGCCTATCTACGCAAGCAAGCGGCATGACATAATCGTCACAGTCTTGTCGTTTCTTCTCGCAATTTCTTTAAAAGCAATCACCGCTTCTTTGTTCGCCTGGTGATATGAATGTCATGCGGGTCATCGAAGTTTTTCGGAGCAGCTGCACGAATGATGATGCGCGATTTTTACGATCCGGGGGGCGTCGCTGCGCCAAACAGCGGCATGTTGCAAAGAACAAGCTGCGTTCCCCTGTATGAACAACATCATGCACTAAAAGAATATAACCAATATAACCAATTACTGCACGAAAATCTTCATCAACGAGTGTACAACGCACAAGCACCAGTGCAGCAATATGAACGCGCTGGCGAACAGTATGCCGCCATCACGCGAGTTCCATCCGTTCACTACAGATCAGCACTATATCACGCGCACATTGCGGCCGAACACGCACCTCAGAATTACCCGATTGCAATGAAGAATGAAGAATTGCTTGGGAACGAATCCGTGCCGCAGGCCATTGCGCGCATTCGAGCCGCATTTACAAAAGGAACCAGAGAGCGCACGAGCCCGTACGATTGCCGCACGCATGATTACTCGCTCTCAAGCGCGTCGAGAAGATCCAGCATCACTCAGGAACGCGCGCGATTGCGAGAAAACATTTCACAAAAAAAACAGAGTGCAAGCACGAGCAACGCGCTCGCTACGTCCTTTCCAGCAAGAACTCTCGCAGCGCTCTCTAACGAACCTCAGGACGCCTATGGAAACAACGAAAGATAAACACACGAAAGTTGATCACACACGAATGCCTGCAAGCGGCGTCCTCCGCAAAAACAGGAGGAATGTTAAAAACAGGATAATCATGGAACTGCTTTTCATCAAATATTTTGACGCACAAAAACTACATCGCCCACTTTCCCTTCGCTGGAGGCCCTGATGGAAGCGCTTAACAAATGTCAAGAACTCGAACGGCTAGCAGATGCGATTGCCGGAAAAGACCCGCTTGCCGCAAGCAAGACCTATCTTGAAATCGCTGAACGATACCTTGATCTCTCCCTAAGAGCCACCAGTACTGATGAAGCAGCATTCGTCGAGAAATCCAAATCACTCTTTGAAAAATCACAAGCACTCGAGCGCAAAACTCAAGACTGCACGAAACGCGGAGCGATTCACGTCATTGAAAATCACCAATTCATGACAGCAAAACCTAAGCTGACATTCGATGACATCGGAGGACTTGATGATCTCAAAGAAGAGATACGCCTCAAAATCATCGAACCGCTCAAGCATCCAGAGATTTTTGAGTATTACGGAAAACGCATAGGGGGAGGCATCCTCATGTACGGCCCTCCTGGCTGCGGAAAGTCACTTATTGCCGAGGCAACCGCGGGTGAAGCAGAAGTTGCGTTCTTCAACGTCAAATCATCAGACCTCAAAAGCAAGTTTGTGGGAGAAACAGAAAAGAACATTGCACGCCTCTTTGAGCAAGCGCGGCAAAACCAGCCAGCAATCGTTTTCTTCGACGAGTTTGAATCGCTGGCGTCCGAACGGACGAACGCGCAGGGGCATGAGCGCAGCGCACTCGCGCAACTGCTGGTCGAGATGAACGGCGTCGGCACCAAAGACCAGAAGATCCTGCTGCTTGCAGCCACGAACGAGCCCTGGCTCATCGACGTCGCCATGCGGCGCGAAGGACGGTTCGGCGCGACAATCTATGTGCCCCCACCTGACCTCAAGGCGCGCTTTGAGATTATTCGCCATCACCTAAAGCAAAAGCCCGTCGCAGAGGACGTCAACCTGTACAAGCTCGCCGGGGCGACAAAGAATTTTTCCGGAGCAGACATCTCTGCGACCGTGGAAGCTGCCACTGACCTTGCGCTCAAGGAATACCTCAAAACCATGCAGGCGCGCAAGATCACCCAAGCAGACTTCAACTCTGTCCTGCGCAAACGCGAGCCGTCGATCCTACTGTGGTTCAAGCAGGCGCGCCAGAAACTCGAGAAGACCGGGTCGTGCGAATTCTTCAAGGAACTCCTCACCGAGTGCGACCGAGCCCTTGCCAAGAACGGTTCGTCCACTGCAGGGAGGGATGCGCCTAACGCAGACTTTATCTCCGCCGCGTGATGCCCGTGGGCGAAGCAGCGAACGCGTGCAAGAGCTCACCTCAAGCCGCAGTGTTCCAGATTACCTACCGATGCAATTACAACTGCGCGTTCTGCCTCAACGAGATGCGCGCCGATCAGACAAACAACACCCGGCAGGCATCCTTCGACGGCCAGAAGAGGATCATCACGAAACTTGCCGTTGCAGGAGTTAAGAAACTCGTGATCTCTGGCGGTGAACCGATGATTGACCAGCACTGCGCCGACATCATCATATTTGCCGCAGCGCAGGGACTGCAGGTGTCGCTGCAGACCAATGGATTCTTCATCAACGACGATTTCCTGTGGCAAGTGCGCGGAAAGATAGCATTCATCCAGGTGTCTCTTGAAGGCACCAAAGCAGAGCACGAACTAGTCACACACACGCCCCACTTCGATCGCATTATCACCAACATGAAGAAAGTCATCGCTGCGGGCATCCCTCTCTCTACGAACTTCACCATCACGAAGCAGAACCACCGATGTCTACAGGACTATATCCGCCTCGTGCATGATCTCGGAGTGTCATTTGCGAACTTTACACGGCTTTATCACTCCGGCAGCGCAGACAATAACCGACACTCGCTTGAACTGTCGAAGGAAGAGATGGCCTGCTTCCTCAAGGATATTGAGGCCGCGCAGAGACAGGCAGCGATCCCTCTGGTGCTCGCGGGTCCCATGCCGCTGTGCTTCCTTGCATCACATGACGTGTGGCTCTCCCACGTGAACACGTGCGGAGCCGGAAAGGATGAGATCAACATCCAGCCAAATGGCGGCGTGACGATGTGCCCATCTGACCACGCGGTCGTCGGGAACCTGCTGCACGAATCCCTCGAAGACATTTGGAACCGGCAGGCGTTTGCCCGAATCAGAGAGCGACGGGACACCCATCCCGATTGCAAGACCTGCGAGCTTTTTTCATTATGCGGCGGAGGGTGCCTGGTTTCGCATGGCAAGGGCGCGTGCAAGGGATGCGATGTGTATATGGTGCGTGAACGGGTAATATCATGACAGAGTCTGCAGACGAAGGCCAGGTTGAGCAGTGAGATATCGATAGGATTGTAGGTGGACCCGTGGCGCGTAATGAATTCCAGTGGTTTATGGCCCAACAAGATGAACAAGAATATCAGAGAAGGAGATAATTTCCAGAAAATTTCTCCGGAGGCATTTGTGAGTTTTGTTCGAAGCCAGAATGAATCATGCGCTGGTTGTCTAGATGTCTATTCTAGATGTCTATTATTCTTGCTGCTGTTAGTCGCTCACTTTGTTAGGTTATTGTTGGACATCTGCGCAGCAGAGTTGATGATGTCATAAAAATCCGCCGAAAGCGCCCTACCTCGGGCTAAAGCCCGAAGCTTGACGGGCACTTTCTTTGACTGCGGATTTTTAGGACGCCAAAAAAGAGCCAACGCCCTAAAGGGCGGGGCTATCTTTTTTGAGCGTATCGTCAGCGAATCAACCAGTCATTTCCGCCCAAAGTTTTATAAAGGTCGAAGACGATTTCTTGCGCATGAAAAACAAGAATTCTCTCAAGAAAGATTCTCCTAGGCAAGGCAGCGACGCGCAAGTGCGACATCCCCCTCAGAAGTCCTCCTTGCAGCAGAGAGTCGAGCAGGCCCAAGCAGTCGCTAATGTGGAGAAACCCCTCCGCAAGAACCTTGAACCTATCATCGATGACGCGTTACATAAATTCTTGGGGGTGACTATCGAAGAGCTCAACAAAGATATCTCTGAAAAACTGCAGAAGAGCCCGCTGCTTGAGTTCACAATCGATACGGACGTAGGATTCAAGACTGCAAAGCACCGCTTCAAGCAGGAATATCTTCGACGGCTTCTGCGGGTAAGTTATGGAAACATTTCTGAGGTTGCGCGCCGCGCGGGCGTAGACCGCCGGTCTATACACCGGATAGTCAATGAAGCTGGAATCGATGTCGCGCGTATTCGGGAAGAGATGATCAGGCCGTACGAAATCAGACAAAAAGCAGTCAACACGATCATCGAAGACGTGCTCGATCATTACAAGAACGTCATCCATCCGGTGAAGTTTGATGCTCTGTATAAGAACGTCGATTCTGTGTCAAAAAACATCGTGACCGAACTTCCAAAGGAGGACGTGAGTCTGCAGAACGCAGAGAACGAATTTGAAAGGGCATTCATCCTCAAAGCACTTTTTGAGAACAAAAACAATCTTTCGGCAACCGCAAAAAAGATTGGACTGCGTTATGAAACGCTATTGCGCAAGATGAAGGCACTCAAGATAAAAGAAAGATCAATGTTTTAAGCTTACGACTTCACGCGGTTGTACTGCGCGGCCAGCTCTAAGAAATTATTGATGACTGTTTTTCCATCGTTGCCCTGACCCTCTTCGGGATGGAATTGCGTAGCCCAGATAGGTCTGTTGCGGATTCTAATTGCTTCGATTCCGTCGCCTGAGCGGGCGAGCGTGATGATTTTTTGAGGATTTGCGTTCTGCTTAATTGACCAGCGATGCCTTTCAAAAACGGTCATCGTCTCCTCCAGCCCCTTGAAGAGAGGATCATCTTGCAACTTGCGTATTTTTACATCGCCCTGACGCTTCTTCTTGTTCCTCCTGATCCGGCATCCATATGCGTACCCGATAAGCTGCAAACCCAAACATATTCCCAAGAGAGGTTTTCTACAATTCTTGAGCAACCGTATTTCATTAGAAAAGAGATGCGGATTTTCTTCTACTTCATACTTGCTTCCTCCTGAAAGAATCACTGCATCATGCTGCTTATCCATCCCACACTTTACATTTTCAACTGAAATTACACTTACTTGATGCCCCTTGAGAACATCTTGAAGATTTGGGAGATGAGATGTTCCGTTATTCACGATCAGAAGTTGCATGGTTATCATATTCACTGTAAAAATAAAATAATTGTATTTGTTTAGCTACTCACATCGCAGCGTCGCCACGACGCTCGCCATCTTCCGTT
>JACQXV010000253.1 GCA_016208715.1 Candidatus Woesearchaeota archaeon | reverse complement strand
TTCTATTATTTGACCAGGCTCCGTTTTCAGATAAATTATCTGCGGAGCATGAAAAACCCAAAACTCCGCAGAGTAATCAACAATTTTCTTTGCATCTTCAAAAAAATGTGCCGGGCAGTCAACATGCGTTCCCCAATGGTTTTGCATGCCAAACCAAAATCTATTACAGGCATCGCCTTTAGCGATAGATTTTTCCTCATGGATTTCTAATTCCGCGTCAGGCAAACCATATGCCGGAACTTTTTTGGTTAATTTATAGGAAAGATATTTAATCATTTAAGAGCCTGTGCCGCAATCCGGTTTCAAACCATCAGTTTTGTGAATATTTCCCATTTTATGCTCTGGTGTGAATTTTCAGCGAAAAATATTTCTGAAAATAGCTCTTCCTTAGTCGCTTTTTAGTTCTTTGAGGCATTTTTCATCCCCCAGCGCCAGAGTTTTAGTAAATTATGCGTAGTACAACATAACGACCATTCCAGGTCAGCCCCGGCTTTCCCCCGCAGCCGCAAAGTTGTTATGCCTCGACACGTTTTTATCTGGCCAAAAACTGGTTCGACCGTTTTCCCCCGCAAGCGGTAATACTTCCGGCCCCGCTGCGTTAACAACTTCCTTTCCATTAATTGCGTGCTCGTCAGTCCTTGTGGAATTCTGCCCCGCGGACTTCCTTCTTCCCGCTGCGCCTGCTTTGTTTTCCACTCTTTGTTTACCGCAATAAATAATTCGGTCTCCTCTGTCTCCAAAGAGAGATTCGCTTCACTGCAATAGCCAGCATCCGCCAAAATAATTTCCGCGGTTTCTCCGCTCTGTGCCTCTATAATCGCCATCATCGGCTCAAGTTGTTTTTTGTCGTTGCAATCCTGCGTCACCGCTTGTCCCACAATAACCTGCGTCTCGCAATCAACCGCCGCTTGAGCGTTATACCCTTGAATGTACCCTTGCCGCGTCTTCATGATCCGGCTGTCTTCATCCGTTAAATTTATCTTTGGCTCCTTGACCTCGGCCTGCTCATCAGGTTTTCGTCCGCGCTTCTTTTGGCCGCTCTCTTTTTCCTCTGCGACTCGTCTGTCCAACTTCTCCTGACGTTC
>JACQXV010000267.1 GCA_016208715.1 Candidatus Woesearchaeota archaeon | reverse complement strand
GAATTAAGGAAAGCACAAAACAAATAAGTTGCCATAACTAACTATTATTATTGATTATTACTTATAATTATGCGATAATACTTTAATGAAGCCGATTTACCTGGAAAATATTTTAAACTTTAATCTGGAGGAACTCAAAATGGCACAGAACTTGCCTCCAAAATGTATGCCAACCTGATAATATTATTAACAAATTCCTGAATTTTATCCCCAAAAACATTGATCCTGCCCATCAAAAGTCAGAGACTGATTTTTCCCGTACCCGAAAACTTCCCTACCCAAAACTTATAACCTTCATCCTTTCCCTGGTAGTCAGCCCAAAAGGCAAAGGCGTTGATTCCAAAAGCGGTGAATTTTTCAAAAACGCCAGGCGCAGCGGGGCATGGCCGATCGCCGAAGCGGTTCACCGCAGCGCTGTAACCTGTGCCAGGAAAAGTTTCCTGGGAAATTTTCAAAGACCTGCAAAAAGACGCCGTATCCTTGGCTTATGAACTTATGCCGGATAATCCAGCCTGCTTGTGGCATGGATTATCGGTTTACGCTACAGATGGTTCTAAGTTTACCCTGCCGGGAACTAAAGAAATCCGGGAGAAATTCGACCCGCAAAGCGGTCTGGGAACGCCGGGGAAAGGGCATTTCCCCTTGTGCCTGGTTTCCACGCTTTACGACGTTTTCCGCCGCCTGCCCATTGCCAGAACCGTCGTCGGAATCCCGCAGGCCAATGAGCGGGAAGAGGCCAGGCAGCTTATGCCGTTTATTCCCAACCCGGCTAAAAGTGTCTGGCTGTTTGACCAGGGCTATCCCGGCTTTGAGCTGATTCGGTTTTCGCTGGATAATTTCCCTGGCTATTTTATTTTCCGCTGCCCTGCATCCGGTTCGTTTGCATCTGTCACCGCTTTCATAAAAAGCGGCAAAAAAGACGCCATAATCTGGGTGGCTCCCTCCAATAACTATCTGAAGAAACTGCCTGTTAAAGACAGGGAGAATTGTGGTTTTCTCCGCCTGAGAATCGTCAGATTGGTTCATTTGGACGGCAAGGTATCCGTGCTTTTGACCAATCTCTATGATAAAAAAGCCTTTTCCGCTAAAGAAATCACCGCCCTGTATTTTATCGGAAAAACAGGAGTTCCAATTCAAAAATGCTATCCTGACGCTAGCTTCTGATGCCGCCGCATTTGTGCCGGATGATCCAGCCAAAGCCATTGTTTTATTTAACGAAATCCTTTTGGAAATATCCCGTGTAAAATACTATCGCCCTCGACAACCTCGTGCTTCTCAGCCAAGATTTACTAAAAGGGCTATCAATAAATGGCAATCCAACACCATTCGCTATGCTTAATTCAACAGCATTGGGGGT
>JACQXV010000266.1 GCA_016208715.1 Candidatus Woesearchaeota archaeon | reverse complement strand
GATAGTGAGCCATGAGCGCTTGAGCTTCTGCGATCGACAAGACCTCTAGCATAGAGTATATTCAGCAGTCCTAACCTGAGGTTTGGTGCCGCGTATCGTGCCAGATAAGCCTCTAAAAATTGGCTTTTTAGGCAAATTGAGAAATTGCTGAAACCTTGTTGTTTGTTCGCCACTGGCTCATTCGCCTAGTGCTGGTCTAGTGCAGGTCTGGCGCAAATTAAAAATTCTGACCGATAGAACATCCCCCCATCTACTCAGTCAGGAACTATTGATGCGATCGCTTCGTCTAGGAGAGGATCAACGGTTGAGCAATAGCATTCCTGTGTTTTAGCAAGTGTCACAGACCTTCTTGAATCCTCCCCACTTCTGAGGCAAAAAGATATGAGACAAAAAGTAGAAGCTATCAGCAATTCGGCTCTAATTGCTGGAGCGCTCAGGGTCGAAATCACAACCTAGCGAATGCTCGATCAGGCCGTTTTTTGTTTGTAGGCTACCCTACCCATTCAGAGTGGCAGAGCGCTATTGCACAAAAAACAGTGCAGATTTGAGCTTATAGCCGAGTGCAATTGCAAATCGTTTTCTCAGCAGACAAGTCACAGCAGACAAATCACAGTAGACAAGACATATGGCATCTAATAAACTTTTTCGCGCTTCATCTAGCGGTACGCTGACTCGCAACAGTTCATTGAACTTTGGTTCTAGAAGCCTAGTGTCTAGAAGCGAGTTTGGCGATGACCGAGATGATGCTGAAGATCTAGGCACGCTCAAGTCTGGCAGAAGCTATAACTTCTCAGGAGATGTGGGCGGCGAAGATCTCGATTTCTTCAAATTCAAGCTGGGCAGACGGGAACGCTTTTCAGCGAAGCTCAAGAATGAAAGTGACGGTAATCAGCCGATCGCTATCTCTATTCTCAATACAAGTGGCAGCGTCGTGAAAGGCAGCAATGGCAAATTTCTGTTTGCTAACGTCAAAGCTCTGAAAACCTTTACGCTCAAAGAGCCTAGACTGGCTGCTGGAACCTATTTTCTGCGGCTTCAAAGCGCTCAGGAGCGTAGCAAAGATGAAGACTATGAGCTGAGTCTGTCTACAGGCAGATCATCTGAAGGTGGCTCAGGCAGCGGGTCGATCGACAATGCTCAAAACCTGGGTAGTTTGAGCCTGGGACAGACCCGGTCTTCATCGGGCAGTGTGGGGTCTAACGATACTGATTTCTTCAAGTTTAATATTGGTGGCACTAGCCGAGTGGTCACGCGGGTCACGAACAACAGCTTTGATCAACCCATTGCCCTGACTGTGCTTGATAGCGATGGTAATCCGGTCAAAAAAAGCAACGGCGCCAGCCTATTTGTCAATGTAGAAGACGGAGACACAGGTTCAATCTTGGCTCCAACACTGCGTTCTGGTACTTACTATCTTCGATTTACAAGTGCTGAAGGCAGCGGAGAAAAGTACAGCTTTAGCGTCCAACGTTCTGCGGCAACCGTTTCCATCTAGTCGATAAGCCGCTTGAGCTGAGAAGAGCCAGCCTCAGTCGATCGCTTCGTCCTTCTAGCTTTTACGGGTTTTGTGGTGCGCATCACAAAACCCTAATTTGCGATCGACTCACTATATTTTGCTCAGAGATGATTTTGCAGGCGCACAGCAAGCGCTTCAACGCTCAGAGTTAACGCTTAGGATCACGCATTAAATAAAACCCAATAGTTTTTTGAAAGTGCCGCGCGGAGCGCGGCACTTTCAAAAAACTATTGCAGGTTAATAAATTTGAGAT
>JACQXV010000265.1 GCA_016208715.1 Candidatus Woesearchaeota archaeon | reverse complement strand
TACGTGTGCGTGGCATCATAAGTGTACTTTTGGGTGTTACCAAGAGAATCAGTCTGACTGAGGACATTGCCGAATGAATCATACGTGTAGTACGCGAAACTGTTATTGCCGCCGTCATCCCAACGCTCAACCTTCGTGAGATCGCCTGTGCTACCTATACCCTGAAAACCTCTGCTGTCATAATAGTATTTTGTATCTTTTACTTTATTCTTATCAGCGTCGTACAAGGTAACTGAAGCTACTTTGTCTAAAATCCAATTACTCACACCCAACGCATACGAGGAATTCGTTGTTCTCTCGTCTCCAGTTACTGAAACATCACCGAGCTCGCGAACAGACAGCAAGTTCTCATAATAATCGTACACAAACGAACGATTCGTCACCTTCGCAGCGCTCGCACCGTCGTACAAGAAATCACTCGAAAACAACAAGCTCAGATTGTAGATCCCGCCTGCGTAGGTGTAATTGTACTCCTTCACCGTGATGGAGAAGTTAGAGTTGTTCAGAGATTGTACCTCAGTTCTGTACTCCTTGCCCCGCCGCGGGCTGTCCTGGTAGAAGTAATGCCGAACAATGCCTGAAGGCTTGCGCTCCGTTGCGATGCCAAAACCCCTGAACTCCGCCTTCTCGTAATTGTATTTGCCGAAAGAGTAATTGTAGCTCGTACTTGATACTGCTGCAAAGGCATCATTCAACGAGTTATTGAGCGTAACATTACTGACCACAAACAAGTTAAAACCAATATCAGACCTGCCAGTCTCACTGTTATTGTACCTTGTGGAAGTCGTGTAATTCAATAACGTAACACCACCGTATTCGTTATTGATACGACGCAATAAGTAAGGCAGCGTGGCGTTCTTTGTGAAAGAATACTGCTGACTTGAATCCTGATGAGAAACTACAACGTCAGCAAAGCCGTCACCATCAATGTCTGCAAGCCTGCGTCCTGTGTTGTAACCGTCCTTAGTGAATGGTTCGGGAGATTGCCAGCTATTGTTCAGTTGCCAGCCGCTGCCTGTGTTCAGCCAAGCACCGCGGCTTGTTGTGCTGCCGTTCGCGAAATCCTCAATTAAGTCTGTAAGGCCATCACCATTCACGTCAGCAAACCTGACACCATTATCGGTTTTTGTTGCAGTGGTGAAATCTGTTGGAGGACTCCAAATCCCGCTTGAAACCCAACCCGTGCCGTTATTCAACCAAGCATCACGAGTTCCATCCTTACCTCTAAGAAAGTCTGGCAGGCCGTCACCATTCACGTCAACAAGGCGTGCTCCGGTGTCTGTAGTGCCGGTAATTAGATCAACTGGAGGACTGTACGCGGTGCTTACCCAGCTGCTGCCATTGTTGAGGTAAACCGTCCGCGTGCTATCTTTAGACTTGACAATGTCAATTCTGTTGTCACGATCCACGTCATCCAACACAACACCCAAGTCATTCCCAGAACTATCTACGAAGTCGATCGGAATGTTCCACACAGCAGACGAACCATTCCAGCCCGTACCATTGTTCAAATAAACAGCACGAGTCCCTGCTTTGCTTTTCAGAAAGTCAGTAAAGCCATCATTATTCACGTCAGCAAAGCGCACTCCTGCGTCTGTGCCGTCTGCCGCAACAATATAGTCAGGCACATTCCAAGAACTGTCAAGAGCCCAACCATTCGTTCTGTTGTTGATCCAAACCTTCTTTTCGCTAGTCGAAGCACGGCCTTGAATGATATCAGCAAAACCGTCATTGTTTACATCAGCACGGCGTGCGCCATAATCAGTGTGAACATTGTCAGAAAACAAGACTGGAGGAACCCACATTGTAGCATTATTCGTGTAACCCTGTTCTGCAGTGTACTGTGTGAAAGTGATGTTATGCAAGAGCGATATATTGTCAGAGCCGTAATAACTGATTCCTGAAAGTGATGATAGTGAGGGGTTGAGGTTAGTGTATTCGAGATGATACCTGCGCACCGTGCTGTTGTCGGTGTAAACCGTGATGTCGGTAAGCCGGCGGCTTTCCTCCAATAAATTACCCTGCTCGTACACAAGCCTGCGATCAGGCCGTACAGAACTCTCGTAATTGAATG